>NZ_JMKW01000028.1 GCF_000686565.1 Helicobacter bilis ATCC 51630
AAGTGCCAATGATAAAACACTTGTCTTTATACTCTTTTTAAATCCCATGATTTCTCCTTAAAATTTGTAATGAAGTTGGCATTCTACAAAAAAAACAAATCAAGGGTAAATGGAATATTGTGTGGATATATGAAATTCCAAGTGTTATAAAATCTAAAATACTCATACAGGGATAAACTGACAATAGTTTGAATATTTACATCTAGAAAGAAACGTTTATTGTCAGCTTATTCCAGTCGTGCCATATCGCACAAAATGTGGGGCTTAAAACTGCAGCCAATTAAGTGTGGGATTATGTTGGATTGCCACATAATTGCTCAAAGCCCATGGTTTTAGAGACTCTTTTTAGCCTATGGTAAAAATGCAAAAGATTCTAATAGGATTACATTAATGCGAACTTACATACTTTTAATGCGATTAAAATAATAAAAAGGGTTTTAAAGATTTCTACTTGCTTTTGCAAATTGGTTGTTTTAATATTTAATATAAGGTTCATCACAGAAAGCTAAACTACATTTGAATATAGACGCATAAACTTCACTTTAAGTTATGCCCACACCTTATGCAACACAATCATAACTCACATGAAAAGCAAATGCAACACGAAAAAACATTAAATCCCAACACCGCCAAAACTAAACTTATTGTGTAGATAAATCGTTTGTTTATAAAAGATTCTAAAATATATTTTATAGGTTAATAACTCTTGACATAAGAGCCACTAGAAGCTTTATATTCTTTTACTTTGCCATTAGCAAGTCTTATAGCAATGCTACCACCGCCCACATTTACACCTACAGCATCTCTATCGGGGTATGTCCTTTTATAAGATCCACTTATACTATACTGCTTGACTACATTTTTCTCTACACGTGCCACCCACTCATCATCACAATCACATGCAATTACATTTGAACCGACCGATCTTTTATAAGATCCACCATCATATATTTTCGCTTTGCCTTGATCGATTTTTACGATATATGCCATTTTCAACTCCCTATTCGTTACTAATCATTATAGAATGGAATCTAGCCAAGTTTATATTCCGTCTCTAAGTATTTTGTATAGATTCTGGAATCTTCAAAATCTTTATTATCCATCATCTTTATATGGAATGGAATAGTCGTTTTAATCCCTGCGATTTTAAACTCTTTTAAGGCGCGTTTCATGCGTTTTATAGCTTCTTGTCGTGTCGCACCCCACACAATGAGTTTGCCAATCATAGAATCATAAAACATAGGCACGACATAGCCACCATAAGCATGTGTATCAAGCCTTACATTCGCACCACCCGGGGCAATCCACTCTGTGATTTTACCCGGACATGGATAAAACTTCTCCGGGTCTTCTGCTGTGATTCTGCACTCTATACTATGCCCTTTAAATGTAATAGAATCTTGACTAGGTAGCTTCTCGCCTTCTGCTATGCGTATCATCCACTCTACTAGATCAAGTCCGCTTACCATTTCACTCACGGTGTGTTCGACTTGCAAACGCGTATTCATCTCCATAAAGTAAAAGTCTTTATTATTAGAATCGAGTAGAAATTCAAAAGTCCCCGCACCGACATATTTAATATGCTTAGCCGCTTTAATGGCAGTATCAAGCAAGTTCTTCCTTACCTCATCGCTTAAGACAACCGCTGGAGTCTCTTCAATCAATTTTTGCTGTCGTCTCTGCATAGAGCAATCTCTCTCGCCAATATGCACGACATTACCATGCTTATCAGCTAGAATTTGCACTTCAATATGCTTTGGCTTATTAATAAATTTTTCCATATAAATTGTGCCATCGCCAAATGCACTTAATGCCTCACTCTCAGCAGCTAAATATAGATTCTTTAAAAGCCCTTTATCAGGCACGACACGCATACCCCTGCCACCACCACCTGCTGCGGCTTTGAGTATGACAGGATAGCCGATTTTATCTGCTACCTCTAAGGCTTCTTTATAGCTTTTTAATGCCCCATCACTCCCTACAATCACAGGCACACCCGCTTCTTTCATGCAGTCTTTTGCCTTTGATTTATCACTCATTATCATCATTACTTCTTTGCTAGGACCGATAAACTCAATATTATGATGTTCGCAAATCTCAACAAAGTTTTGATTCTCACTCAAAAAGCCATATCCGGGAAATATCGCATCCGCTTCAAATAAATCCGCCGCACTCATAATAGCTGGGATATTGAGATAGCTCTCACTACTTTTTTCCCCACCAATACACACTTTCGCATCGGCTACTTCAAGATAATGTGTATCTTTATCAGCGATAGAGTGTATCGCAATGGCTTGTTTTCCCATCTCTTGAATCGTGCGTATAGCACGCAGGGCAATCTCACCACGATTTGCGATAAGAATGCGTTGCAATTTCTTTTTTACAACGCCGCTATTTTCATTTGTGTCTCGCTGCTTACTCTCTGTTGTCTTTGCATTACCCATAAGATACCCCTAGATTCTCTCAACCATAACAAGCTTTGTGCCATACTCAACAGGCTGTGCGTCATTTACCTCTATCTCTACGATTTTGCAGTCAAACTCTGCTTCAATCTCATTCATAATCTTCATCGCTTCAACAATGCCTATTGTCTGTCCCTTTTTAATCGTATCACCCACACTTACATAGGGTGCTGCACCCGGGCTTGGTGAGCGGTAAAATGTGCCTACCATAGGAGAAGTGATAAAATCAGCATTATTTGCATTTGCAGGTTTTGGACTAGATTCTATTGTTTGTGTTGCAGGTGCAACTTCTATCTTTTGTGTGGGTGTGGCTTGTGCTACTTGCTGGATAACTTTGTCTGCTTTTAGCTTTTTACCTTCTTTACTTAGTTTTAGCAAGAAGTTTTCTTGCTCTAAGCGGAGAGAAGCAAGATCTGAATCATTAAAGAGCTGGATGAGTTCCTTTATCTCGGATAATTTCATATAAAATCCTTCAAATGTAAAATAATAATCGTTTATGATAACATAAACTTGTAAAGTTTTTAATATTTCAATGCTTACTCTCACTAAAAGCTACCCTTACCCCCTCTCCAATAAATACAAGCAAAGATAGCACAATAGACATAACAAGAAATCCAGCTATACCTAAATGTGGTGCTTGTATATTATTTTTACCTTGATTGAGTAGCTCCCCTAGGCTTGCACTCCCAAGCGGTATACCAAAGCCCAAAAAATCAAGCGTAGCAAGTGTCGTAATACTCCCAATGGTAATAAAAGGCAAATAAGTAATAGTCGCAATTAAAGCATTAGGCAGAATATGCACAAACATAATATGTAAATCACTAAAACCCAAAACTTTTGAAGCCTTAACATAATCCTGTGTCCTTGCCCTTAAAAACTCCGCACGCACCACACCCACAATACTAGTCCAGCTAAAAAGCAGCACAATCCCTAAAATAATCCAAAATGTCGGCAATATAAAGCTTGATACAATGATAATCACAAAAAGTGTCGGCATACCACTCCAAATCTCTAAAGCCCTCTGCCCAAATAAATCAATAAGCCCACCATAATAGCCCTGCATACCACCGATAATAACGCCAATACACACGCTACACACACTCAAAATTATCCCAAAAAGCAGTGAAGTGCGTAAGCCATATAATAATCTCGCAAAAACATCTCTGCCTTGATCATCAGTCCCTAAAATATGCTCCCTGCTTGGTGGTGTAGGCGGTATGCCTTTTAGATTCCAATCGATACTATCAGCAGCATACTCTATTAAGGGATAAAGTATAAAATCATTTGCAAAAAGATTCCTAACATATGGATCTTTATAATCTGGTGTCGTATAAAAATCCCCGCCAAATTCAATCTCACTATAATCTATAAAAATAGGAAAATAAAACGAATTGTTTTTATAAATAAGCAAAGGCTTGTCATTTGCTAAAAATGGTGCGAATAAACTCACAATAAAGATAAAAACAAAACAAAAAAGTGAGAATCTAGCCATTTTATGTGCGTAAAATAAACGCCAACGCATAAAAAGTAATGATGGTGTTTTGTCATACTGCATGATATGCCTTTTATGATGAATAATGTAGAATTATATTATATAAATAGGTGCAAATAAAGATTTCAAATGAAGAAAAAGAATTTTTATGCTAGATAAAATATATAAAGACTTTAAAATCTTATTCACATAGCGAAGATATAAAAGTTTTAAAAGCGACTAAATATATACACAAATCTAGCTTGTTGTATATCAGATTCAAGAAATTTATATCAAAAAAGTAATATTACATTTTGTAGATTATTGTTTGCTCTAACATAGAATCTAAAAGATTTGTTGGATGTTATCTTATTATTTAGCTTCCATATACACAAAAAAATAAAATTAGGAAATAGATTTTAGAGACATGATTTATAGAATCTTACAAGCCTGAAAAATAAAAACTAAATTAGCAAAAAGTATAATTGCCTATAACCACATAGACTTATTAACTTACAAAAGGCCAGATAATTTACTCAATAAGACTACTTATTGCAGAATCCAGCAAGGAAGCAATCACCCTACTGAAAATCTAAAAGACTAACAATAAAGCAAAAAAGAATTATGCCTCAAGCATTTCCTTTACTTTTTCTAAAATATGTGCGCCTATTGGGATAGCAGAGGTTGCAGCTGGGCTTGGGGCGTTACATACATGCACAGACCTTGGTGTATTTACAAAAAGAAAATCTTCGATTAATTCACCAGAGTTACTCACAGCTTGAGCGCGCACACCAGCAGGATATGGGCTTAGATCTTCTTTTGTGAGTTTTGGGCAGTATTTTTGCACGAGTTTAAGATAGCCACCTTTGCAGAATGAATTTTTCATTTCAACAAGCCCGGTTTTTAGATTCTTATATATCACTTTTCGAATGCCTGAATGTGTTATCATCTCTGCAATATCATCGATAGAAATATCAGTTTTTGTGTATCCCTCGCGTTTAAAAGCAAGCACAGCGTTAGGACCAACTGTTACACTTCCATCAATCATTCGTGTCAAATGCACTCCAAGAAAAGGCACACTAGGATCAGGGATAGGATAGATAAGGTGCTTTACGATTTGATTATGCTGACTTTGGAGACGATAATACTCGCCACGGAAAGGGCAAATCACAAAATCCGGTGTGATACCTAGCATTTTCACAAGCTTATCAGACATAAGCCCAGAGCAAGTAACAAGATAGCGACTCTCATATTGTCCTTTTGTAGTTTGGACTATCATGCCTTGCGAGTGTTCTACCAAGCCCACAACCTCTGTGCTATAAAAAATACTTCCACCTTTTTCTTGAAAGCGTTTTGCCATAGCCTGTGTTACTTCCACATAGCTTACAATGCCACTTGATGGGAAGAAAATACCCCCAAGCCCAGTGATATTTGGCTCTCTCTCTTGCAACTCTTTGGAATCTAGCCATGTGCGTTCCAAGCCATTTGCCTCTGTGCGTTCCCATAACGCTTTCATACGCTCCATTTCAAGCGGCGTTGTTGCTACCAATAATTTACCGCAAATGTCGTATTTAATCCCATTTTCATCGCAAAAAGCCTTTGTTGCCTTATTTCCCTCAAAGCAAAACTTCGCTTTCAAACTCCCGGGTGTATAATACACACCCGCATGGATAACGCCACTATTATGCCCAGTTTGATGCTGCCCGGCAGTTGCCTCTTTCTCCAATAATGCGACTTTCATGCCCGGATATGCGTCCATAAGCTGCATAGCAACAGACATACCGATAATACCACCACCAACAATAACAAAATCATATATCATATTTTTCCCTTTACAACGCATGTGTAATACACATTTTGCTGACTTAGAATCTATAAGTTTAAGATTCTGCATTATAGCTTAAAATTGGTATGTTAAAGACTGAAATCCCAAATTACTCGCTACAATAAAACCATTAAAAAAGAATCTTTAGCTTAAAGACCATTATAAATGGATTTACAGAATCTCATCTCTTGCCATGTTAAAACTTGGCTGAAATATCTATCTTGGATTTTCCACCAAAATACCAAAAATGACAAGATTTTGTCAGATTTCAAAACACTAGATCTAGAGATATGCTAGACTTAAAATAAAATCATGTCCAGCACACTTTGATTCAATATTTAATGTAGATATAAATAAGTCCTGCAAACAAAATCTCTCATTGACTGATGAATTTCTTTGCTTACTTTATAAAATGCAACAATTATATAGCTGCTTTTTTTAATCCATGATAGGCTTTAAAAGGGTTTGAAGTGAATGAGAAATAGCCCCTTTGACGCATAAGCTCTCTACGCAAATTCTCATGTCTTTCAAACTTATCTCTACCATGTAGCCAGAAAAGATTGTTGATAAGTAGGAATTGTCCCACTGGCACAGGGAATGATAGCTTATTCTTGCTATTTTCTAGCGAGTCTCCCATATCTGCAAGCCAAGTGCCTTCTTCATAATCTTTTGGTTGCGCAAATTGATCGATAAAAAGCATAACGGGACGACCATCAGCATCGACTTCAAATACCGGGTGATAAGCATCTTCTGTTACATTTTTGCTTGGCGGTGCAGACCATTTAATAACGCGTTTTGCTAAATGATGATTGAAATATTTATCTAAATCTTCCCAATCATCAAGGTGTAAAAGTTGAGAATCTCCACCTTTCATATTTTGCTCATCAATTTTATACATTAATACATAATCTGTGGTTTGATTCACATAAGTGCCATCATTATGCAATTCAAGTGGCTTTTGCGGTTGGCGTAAATAACTATCTGAATTATCAGTATTAACAACCGCCCATCTAGCATAATATTTGCCTGTCATATCATCAAAGTTTGAGCGACCTATTAAATGCACGAACGCAGTAGCAATTTTTACCATATCATCGCCTTGTGCTACATCATTAATGCCCTCTGGATTCACAAGCAATGCCCCTTGATCTCTATTGCTTAGTGCGTTTTGCAATACTTTTTGCAATTTGTTATCGCATAGTTTATTAAGAATCTCCGCCACTCTGAATCGCAAGAAAGATTTATACTCAAGTGCTTGCACTGGATATTGCTCCACTTCTTTCAAAAATTGTGCAATAACCTCTTTCGTAAAAACCATTTCCAAAAGTTTTGGTGAATATTTAGAAGGTGTTACCTTAAACTGCTTATTCTCAAAAATACTTGCCATGTCGTTCTCCTAAAATTGAAATACTTGCGATTGCAAGAGTGTTTGGGGATTTAAATCCTTGAAAGTAAGAATTGCATTTTAAACATTAAATTTAGCTTAAATTGATAATAATATACACTTTTTTATTTTGTAAAAATTATAAATTGTTACATATTTACAAGTTTTAGTATAAAATTATCATTATTGGCTAAACAATAAGAAGAAAAAATAGGACATTGCGAGATTCTATAAAATTACACAGAAAAAAGCCTATTTTACGATAAAAAGTATATAAAATACACTTTTTATCGCTTTTGTATTATGGAAAAATAGTTACAATTATAAACTAATAGAATATACAAATGTTACTTTATGTAAAAATAAGATTGCAAAAAAATATAATCAATAGGTATCTATCAAAATAAAATACAATTGGTATAAATCTCTACTAAAACCTATCTCATTAAACGCATTTGTGCGATGGCTGCCATTTCATCATGTTTAAAGATTCCAAAAAGACTAAGCAATGCGGTTTGCAAGGCATACATAGATTCTATGTCTGGGGATACTTGTGAGTTTGCTTTCACGCACACTCTTACTTCAAAGCCGCAATGCCCCTGTGCTTTAGTCGCTTCTGTTTGTTGTTTATCAATGCGTATTTGCTTATCTTGAAAGTTCATTACTGCTTGATTAAATCTTAGACGCATAGTAGATTCTGTGCTATCTTGTATTGGTTGGGCCTTTTGTATCTCTTTATCTTTTTTAAGAGAAAAGCGTTTGGGCTTAAAGCTTGGGAGAAAATTTGTATAATATTGCAGTGAATCTGTAAATATAGAATCTGTTGGCTGTATCTCAATATCTATGCTTTGCAGGGCGATTTGATAGCATAGTGTAAAAATCTCGTTAGTCCTTTTTGCCGCTTCCACGCCTGAAGCGATGGCTATGTGAATATGCTTTGTATGTGTAGAATCTGCCATAAAGTTTGCAAAACTTTGTGGCGATATGATAAGCAGTCCTGCGGCATTGCTTATTTGTTCCTTGCATGGCTTACTTGCGATATTTGCTAATCCCATAGATATTGTATTCATAGCTAATCTCTTTTTATGAAATATTCATAGCACTCTTTTATATCTAATAGGGCTTTTCTCATTATATCTTCTTCATGTGTTAGGGCGATACGCACATATCCCATGCCGCTTTTCTCTCGTCCAAGAAATGAGCCGGGCAATACCTTATGTCCGCTTCTTTTATATAGCTCCTGTGTGAAAAGCATATCACTAGTAAAATCTTTTGGAATCTTATGTCTTGTATTTGCGACACATAGCCATAGATAAAATGTATAAGGATATACACGAGTATGCGGGAAAATCTCTTGTGCTATCTCTAGATTCTTAGCAAACTTTTTGCGTATGCTTTCTGCGTATTCATCTTCCTGCCATGCGATTATACTTGCCTTTTGCAAGGTTAGAGGCATACTGATACCAACATAGGTGCGAAACACCTTATAATCTTTTAAGATATTAGAATCTCCAGCTATAAAGCCACTTCTTAAACCCGGCGCAGAAAGCCGCTTTGAGATAGAGTTGATAACAAAGCTATTTTTAAATGAAGTATTGCCAATAGCCTTGCATGCTTCAAGTAAGCTAGGCGGGGCATTATCTTTGTAAATCTCACTATAACACTCATCATTTACTAAAATAAAGTCATATTCAAGTGCGAGTTTTGCCCACTCCATAAGCTCTTCTCTATTTAGAATCTGTCCTGTTGGATTATTTGGCGAGTTAAGGATAACCATGCTAACTTTTCTTAAATCAGATTCTAAAAGTTTGGGTTTAAAGTCATTTTGCTCATTTAGGGGCATATAAATCGCATCGGCATGATTTGCAATCTGTGCGCCTTCATAGATTTGATAGAATGGATTTGGGAAAGCTAATGTTGGCTTATTTTGCTTCTTACATATATCACTTGTGAATATAAAATGTGTAAAGTTAAAAAGCACCTCTCTTGACCCAAAAGTAGGGATTAACTCTTCTTCTTTTAACGCGATATTAAATCGCTTATAAAAAAACTCCCTTTGGGCTTCTGGTAGTTTAGAATCTAGTGTGGGATAATAGCGGATAAGACTTGCATTATCACACAAAGCCTGCACGACTTTTGTGGGTGAAGGAAACGCTGGTTCACCTATGCTTAAATTTAAACCACTACTTGAATGTAGTTTGCAGGATTCAGTTTTATTAGCATTTGTATCACAAGATTCTAATAATGCTCTTAGTTTCTCAAATGGATATGGATTGAAAGTCAAAATTACTCCTTAATTATGAATGCAAAGTATTGCTATAATTCTAGCAAAAAATCATGTAAATTATAAGGGATAATAAAAGTGTGCATATTGCAAAATCTTATAAAAATTTTATTAATCAGTCCTTTGTGTATTTTTACATTTCATAGTTGAGTAAGAATAAATAACAGGAATCATTGTATAAACCAAACACACCTTTGAGCCAAATTTTTTGTTTTTACTTGAGTGATTTGCAAGATTCTAGTCTGCAAAATAAACAGAAACTACATAACAAATGAAAAACTTAAAATGAGATCGCATGTTGAATGCATATTCATAAATTAATAATCTTTTGCTACAATACAAGCTTTTATTATTTTTGTGTTTGGAGAATAGAATGGTAACACGGACTGAACAAGTAATTGCTAAAGCATTAGAGCAAACAGGGAATGATAGATATAAGCTTTCTGTATTAGTGTTTGCAAGAGTGAAAGAGCTTAGTGTTGGGGCACAGCCGTTACTAAATTATCCAGATGATTATCTAAGAAAAATGGAGCCATGTGATATTGCCTTGCAAGAAATAGCTGATGGTAAAGTAACACTTGCAAACCATCTTTAAATATACCCTACAAAGCGTTTAGCCATTAACCCACATTATGCCTTAAGGTTGCTACATGGATTTTTTTGATAATTTAGCACAAATTGAGACAATAGAAGATGCACTAAAGCAATTAGAATCCTTGCAAACAATTACACCAAAAATTGTAAAAGCCATAGAGGACGCACAAAGGTTTCATGAGGGGCAATTGCGTAAAAGTGGCATACCCTATGTTGTGCATCCTATATGTGTAGCCTGTATTGTGGCACATTATGGCGGCGATGAAGCAATGGTTTGTGCTGCGTTGCTTCATGATATTGTAGAAGATACATTGTGTGAGATTGACTATATCCATGAGAGTTATGGCGAAGAAGTCGGAGCGTTAGTAGATGCTTTGACAAAGATTGTTGAGATACGCAATGAAGAGCTTACTTCGGATACAAGCAATGAAAAGCTTGTAGCACAAGCCTTATCTTTCCGTAAAATGCTTATAGCAAGCATACAAGATGCAAGGGTGCTTGTCATAAAGATTAGTGATAGAATGCACAATATGCTAACGCTTGATGCCCTAAGCACAGCAAAACAGATAAGAATCGCAGAAGAAACGCTTGTCGTTTATGCTCCTATCGCTCATAGACTTGGCATGTCTTCATTAAAAAATGAATTAGAAGATAAAAGCTTTTATTATATCTATTCTGACTCTTATAATAAGATACAAGAAGAAAAGAATGCGAAAAGACAGAATCTTGAATTGCGTCTAAACGATTTCACACAAAAGATTTCTAAACTTTTATTAAACAATGGCTTTCTGCGGGATAGCTTTGAGATTCAAAGTCGAATTAAACGCAACTATTCCATACATTTAAAAATGCAAAGAAAGGGCATTAGTATGGACGAAATGCTAGATTTACTTGCGGTGCGTATTATTGTAAAAAATCAGATAGATTGTTACCGCGCTTTGGGTATCGTGCATATTAATCTAAATCCTATACCTTCAAGGCTTAAAGACTACATTGCATTACCAAAAGAGAATGGCTATCAAACAATACATACTACCGTGTTTGATGATGGAGCGGTTTATGAAGTCCAGATTCGCACCTATGATATGCACAAAAGTGCCGAAATGGGTATGGCAGCACACTGGAAATATAAAAGTGGCAGTGTATCGCCAAATCTCAACTGGCTAAAAGATATGAAAGAGAGTAGCAGTGTAAGCAAAAGTGCCGAAGAGTTTTATGAAGTAACAAAAAATGATCTTTACAGAGAAGATATTGTCGTTTTTGGTCCAGATGGAAAGACTTTTAGTTTGCCTGTTGGCTCTGTGGTGCTTGACTATGCGTATGCAGTGCATAGTGATGTGGGAGATATGGCTGAAAAAGCATTTGTGAATAATCAAAGGGTATCTTTACTGCAAAAATTAAAGAGTGGCGATATTGTAAAAATCGAAAAAGGTGATGTCGCACAAACGCGTTGCACTTGGATAGATTCTGTGAAAACCTCAAAAGCAAAGATTCACATGCGAACAATGTGTCATAATAAAATAAAAGAAATTGATAAAAAAGTAGCTATAAATATTTTAACCACCATTTTTGATAAAGAGCGTAAATTTTTTGATGAGTTTATAAGAAATCATAACTTAGAAGATCGCATAGGACAAGCTGCAACAGATTTAACCTTTTTGCAAGAAATTACGAATGATTTTAAGCGAGAATATAAGATTGATAATAGCTTTTTTGCATTTATGCGTTTTAAGACGCTGAATCTAAAAGAGCAAAAATTTGATAATTTAATCCTACATACAAATAGAAATATTAGTGAGTTAATTTTTGATCATTGCTGTCATCCAAAATTTGGTGATTCGGTAGTTGCCATAAAGAATGGACAGAGGGCTATCGTGCATCACAAGCTTTGTGATAAAGCAAATGAGAGAATTAATCAAGGCGTAAATCAGCTATTTGTAACATGGGCAAAACATGCAAAAGTGAGCTTTAGAGTTATCGTTTCATTTGAAAATAAAAATGGGGCAATCGCAGAGTTTCTTACGACTCTAGCAAAACACAATTATAATGTAATAAAAGTAGAATATGATGGACATAAAAATAGCTTTTCACCTGTGTGTGAAGTTATCATAGAATCTGATCAAAAAGATACAAAGATAATCAAAGAGGCATTACAAAAAAAATATAGAATCATTAAGTTTGTAAATCTCAAAGATGCATATCAAGAGTAGATAAAAGCATATTGATATTTATTAAAGTGTTAAAGGATTTATAGTTTGTTTGCTGATTTTATAACTTTCTGCAAAATATTATTCCTATAAATTGTAAGATCCGCTACGACTAAAAAGCATTTAAGATTTAGGATGTGATATAAAAACCCGCTTTTAATATATCCAAAAAAATACATAAGAAAATTGCTTCTTTGTGGTTTTTAAAGTAACTTGTATATATGTTTACACGCATAAAGCTTATTGTATACTTTTTGTTAAACATCTCTTCTTTTCATATTATTTATTACATAGCATAGACTTTTATCATAGATATTTATCCCTTTAATCTCTCTTTTAAAAGCTCATTTACCCTTGCTGGATTCATACCCTTTGTTTGTTTCATCACTTGCCCTACAAAAAAGCCTAACATTTTTTCCTTACCTGCCCTATATTCTGCGACTTTATCTTGATTTGCTGCTAAAAGCGTGTCAATAACTTGCAATATCGCACCATCATCATTGATTTGCTCTAAACCCAATTCCTTAATCAGCATATCAACATCACCACCTCTTTTTTCCACTAGCACATCAAGAATCTCTTTTGCACCAGAGCCGCTAATCTTTTGAGATTCAATGCGTTGCAATAATGTTGCAAATGTAGCTTCTTCGATACCGCAAGTAGCAAGCGTATTGCCATTTTTTAGTCGCCCTTGCAACTCTACGCTTAACCATGTGCATATTAGACGCGGCGATATCCCCTTTTCTACCATGTATTCAAAATATCGTACCATATCAATATCTTGCACTAATACCTTTGCATCACTCTCTTTAATGCCAAGTGTTTCTATATACCGCTTGATTTTAGAATCTGGCATTTCAGGGATATTTTTAGCTCTCTCTAGCAACTCATCACTAAGAAAAACAGGCAATAAATCTGGGTCATTAAAATAGCGATAGTCTGCACTCTCTTCTTTACCACGCATAGATTTTGTTACGCCTTTATCGGTATCAAATAGGCGTGTTTCTTGATAGACTTCAGTATCATAAGTGCCGTTTTCAAAGGCATTTTGCTGTCTTGCTACTTCATATTCAATAGCCTTTTGGATAAATTTAAAGCTATTGAGATTCTTAATCTCAACTCTTGTATAAAACTTATTCTCACCTTTTGGACGAATAGACACATTTGCATCACAGCGAAAGCTTCCTTCTTGCATATTCGCATCACTTATACCAAGAAATTTCACGATAGAATGTAGTTTCTTTAGATAAGCTATCGCCTCATTGCTGCTACGCATATCAGGCTCACTCACAATCTCTAAAAGCGGCGTACAAGCACGATTTAAATCAATTTTTGAATGCGTGCCTTCATGGATATTTTTACCCGCATCTTCCTCTAAATGTGCGCGCGTGATACCTATGGTTTTTACTTCCCCATCAACCTCAATATCAAGCTGCCCTTTGCCAACGATTGGAATCTCAAACTGGCTGATTTGATATGCCTTTGGTAAATCTGGATAAAAATAATTTTTACGCGCAAATACAGAATCTTGATGTATCGTAGCCCCGATTGCCGTCCCAAAAGATATAGCTTTTGCTACCGCCTCTTCATTTAACACAGGAAGAGCCCCCGGTAATCCCAAGCACACAGGACACACATTTGTATTTGGTGATTCCCCAAAACTCGTAGGACATGAACAAAAAATCTTTGTTTTCGTATTCAACTGCACATGCACTTCTAAACCGATAATTGTCTCAAAACTACTCATATTTTCCCTTTAATTCATAGAATCTTTATTACTCATTAATTTGCGTATTATACATGAAACCTTTATGAGTTTGAATCTAAACTCACACTTTAAGATTCTAGCCCACTCAAGCAAGAAACCTAGATTTTATAGCTTCTGCATATTGCCTAGCTATATGCAACCACTCTAAAACTTACGCCGTTTGGAGTCTTCCACAGAATCTAATGCCATTCTAGAAACTTCACTTGCGACTTCATTGTTTTGGATAGTGATATTTGTATTTTCTTGCGTAATGCTTTCAAGCTGTGTAACTGCAGAATTGATTTGATTTATACTTTCTACTTGCTCTTTTATAGATTCTGACATTTCATTAATGCCTTGCACTAGCATATTTGTATTTGCTTCAATCTCGCCTAAACTTTTTGATGTGCGTTCTGCAAGTTTTCTTACCTCATCGGCTACGACTGCAAAGCCCCTGCCATGCTCTCCAGCTCTTGCCGCTTCAATAGCGGCATTAAGTGCGAGTAGATTTGTCTGATCAGCAATATCCTTGATAATGTCAATAACATTTTTAATATCTGCACTTTGAGCTGTTACCTCACTTGTTTTGTCTTCTATATTTTGCATAGAATTTGTGATTTCTTCAATAGAAGTTGCAGTTTGTTGCAAGCTTGCAGTTTGTGTATTCATAGAATCTGCTAAAGCATTCATAGAATCTCTTAGATTTTGAGATTTGTTTTGCAAGTTCTCACCCAAGTCAAGCTGCACCTTTAGAATCTTGCTAATCTCATCACCCATATGATTTACACCATTAAAAAGTTCCTGCATGATCCCATTTAGCTGTGTGCTATCAACGCGTTTTGTAAAATCATTATTTGTGTATGTATGTAGCACTTCTCTTACCTGTGCTATGTTGTCATAAAATGCCTGTAATAGGTCGTTGAGTATCTTTTGTAATTCAACAAGGTTTGGGCTATGCGGGGTAGATTCAATACGCAGTTTTAGAAATCCGCTACTAGCCTTTTTTACAATACTTGCAGTTTCTTGTATCATGGCATTATCTTTTTGCAAACCAGCCTGCACCTTTTGTATATTTTGGTCTAAAACCCGAGACATTTCACCAAACTCATCTCTATTCTTAATGACAATAGGCTTAATCTCATTTGTTTCATTATTAATATATGCACAAAAAGAAATAATGCCCTCACGGATTGTTTTAAGTGGTCCAACAATACCCCAAATAACAGCAAAAGATAAAAATGCAAAGACAACAACAGAACCAAGCAGCATAGCAATCATCACTGTATCAACAAACGCAAGTGAATGGGCAGTTTGAGTGGTTAGCCAATGTGAAAGTGTATTGAGTTTGTCTGAAGCTTGCTTGCGTATGGAAGAATTTCGTTGTGCATACTCGTCCATACCTTTAATGCCATCACTCTGATCGGTCTTTATGCGTGTTTGCATAGTCTCTTGCAAGCCTTTAATATAGCTTTCAAGGCTACTAATTACATCATTTGACATTGAGAGACTTTCTTCTGTAAAAAATGTCGTTTGAAGTTTGCGTAAATCACCTACAACCTCATTAAGCGTATCGATAAACTCTTTATATGCCTCTGTTGAGCGACCATTTTGATAAAAAAGCTGACCGGCATTTAAAAATTTTATTTGAATCCTAGTTAGTGTCTCATTCTGGTCTAGTCTTGCCAAAGCCTTATTGTTTTCATTGCTAAAAATACTATAAATGATAATAAAAATAATCGCCAAAAATAGTGGAAATGATCTTAGCCGCCATCGCACATTCATGTTGTTTAACATTGCTTAATCCTTTCGATAAAAATTTGACAAACAATCACATAAGAGATTGTATTATAGGAAAATATTCCTGAATCTAAGTTTGTATTGTTGCTAATCTTTTGTGCTTTTGTGATTTGAGATAACATAATATTACCCAAATGATTTTTGCAACAATAGATATATATAAAATATTATCTAAATTATTCTAGTTGGCGATATATTTAGACCAACGCCTCAAAAAATACCCTATTTGCTTCTCCATTAAATTCTCGTATTTTAAGCATTGCTAGGCTCAATTCTATGGCATTTATCACAAAGGAAATCTCATGCAATGGAATGTATCCCATATGATTTATCCTAAAGATTTTGTCTTTTAGCCTATCTTGTCCGCCTGCTACATTGATATTGAAATGTGATTTTAGAATCTTTATAATATCTTTTGCATGTGTAGAATCTACAACACTCATACTATTTGCTGGTGTTTTTGGATAAATGTGCAAGTCTAGGGCTTGCAAGGCTTTACGCGTGGCATTTGCTATTTTTGCACTATATTCATATATGTCCATAATTGTTAGATTCTTACTTGCAAGCATGTCAAAATATGCCTTAACACCTATTATGATAGAAGTTGTCGCTGTGTATGCTGTGGTATTTTTACGCTGGTTTTTTAGCTCTTTTGAGAGATTGAAGTAATAACCCTTTGGATTACTTTCTATAAAATCAATCGCCATTTTACTTAAACCGATAAAGGCTAATCCCGGTGGCAACATAAAAGCCTTTTGACTACCGCCAATTAGAGCGTCAATATGTGTAGTATCAATGTGTTCTACACCCATAGCCGTTATGCCATCAGCGATGACAAAAATGTCTTTATTATGCTGTTTTACTAGTTTTGCAACTTCTTTATAAGGATGTGAAAGACCACCTGCTGATTCACAAATCTGTAAGCATATACATTCAATATCTTTGTGTTGTATCAAGGCTTCTTGTATAGATTCTACGCTTACTGGCGTATCCCATTCATTTATAATCTCAACTACTTCTCTACCTAATGCCCTGCCTATGCCCCCAAAGCGTTCGCCAAACTTACCGCTATTTACACTTAGAATCTTGCGTGAAGAAAAAGTGGCAATACAAGCCTCCATAGCCCCTGTGCCGCTGCTTGCAAGCATGAGTGTCTCTGGCATACCAAGCATTTTAGCTAAATGTGTTCTAGTCTCTTTAAATATAGATTCAAACTCGCTTGTTCTGTGATGTAGTGTAGGCTGTGCCATAGCCTGACGGATAAACTCTGGAGTAGGCGTTGGACCGGGTGTAAATAAAAGCGATTGTGTTATAAGCTTTGAGATATTTGTTTCCATTTTTTCCCTTTTTGCAAAAAAATATGTGTAAGTATAGCAGAAATATGAATGCAGTTAAGTAAAATGTAGTATCCTTGCATTCAAACAAACCAAAATCATGGTTTGTAATTTTACATTATAAAGGAAACACAATGAGTATTGGAATATTTTTTGGAAGTGATAATGACACTACAACTGATGTATGCGAAAGATTGGCAAAAAAATTGGGCGGTGCAGAGCTTATCAATGTAGCTGATGCTGATGCTGATGCAATCAATAAGTTTGACAAAATTATACTTGCAAGCTCAACATGGGGCGATGGTGAATTACAAAGTGATTGGGAAAGCTATGCAGAAACTCTTTCTGGAGCAAATTTTGGCGGTAAAGTCGTAGGATTACTAGCTTTAGGTGATGCTGATAGCTATGGCAGCACTTTCTGTGATGCACTCTATCATCTTAAAAATGTAGCAAAAGGTGCAAAACTTGTTGGTGCAACCTCAACTGATGGCTATGGGTTTGATGAGTCTAAAGGTGTAGAAGGCGGAAAATTTGTAGGTTTAGCTATCGATGAGGTAAATCAAGATGACAAAACTGATGAAAGACTTGATGCATGGGTAGCACAAATTAAAGGCGAGGGATTCTAGAGTCTAACTAAAATTAAATCTACTTTTTAACTCTCAAGCATTAATTTTCAGTCATGTTGTAACTATTCATGAAGTGTTACAGCGTGTTGGAATCTTGATGTGTATTGTTTCTTATTCTTACGATTTTGTAGGTTATTAATAATATTTACTCAGTTTTACAATCTTGCGAATAATATTAAGATAAACTTAAGATGTAATCTCACCCTTAGTATAGATTTAACAGCTTTTCTATATAAATGACAATAATGTTGTAGAAAATCTGCGTTTAATTCCTTTTTACAACCCCCCCCCAACTCCGCCAGTCCAGCGAATATATATCCCAACTAGAGATCAAATCACATATTCCACTCTACAACGGAATATTAACCTTTGATATAAGATAAAAAGTAACTGCACCAAAGATAGCTGATAGTGGCACGGTAATAAGCCATGAAGCAACGATTCTATTGATTGCACTTCGTCTTACCAGCTCTTGTTTGTAAGCTTTTTTCAAACTTTTACGCTCTTTTTTCTTCAATACGGGCAAATCAGCATTTTTCTTATCAGTTTTTGCAGCATTCTCTTTTAGCGATTGTAGCATCTCTTGCTTTTGCTTGATATTTGCGCGTTGAAATTTTGTTAAGAATCTCTGCACAGCCTCTTCATTTTTACCCTTATATGCCTCAATTATTTCTTGTTGCATAGTGTAGTAACGCTTTTTTAGATATTCACGCAAAAATCCAACGCCAAAAATCGCACCAATAGCAATGTGTGTAGAGCTTACAGGCAGTCCTAATTGTGAAGCAATAAGCACGGTGATAGCAGCAGAAAGGGCTACACAGAAAGCACGCATTTTATCAAGATCTGTAATCTCACTACCAACCGTTTTGATAAGTTTTGGTCCATAAAGGGCTAGTCCTAGCGAGATTCCAAGCCCACCAATAAACATAATCCAAAATGGCACTTGTGCTTTACCGCCAAAAGATTCCATAGTCGTCTCTCTAATTGCCTCATAGATTCCCGCTAAAGGTCCAATCGCATTTGCTACATCATTTGCACCATGTGCGAAGCTAAGAAGAGCGGCAGAAAATATTAAAGGGAGTGTAAAAAGCTCATTAATATCCTCTTTTGTATTTGAAAGCGTATCAGCCTTTTTAATGATGAATGGACGAGAAACAAAGAAAATAACAATTGCAATGGCTAATCCGGCGAGTAAGGCAACACCAAAGCTAAGTTTAATCATGCCAGTTTTTTGCACCAAATACACGCTAAATGACCATGACATAATAAGAATTAGTAATGGCACAACGCGTTTTGCCGCAGTCTTTTTATCGCTTTGATAGGTAATAGATCGCTTAATGATAAATAAAAATATCATGGCGATTAAGCCACCAAGACAAGGTGATACAACCCAGCTTAATGCAATCTCTCCCATAGCACCCCAGTTTGCTATGCCAAAGCCACCAGCCATAATACCAGCCCCAAGCACACCACCAACAAGTGAGTGTGTCGTAGATACAGGCGCACCAAGCGCAGTAGCCACATGCAGCCAAATCGCCCCAGAAGTAAGGGCAGCAAGCATCACATAAATAAAGGTTTTACTATCTTGCAAACTCGCAGGATTAATAATGCCAGATTTAATCGTATCAACGACATCTTTTCCAGCAATAATAGCCCCTAAAGCCTCTGCAATCGCAGCGATGATTATCGCACCAACAAGTGTGATAGCATGAGACCCAACTGCTGGACCAACATTATTTGCCACATCATTTGCACCGATATTGAGTGCCATATAACCACCCACAACAGCAGCAAAGATAAGCACAACAGGACTACTGACAGGATAACCAAAAGTGATAGCAATACCAGCAATAACAATAAAAAATGCAAGCACAATGCCAATCTTTATAATATCCTTTTGCCCAAATGATGTAGCATTCTCAATCTTGTTAATATTTTGAATATCCATAAAACCTTCCTTAAGACTTGAAATGGCACAAAAACCTTTCCATTATAGCCTAATATCTCACTCTTTGCTTTGCGAATTAGTGCAAATATGTCATTCATAGGTCACAAATGCATAGATTCTAGTATAAATAACACACACAATTACAAATCCCATAACATTATCAACATATCACACATAGCCCATAAAAGACATATTATAAGAAATTAACTTAGAATCTTCTCTCCAATATTGTGATTATCGCATTACATTTTCACATATATATTTGTGTATTTTTGATAGAATACAAGCTTTTTAATTTTGTAATTTTTGGCAGAGAAAAAGGGAAAATATGGGACAAAATGACAATATCACAATCATAGGTGCAAAAGAAAATAATCTAAAAAATATAAACCTCTCTATCCCAAAAAATAAATTAGTCGTATTCACAGGTGTGAGTGGTAGCGGTAAAAGCACACTTGCATTTGATACCTTGTATGCTGAGGGACAAAGGCGATATATAGAATCTCTCTCAAGCTATGTGAGACAATTCCTTGATAAAGTAGGTAAGCCAAATGTAGAAAAGATAGAGGGGCTAACTCCAGCTATTGCGATAGACCAAAAGACGACTTCAAAGAATCCACGCTCAACCGTTGGCACTATCACAGAAATATATGATTATTTGCGGCTTTTATATGCTAGAGTTGGTATGCAGCATTGCCATTTATGCGGGGAAAAGATTAGTTCCATGTCATCAACTGATATTATTAATGAAGTCTTAAAATTGCCAAAAGATTCTAAACTCATCATTTATGCCCCCATTGTCAAAGAGAAAAAAGGAAGCTTTCAAGATAAGTTAGAATCTCTCCGCACAAAAGGCTATGTAAGAGCAAAGATTAATGGCGTGATGACAAGACTTGATTCTGAAATCACACTTGCAAAGACTAAAAAGCATAGCATTAGTATCGTTATGGATAGAGTGGTGCTAAACGAAGAAAATCATGCAAGAATAGCTTATGCGATAGAATCTGGACTAAAGGAATCCTATGGTGAAATTGAAGTTGAAATTTTGCAAGATTCTAAAGAGCATAATGAGATAATCCACTTTAGCGAACATTTAGCTTGTTTTCAATGTAAAGTCAGCTTTGAAGAGCTAGAGCCTGTAAGCTTTTCTTTCAACTCCCCAAAGGGTGCATGCAGAGATTGTGGTGGCTTAGGTGTGAAATACGCCCTTGATATGAATAGCATTATTACACAGCATGAGCCACTTAATAAAGGCGGGATAAAGTTTATTTTTGGATTCAATAAAAGCTATTATTACGCACTTTTTGAGAGCTTTTGTAATGCCTATGATATAAAGCCTAGTAGCACTTTTGCAGAACTCCCTAAAGATAAGCAAAACGCACTTTTATATGGCAGCACAAAAGATATTATGGTAACTTGGAAAAATAGCACGATAAAGCAGACTTGGCGAGGCGTTATGCAAATCGCCCTTGATGTATTAAAAGATGATGCAACAGATTATATGGTAGAAAAAACTTGTAGTGGTTGTAATGGCAATAGGCTAAATCCACAATCTTTAAGCGTGAAAGTCGCAGATAAGGGGATAGCAGAAGTGATTAATATGCCAATTGAGCATTGTTATCATTTCTTTGATACAAAAGAGAATTTTTCCTACCTTAGCACACAGCAAAAGCAAATTTCAGATTCTATACTTAAAGAAATACGAGAGAGACTATTCTTCCTCTATGATGTTGGGCTAGGCTATCTTACACTGCATCGTGATGCGCGTAGCATTAGTGGTGGAGAGAGTCAGCGAATACGCATCGCAAGTCAAATCGGCAGTGGGCTAACAGGCGTTATGTATGTGCTTGATGAGCCAAGCATAGGATTACATGAAAGAGATACGCTAAAGCTTATTAAAACGCTAAAATCATTGCAAGAAAAGGGTAATAGTGTCATTGTCGTAGAGCATGATAAAGAGACGATTATGCGTGCAGATTTTATAGTCGATATAGGACCGGGTGCTGGAATCTATGGGGGCGAAGTAGTCTTTAGCGGTAAGGTTAAAGATTTATTAAAAAGCAAAACGCTATCCGCACAATATCTAAATGGCACAAAAAAGATTGACTATAAATATAATAGAAAGCAAGAGACATGGCTAAGTATGCGAAATGTTACTTTGCATAATCTCTGCAATGTCAGCGTAAAGATTCCATTAGCAAACTTTGTGTGTGTAACAGGCGTTAGTGGTAGTGGCAAAAGCTCACTTATTTTACAGACACTCTTACCCGCCGCACAAGAATTGCTTAATCACTCAAAACGCATTCAGGCAAATAGCGGTGTGATTATTGAGGGCTTAGAGAATCTTGATAAAGTAATCTATCTAGACCAAAGTCCAATAGGCAGAACCCCAAGAAGCAACCCAAGCACTTACACAGGGCTAATGGATGATATACGCCATTTGTTTGCGGAGACAAAAGAGGCAAAAATACGCGGTTATAGTGTAGGTCGTTTTAGCTTTAATGTCAAAGGTGGTAGATGTGAAAAATGTCAAGGTGAGGGCGAAATAAAGATAGAAATGCACTTTCTACCCGATGTCATGGTGAAATGTGATGTATGCAAAGGTGCGAAATATAATCCCCAAACACTAGAGATTACCTATAATCATAAGAATATCGCAGAAGTCCTTGCTATGAGTGTTGATGAGGCATGTAGCTTTTTTAGCAAGATTCCAAAGATTTTTAATCGCCTTAAGACATTACAAGCCGTAGGGCTAGGCTATATCACACTCGGGCAAAGCTCACTTACACTAAGTGGTGGGGAAGCTCAAAGGATTAAACTTAGCAAGGAATTAAGCCGTAAAGATACAGGCAAAACGCTGTATATCCTAGATGAGCCTACAACGGGACTTCACTTTGCTGATGTGGATAAACTCACAGGTGTGCTACATCATCTTGTAAGTCTTGGAAACTCTGTCGTTGTGATTGAGCATAATTTAGATGTGATTAAAAACGCAGATTATATCATCGATATAGGACCAGATGGTGGCAGCGGTGGGGGACAAATCGTAGATTGTGGCAGCGTAGCTGATATTATAAAAAATAAGGATAAAAGCGGGAGCTACACCGCACAATTTTTAGCAAATGAAGTGTTGTGATGATTTTTAATGATTTTAAAAGATTAGTTATCGTTTAATATAACAAAGTGGGGTGAAACACTCGTGTGCTTCTAGAATCTATATTTGTTAGATTGGCTATCATAAAATGTAAAGGCGTGTGTGTCATTGTATAGAATTTACAATAATTAACTCCCATAAAATAACAGAACCTACACAATTTGCATTCTATACGGGTAAAATTAGAATCTATCTATACTAGATGATTTAATCTATTGGGTGGGCAATGATTTTCTAAATTCATAAAATCCACTTAGTATTCTCTAGTCTCATAGCATAGAGTTACAACTATGAATACTAAAGGTCTATATCTTGCTAAAGCAAAGTTTTAAAATACGCAATCGTCTTTTCTAGTCCCTCTCTTAGCTGCACTTTTGGGCTAAAGTTTAGCTCTTTTTTGGCTAGGGTTATGTCTGGTTGGCGTTGCTTTGGGTCATCTTGGGGCAGGGGTAAAAACACAAGCTTTGATGTAGAGCCTGTAAGCTCAAGCACATTTTGTGCGAGTTCTAGCATACTAAATTCGTGCGGATTGCCAATATTTACCGGTCCATAGAATCCATCTTTGCTATCCATAAGAGAAATCATTCCATCAATCAAATCATCTACATAGCAAAAGCTTCGCGTTTGACTCCCATCGCCATAAATGGTAATGTCCTCCCCACGCAACGCTTGAATGATAAAATTACTCACCACTCGCCCATCATTTGGGTGCATTCTAGGACCATAGGTATTAAAAATCCGCATTACTTTAATGTTTAAATTATGCTGCCTTTGATAGTCAAAAAACAGCGTCTCCGCACATCTCTTGCCCTCATCATAGCACGCCCTTATGCCGATAGGATTGACTGAACCTTTATAAGATTCTACTTGCGGGTGGATTTCAGGATCGCCATAGACTTCGCTTGTAGAGGCTTGTAAAATCTTAGCTTTCACGCGTTTAGCAAGTCCTAGCATATTGATCGCCCCCATTACAGAAGTTTTCGTCGTTTGCACAGGGTCAAACTGATAATGCACAGGGCTTGCTGGACAAGCAAGGTTATAAATCTCATCAACCTCCACATACAGCGGGAAGGTTACATCGTGTCGCATAAACTCAAATCTAGGATTTGATAAAAGGTGGAGAATATTTTGCTTTGTGCCGGTGAATAGATTATCCACACATAGCACTTCATCGCCGCGTTCAAGCAGTCTTTCGCATAAATGTGAGCCTAAAAACCCCGCCCCTCCAGTTACTAGAATCTTTTTGTTTAGCATTTGTATTCCTTTATAAAAAATGTGGATTGTAGCATAAATATCGCATGGATTAAAAAAGATAACAAGATTTATGCTCACTCAAAGTTTTAAGAAGTGTTAAGATTCCTAGCTTTTATAGAATCTTTTTGTGTATATAGAAATGCAATACTTAAAACGAGCTTTATTACACTTAACTTGCATCGATATATTCCACATCATCTGGTGGCTGAAATATAAACACGCTGCCATCAATTTTTGCATTCATCTTCACATTTTCAAGGCGTATAGTAATGACATTATCGATGCTATCAGTATATTTTAGCTCATAAGGCTTAGAATCTTTGATAATCACATAATAGGCAATATCGCCAATTTGTGTTTTATAGCTATCTTTTCCTATCTTTTGCACTCGCTTTAGAATCTGTATGAAATCTACATTTTCTTTTAGATTCCCAATCGTTACTTGTTTTAGCTCTGGTTCGTAGATATAGGCTTGTGTCTTTTCTAAATACACTTCTTTTGCAAGAGGTGCTACATACAGCCATTTTACCTTATTGTCTGCTGCATAGAGTTTGCCTTTATACACGACAGGTATCGCACCCTTTTCACCCTTAATCTCTTGTGTAAAGTCTGCCTCAATGCTTTTTACATTACGCCATACCTCTTGTTGATTTTGCCCAAATGTAAATGCGCTAAATAAAAGTAATATCATACAAAGTTTTTTCATTATTCTCCCTTACATTGCAATAAAGCATAGATTTGCTTAGATTCTAGAATCTTAGTGTCATATTTAATGGTAAGCAAGTTTTCTTGCAAATTCTCATACCATTCCCTAATGCCTACAAGCGAATTTAAAGATTCTAAATCTTTTAGTCCTATCGTATCCATTGGAATGTAGAGTGTTTTGTGAGTTTCAGGGTTTTTCACAAGCATAATCACGATAAAAATCCATAGAATCATACTCGCCATAAGTGTGCCAAAAAGCACCCAATGCCATGCAACAATCGCTTCATATTGACTAAAAAAGCCACCTATCATAGCCCCCACAAAGCTCCCACCAAAACCAGCCGCACTAAAATCGCCTATAACACCGCCACGATTTTTCGCCTTTGCATATTTGCTTATCATGCTTTGCAATAAGGCTTCTTGCATGGAAAATGCCGCAAAAAAGCACGCAAGTCCAATGGCAAAAATAATGATTCTATCAATCCATAATGCCATGCAAAAATATGCGATAAAAAAGATTGCAATGCTTACAAGTAACACTTCTTTTGATTTGCCCTTTTTCTCACTTATCACTGAAGTTGGACCAAGGGCTATAATACCAGCAAACATAGCGGGGACATAAACATACCAAAAATGCGTTTTATCTATATGCTCGTTTAGGATAATAGGCACTAATGCAAAGGTTAAAACCATAAGCGATTTTTCAATAAAGCCACTCAAACTCACCGCAAAAATACTTCTTTTAATCATAGATTCTGAAGCTTTATCCTCATCATGATTTGGATATACATAAGCGATTTTTGGTGTTGGCTTTACAAATACAAAAGTGATAATAAGCGAAATTATAGTAACTACTGCACTTAAGGCAAAAAGTGAGTTTAGCCCATAATGTGCGCCGAGTATCGAGCCTAATATCATGGCGATAACAAAGCTTACAAAGATTCCAACGCCCATTAATGCCATAGCACTTGTGCGTTTCTCTTCTTTTACAGAATCTGCAACTAAAGCCGTGAGTATCCCGCCAATAGCCCCCATACCTTGCACACATCGCCCAAGTATGAGATAATAAATCGAGCTTTCAAACATGCAAATAATCGTGCCAATAAGAAATATAACAAGCCCTAATATAAGGATAGGTTTGCGACCATAAATATCACTCCAGCGACCAAAAAAGGGCTGACAAATCATCTGTAAAAGATAGGGCGCACCAATTGCCATGCCAACACTCCAAATATTTGCATGAGGCATTGTGGCAATCAGCAAGGAAATAATGGGCAATACGATAAAAAGCCCAATAAAACGAAATATCAAAATACTCAAAAATGGTAGAATCTTTATAAACATTAAAACGCCTTATATATCTCATTTTATTTCATATATGTTAGATTCTAAACATAGAATCTTTCATGACAATCTTGACTAAAACAATAAACTTAACTCAGAATAAATAAGTGAAAATAAACAAAAACTAGTATTGTAGCAAAAAACATACAGCATTTTAATTTCTAAATGTAAAAATATAACTTTAGATTGATATAGAATCTTGTGTGTAGTTAATAAGGTATCATAAATGCTTGTTAAACATGTTATAATTACTTGAAAATAAAGGGATTGTATGGGTGTTTATAGGTTTTGTTTATTATCTTTTATATCGTTTCTTGTTTGCATTGTTTTTCCTAGTTGCACCGCGGAGCCAAGCACGGCAAACGCTAGTGATCTTCAGCAACAAGCTATTGATGAGCGATTGAGTGGTTTTGAGCTTGGTGCTTTGCAGTATGCTTGTGATGGTTGTGATTTCTATATGCAAGAAGCTATTGCGAGTAAAAGTGCAAATATGAATGTAGGCAGAGTTGGCGGATCGCGTAGTCAAACCGGTGTGAAAGTTTATATTTTTCATAATAGCTCAATTGATCGTGCATTTTATAAGCTTTTAGATTCTAATATCTTTGCACGCAACATGGATAGAGAGCTAAAAGATTCTCTTATGCGTGCAATCTTAGCAAAAAAGAAAGACTTTAGCGAGCAAAATGGCGTTGATGAAATCGGGCTATATGCCTTTAGCTCACTTTCCTATGCAAAGAGACTAAATAATGATACCTCATCACCAAAAGCCATGCTAGATTCTGTAGAAATCGTGCAAAAGCAAGATGAATCGCTTCATAGCACAAACTCTCTAGAAGCCTTTATTGTGAATAAAACAATTGTTATTTTACATTTCTATGGTGAGAATAACTCATGGACAAGGCGTTAAGTATTGCATAAAGTTTTATTAAATCTTGTTTTGATGGGTTTAGATTCCATAAGATTTTCTCAAGGGCGGTTTGCCATTGTTTAAAATGCAGAGAAACTACAAGCATGGATTTCAATCATTTTACTACTACTTATTGCTTGATATTTTCTTTATTTTATTTTGAATCTTATCTATGATTTTCCTGCCAATATTCCGCTTTTTTGCTATTTTTTGACTAGATTCTGTATTTTCTATATTTTGACATTGATTTTGATATTGCTCAAAGGTTAAAAGACTATCTCTCAATATAGAATCTTTTGTAGTTGAAATGCTTTTTCGCTTAGATTCTTCCATAAAATAAAAGAGTGCGTTCAACCAATCATCAATATAAAGAATGTTAAAAATATCTGGGAAATTTCGCACACACCAAATATAAAGCTTTTGGTCATCGTCCATAATATTAAAAGACACAAAGGCTTGTAATGCCTTTTGCATACATTCATTAAAGCTTTTCCACGCCTCTTTTGAGCCATACAAACAGCCGCCAATAAGAAAATTTTCACTTCCTTTTAGCAAAATATGCGGCAATGCCCTATTATCTTTACGCCCCAAACAGAATAGATTGAGTTTAGAATCTATGAGTGGGGCTTGTGGAATGAGAGTAAAATCAAACTCGCTAGAATCTACAAACATAGCGCCATTAAAGTTATAGCCAAAATCAAGCCATAGAATCTGCTCGTTTAAATAGGGCTTTGTGAGTGGATTATGTAGTGCATCGCATACAAAAAAGGACTTGCAATACATAAGATAGTTATATTCCGGGCTTGTGTGGGGTGGGTGCTCAGGGTCAAATCTATCTGCGGCTTGATTATAATCTTTAAAAACTTTGCGGATAGAATCTAGGGCATTTGTGTCAAAAGATTCTAAGTCTTTATGAATGATTATTGTTTTAGATTCTAATCCATATAAAGATCGCATTGCATAAATTTCAGAATCTATATCTTCATTTGTGTAAATGATGAAGTTATTTTGCAGTTTTGATAAAAAACTAAAATATTCAAGGTAGGTTTGTGTCGTGCGTTTTGCTTTATAGGACTTTGTGCTTTGTGTGGCTAAATCAAGCTTGTAAAAAGCAGTGATGATTGTGGGGGGGGGGGGAACTAACTTGATGAGTTATTTCAATAATTTTATTCATTTCTATTTCCTACCTTTTCTAAAATATCTGTTATTATCTACACATTAAACCTAAAGTGCATTATATCCCCATCTTGCACGATATATTCTTTCCCCTCAATCCGCATAGCCCCCGCTTCTTTTGCCTTTGCTTCTCCGCCATACTTGATAAAATCTTCATAACTTATACATTCCGCACGGATAAAGCCCTTTTCAAAATCCTTATGTATCACACTAGCCGCCTTTGGTGCTAAATCCCCACGCCTTATCGTCCAAGCCCGGACTTCTTTCACCCCCGCAGTAAAGTAGCTAATAAGCCCAAGCCGTGAAAACCCCTCTCTAATAATCTGCTCTAGCCCACTTTCACTTGCCCCTAGACTTGCCAAAAACTCTGCCCTTTCACTATCTTCCATTCCCACCATTTCTTCTTCAATCTTCGCACAAAGCTTAATAGCAATGCCCCCATTTTTCTCGGCATATTCACGCACTTTTTTTACATATTCATTATCAGATTCTAGCCCATCTTCACTCACATTTGCCCCATACATCACTTCCTTATTTGTGAGAAATCGTAACTCACGATTAAGTGTTATAAACTCTTCACTCTCTTTTTTAGCAAAGGTTTTGACCGGCTTATTAGATTCTAAATGGGCTAAAAGTTCTTGTGCAATGGAGAGTTGTGCGTTTGCACCCTTTTGTGCCTTGCTCTCTTTTTGTAGCTTTTCAATGCGTTTGTTAAGACTTGCCATATCGGCAAAAAGCAGCTCTAGCTCAATAATCTCAATATCGCTAATAGGATCAATCCGCCCCTCTATATGCGTAATATTAGAATCTTCAAAGCACCGCACAATATGCAAAATCATATCCGCTTCTTTAATGTTTGCTAAAAACTGATTGCCTAGCCCCTCGCCCTTACTCGCCCCTCGCACAAGCCCCGCAATATCCACAAACTCCACGACTGAATGTTGAATCTTTTGAGGATTTACTATCTTTGCTAACTCATCTAGCCTAGAATCTGGCACAGGCACAACCGCCTTATTTGGCTCAATCGTGCAGAATGGATAGTTTGCCGCCTCCGCATTTTGTGCCTTTGTGAGTGCGTTAAAAGTCGTAGATTTACCAACATTTGGAAGCCCAACAATACCTATTGAAAGTCCCATAGTTTTACCTTTTTTGTGTTTTTGCTAAAAAATAAAGGGCTAGATTCTACCATAAAACATACATTTTAATGCTTTTTGGGATATAAATCTAATCTTGATTTAGTGAAAATATATTTAAAAGTATATGGCTTTTGGATTTTATGACCCATGCTTAAACCACACATGGCAAAATAGAATGCCAAATATTTGCATTAACACTACATGATTAATAATATAGAACTAACTCACCCCATCACCTTTTTCTTTTTTTCGCTCATTTCATCAATGTATTGATTGTAGAGTTGAATGTTTTCTTGCATTTTTGGCAAGGCGTTGATTCTAAAGTTTTGTGTATCCTCCATTGCACTTAGCACATCATCAAATGCTTTTTTGAGTTTTTCCATATCAAGCATTGCATTTGCAGCACCCTGCTGTATAGCTACGCCTTGTTGTTTGAGATTTGCGGCATTTTGTGCGAGTAAATCACTTGTTGTTGCGTTAATATCATTGACTGCTTTTAGCACTCTTTGTTGCTGGTCTAGCCCTTGTGCGGTAATAATTGCGACATTTAGGGCATTAAGCGTTACGCTTTTTGTCCTATCTACGCTATTTGCAAGCTCTTTATTATTATTAATAAGTGTTGTAATGGCGATTTCACCTTGCGTATGGACTAGGATTTGTTGTTGAAAGTCTGTGATTTTTTGCTTCAATGGAAAAAGGATTTGATTTTGTATTTCTAGGCGTTTTTCTGGGCTAATCTCTTGTGAGGTAACCACCGCATAAATATCCTGCATAGAATCTTGTGTGCTTGTCTGCGTGATGGCTGTGCTAGATTCTGTATTTTGTGGAGTTAGATTCTGTGCGAGTAGTTGTGTGTTTTGTGTAGCTATATTTTGATTATTTGCCCCTTCAGCTAGTAAAGATTCTATATAGTTATTAGCTTCTAGGGCGAGTTGTAGTTGTGCTTTTATTTTTTCTGCAAGTTCTGCGTTTTTTGTTGCTTCAATCTCTAGGGCAACATTATCTCTTAAAAGGATTTGCTTACCTTCTTCAAGTTTTTTTATCAGCTCATCAAGCAAGGCTTGATTTTCTTGAAATTTATCAAAATATTTTTGCATAAAATTATTTTTACCAAATAATTTATCAAAAAATGAAAGTTTAAAATTACTTGGATTAATGTCATTTACCGCATTTTTCAACGCACTTAGTGCATTATAGACAGGCTTATCTGTTGCTTCAAAATTTGCTAGATTTCCACGCACCATTTGACTGATTTGTATGCTTTCATTCTTTTCTTGTTCGGCAAATCTATCAACCATATCACGATTTATTGTATTGCCTTTGATTGCTGATTGTAAATCACTTAGAAGTGTATTTGTCTGTGCCATTATAGCCCCCTTTATCCTTTAAATAAAAAAATTATAGCAGAATTAAACCTATTTCCTATAACATGTAATGTCAAGGTTGTATTTTTAATAATTGCGATAGAATTTAAGCTATAATTGCATTCTTATATTCTACGATGGTGAAAGGGGAAAACATGCTATTTACATTAAAGACATTGCTACTTTCTAGTGCGATTTTAACACAAGATGACATGACTTTACAAGCTAGGGCAAATACATTATTGTCGCAAAATAGAGTGCAAACCTTACATGATGAAAAGCGTGATAAGGCGGCAAAACTTGTATCGCAAAGCTCGTATGCAAGTGTGATAGAACATAATGAAGATCTTGGATTGGAGTTACTGCAAGAAGCCTGCAAGCTTGAATATGGTCGTGCATGCTGGTATTATGCCTATGAGACGCTGGAAGAGGCCGATATTTCACACGCACAAGCAGTGCTGCAAAAGTCTTGTTTTAGTCCGGTAGCAGATAAGTATAATGGGGAATCTTGCACATATCTTGGCATTATGGTATCGAATAATAAGGCGGATATAGTGGAGAGTGTGCAAGAGCTTTATAATCGTGCGTGTAATCTTGGCGATGGCTGGGGCTGCTATCGTTTAGCAAAGGACTTTGTCATTGATGAAGATATAGAGAGGGCAAAAGAGATTGAAGAAAAGGCTTTAAGCATTCTTTTGCAAGATTGCGGTAAGAATGAAGCGGCAAGTTGCTACTTTGCTGGCAGTATGTATGCAGAAAGAGGGGGCGAAGATGACATAGTTAAAGCGCATGAGTTTTATAAGAAGGGCTGTAATCTTGGCGATGGTGACTCGTGTTATGAATTACAAATGAATAAACATGAATAAGACTAGCATGTTTGCATATTTCTGCTTATTATTTCTTGGCGTTATACAAGCGTTTCCTATACTCTTTGCTTGGAGTGTAGCTAAAATTGCTGTAAGTTTATTTTTTAAGGTTTTATAGCTTCATACGCCAAGATAGCTTAGAAAATCATGTTTCATCTAAGCATATTAGGGATTAATGTCATATTCTCATCAACACCTACTACATTATAGCTAAACTCATCGCAATCAAATACACTATGTGCTTTTACGCTTAACTTGCTACGCTTTGCTAACTCTAACCAGCCTTTATAACCAATATCAATTCTAGCTTCAGTTACATAACCATTGCCCTGCCTTACACTTCGTGGCACAATATAAGCTTTACCTAAATTCTTATTTAGATTTAGCTTCAATCCTGCTATATCTAAACTCGCTTTTACTATGCTTTGCATACTACAAGCAGATAAATTAGAATCTAATGCAATATTTAATAAACTTGCTTTAAACTTATCCTTACTTGCTTCATTACCGCATAAAGCACATAAACGCTCTTGTATCTCTTTATTTTCAAGCAAAACCATAACTTCATTTTTGCGTTGTTGTATCATGTTATTGCTCATTGTTTTTTCCTTTATTCTTTCTCAAGTCAAAACCCAATTTCACTAACATACAAACAGCAATTA
>NZ_JMKW01000029.1 GCF_000686565.1 Helicobacter bilis ATCC 51630
CCCCCCCCCGTAGTATAAGCAGTATTGTAAATAGTATTATCTTGTGTGTTGTGAGTTGGATTAAAGTGTTGTAATGTGGTGGCAATATGATTCTAGCTTTGAGTTTATCTGCTAGGGCTGTGTATATTGGATTCCTATCAAATAAGATTCTGTGAATGATTTTTTCATTAAAGGTTTGTGGATTTTTAAAGTCTGGTGTATAGCCAAAGATTTTTTTTATGTCTGTATATGAAGTATTCTTCATCACTCATTTTTGATTCTTTCTTTGCTTGATAGTTTTTATACCAAGAAGTTTTTCTTATAAGTTTTCGTAATCCCATATATGTCCTTTTGTGTTAATTTGTGGTTTTTTATGAAGTGTGGGGTATTATAGCATAAATTAACTATCTTTGTTTGCATTATTGCACGATACAATGACGACAATAAATAAGATTTTTGGTATATTAAGAATGGTTGGTATTTTATTGGCATACCTACATATTAAGAAGAGAATCTAGCTATTAACATAAGATTCAGATTCCACAAACGACTACATATTTACTGATATTTTTATTATTCTAAAAACTAAGAGTATATTTTGATATGTTTTTATTTAACAAAAAGTTCCATATTTTGAAATACTTGTATAAAAATGCCTTGCTAGATTCTAAATAAAAAATTAAAAAGTATGCAAAAAAGAATTATTTGCATACGCAAATATTTACAAAATCAAGCTAGAATACAAAGTTTTTTATTGAAGTATAGATAAATAAAGCATTTGCAAAAGGAGCAAATTATGCAAAAAAGCATACAATCATGCATGCAGCTATGCTATGTTTTTTACACACAAGCAAGACATAGAAACACAAAAGCTAACCCAATGAAAGATTCTCGCTTATTTTTATTTATGATTTTGTGTGCAACTATGCTTGTAGCCTTTATAGGCTGTAAAGATTCCACACAACAAGCACAAGAAATCCCAGCCTTGCAAGTCCAAGTAAAAAATATAGAATCAAAAAATGTAGCCTTAAACTTTGAGTATCCAGCACGACTTAAAAGTATCCAAAGCGTCAATGTATATGCAAGGGTGCAAGGCACACTTTTAACAAAGAATTTCACTGAAGGTGATATTGTAGAAAAAGGGCAATTGCTCTTTAAGATTGATGCGGCACGCTATCAAGCAAGGGTGAATCAAGCAAAAGCACAATATCATTCCGCAGAGGCAAGCTTTGTAAAAGCAAATCGCGATTGGAAAAGAGTGGAAAGCCTGTATAAGCAAGGCGTATATACCATAGATCAATACGACACTTCAAGGGCAAACTACTTACAAGCACAAGCGAATCTAGCAAATACAAAAGCAGCCCTTGAAGATGCTAAGATTGATTTAGGCTATACTGATGTGGTAGCAAGTATTAGCGGTAGGGCTGGTATGCGAAAATATGATGTTGGGAATCTTGTCGGCACAAGCGGTCAAGATGTATTGACGACTATTACGCAGTTAAGCCCTATTTATGCGGAGTTTTCTATCCCCAGTAGAGATTACTACTTTATGAGAGGGTTGGAAGATAGTAGCATACAAGTTGAGTTTGTGTTAGGTAATGGCAAGGCTTATGGTAAAATGGGAAAACTAGATTTTATTGATAGTGTGCTAGATTCACAAACGGCTACAATCAAGGCAAGGGCGATTGTGGATAATGATGAGCATAAACTGATACCAAATGAATTTATGCGTGTAAGATTAAAAGGCTTTGAAGCACAAAATGCTATCACAATACCACAAAGCGCACTTTTACAAGATAAAGATGGAAGCTATGTATTTATCGCAAAGGACAATAAAGCAGAGATAGCAAGGGTAACGCTAGGGCAGAATCTGCCAAATAATGAAGTCTTAATCCTTGATGGGCTTAAAAATGGCGACTTGCTTATCATCAATCAATTATCAAAAATCCACCCAACTATGCCTGTTAATGCAACCGCACAAGATTCTAAAGATACAAAAAGCATGAGTTTTATGCAGCATAATATAGAATCTACTTCCACTTATTATGTTAAACATAGCAGAATATCCAAGATAGAATCTCAACAAGATATTTCGCCTTTTTCAAAGGCTCAATATGACAAGTATATAGAATCTAGTAAAGCAGATTCTATATACGGATAAAAGGGGGATTTGATGTCAAAGTTTTGTATCAATCGCCCCATTTTTGCTATGGTTTTATCCATAGTGCTGACGCTTGTTGGTGCGATTTCTATCTATATTTTACCGGTGGAGGAATATCCCCAAGTTGTGCCAAATGAAATTGTCGTGCAGGCAACATACACAGGTGCTAGTGCTGAGGTTGTTGCAAACACTGTGGCAAGCGTGCTAGAAGATAGCATTAATGGTGTTGAGGGCATGCTGTATATGAAGTCTTCATCATCATCGAGTGGGGTTGTAAGCATAAGTGTATATTTTAGCAATGACACAAATGCAGATATGGCAATGGTAAATGTCAATAACCGCGTGCAGTCCTCACTCTCAAGGCTTCCTGCAGAGGTGCAAAGAGTAGGTGTAAATGTTTATAAAAAATCTTCGACACTACTTGCTATCTATGCTATGTATTCTGATAATGCAATCCATGATTCTACCTATGTGGCAAACTACGCCTTACTCAATGTTGTAAATGAGCTAAAAAGAGTGCCGGGCGTGGGTGATGTCATCGTTTTTAGCAATCGTGATTATTCTATGAGAATCTGGCTTGACATTGATAAACTCTCACAAAATAATCTCTCACCAAGCGAAGTAGCACAAGTAATCTCTGAGCAAAACTCACAATTTGCAGTGGGTTCATTTGGTGCAGAACCTTTAAATGATAAAGTAGCTTTTACCTATTCTGTAAGCACACATGGAAGATTTATTAGTGCGAATGAATTTGGTAATATTATTATTAGATCAAATGCCGATGGTAGCGCTTTGCGTCTAAAAGATGTGGCAAAAATAGAGCTTGGAGCAAAAGATTATAGCGTTACCCCACTATTTAAAGGTAAAGAATCTGTTGGCTTTGGTATATCAGCCCAGCCGGGTGCAAATGCACTTGATGTGGCAAATGGCGTTGCAAAAAAACTAGAAGAGTTAGCAGAAAATTTTCCAAATGGAATGCAGTATAATAATGTGTATGATACGACTACATTTGTTAAAATCTCAATCAAAGAAGTGATTAAAACATTCGCGGAAGCCATTGTGCTTGTTATTATTATCATGTATTTCTTTTTACAAAATTTCCGTGCAACCATTATCCCAGTTATTGCTATCCCTGTGTCTATTGTAGGGGCATTTGCAGGAATGTATGCATTAGGATTCTCAATCAATCTTTTAACACTTTTTGGACTAATACTAGCCATTGGTATCGTTGTTGATGATGCTATTATTGTGATTGAAAATGTAGAGAGAATCTTGCATACAGAGACAAATGAAAATGGAGAAAAATATTCAGTAAAAGAGGCGACACTAAAGGCTATGAGCGAGATTCAAGGACCTGTTGTAGCTATTGTGTTGGTGCTTTGTTCTGTATTTATCCCAGTAGCTTTTATTGGTGGATTTACGGGAGCAATTTATAAGCAGTTTGCAATTACTATTGTTATTTCTGTGGTTATTTCTGGCTTTGTTGCATTGACACTAACCCCTGCTTTATGTGTGTCTATTTTAAAAGCAAAAGAGCCTAAGCCCTTTTATCTTGTGAAGAGATTTAATGATGTATTTGATTGGCTTACTTTTAAGTTTGGAAAACAAATTGCAAGGGCTTTAAGAAGAGGTGGGCTTTTATCTCTTTGTTTTATTGCAATCATTGGCGTTACTTGGGGATTATTTAAGAGGCTGCCAACAAGTCTTGTGCCAAGCGAAGATAAAGGCATTGTAATATCTTCGTTGCAGCTACCACCTGCTGCCTCACTCTCACGCACAATTGTAGAGGGTAAAAAAGCCCTATCTTTCTTAGAGCAAGATCCAAATATTGATTATAGCTTTTTAATTGCAGGGTATGATATGCTTGCTGGCGCAGCAAGGACAAGTGGGGCTATCATCTTTACAACATTGAAAGACTGGAGCAAGAGAGACCAGAGTGCAGCGAGTATTGTAGGTAAATTCTATGTCTTATTAAATAAACAACTTGAAGCAAATGCTATTGTATTTGGCGCACCTGCAATCAGTGGTTTATCCCTTGCAGGTGGGTTTGAAATCTATGTGCAGGATAGAAATAATGGCACAATACAAGACCTTGAGAAATACACAAATCTCATTGTTGCAAAGGCAAATCAAAGACCAGAGCTTACACGCGTAAATAGCATGTTTAATCCAAATATTCCGCAATACTTCATCACCCTTGATAGAGAAAAGGCAAAGTCTATGGGTGTGAATGTAAGCGATGTTTTCACAACTATGCAAAGCGTTTTTGGGCAATATTATGTCAATGACTTTAACCTTTATGGGAAAACATATCAGGTGAATATCCAAGCTGAAAGCGAATTTAGAAAATCACCAGAAGATTTAAGTCGCGTATTTGTAAAATCAAATAAGGGTGATCTAGTCCCAGTGAGTTCTTTAGTGGAGTTTGAACGCGTTACAGGGGCAGATATTGTAGATAGATTCAATCTCTTTATGAGTGCGAAAATCACAGGACAAGCAAAGGGAGATTACTCAAGTGGCGATGCTTTAAGGGCTATTGAAGAAGTAGCAAAAGAGGTATTACCGCAGGGCTATACAATAGCCTATTCAGGCTCAAGCTATCAAGAAAAAAATGCAAGTGGCACAGGGGCTATTGCCTTTGTGTTTGGACTTATTTTTGTATTTCTCATTCTATGTGCGCAATATGAGCGGTGGCTTATGCCTTTATCGGTGCTTACGGCAGTGCCTTTTGCAGTTTTTGGTGCAGTCCTTGCGACCACTTTGCGTGGGCTTGATAATGATATATATTTTCAAATCGGGCTTGTTATGCTTATCGCTTTATCGGCTAAAAATGCAATCTTAATTGTGGAGTTCGCACAGCATTTACATGAAAGAGAAGGAAAGGGCATTATAGAATCTGCCATAGGTGCGGCAAAGCTTAGATTTCGCCCCATCATTATGACTTCTTTAGCATTTAGTATTGGCGTATTGCCTCTAGCTTTAAGTAGTGGGGCTGGAAGTGCAAGCAGACATGCTATCGGCACAGGTGTTATTGGTGGTATGATGGCAGCAACTTTTATCGCCATATTTTTCATTCCGCTTTTTTGGAGTTATGTAGCAAGACTAAATGAATGGCTTAATAAGAGAAAAGAGCAAGAAAATTAAATAAGATTCCGCCATATTCTATGTGGCTTAATTAGATTCCATTTGTTCTATACTTATGCTAATGCAACTTTCCGCATGTATTTTTAGAATCTAGATTGCATGATAGAACTTACCACCTTAAATGCAGGAATAAACATTTTATGATGGTTCTCGTATCACTCAAAGCGATTTTTTATATTACCAATTGGGATATTATCCTTTGTTTGTGTGATATGCACATCGTAATAGCCCGGTCCGCTATATTCACCATCATTTATGAGAATCTCACCATCAATATCCTTTGCCCATCTCATATCTCTTGCACTATAAAAATGTGGGCTTAACGCACTTTTGCCTTCAATAATGCAGGGGATATGCGTATCTAGCATGGCAGAAAAATGTTGCTTATCAATCTTTGCTAGAATCTTTTTTACTTTATTAATGCGTTGTGTGCGTATTTTTCGCGGGATTTCTTCTAGTTTTCCAGCTTTTGTGTCCTCTTCTTTTGAGTATTCAAACACATTTAATCTATCAAAGCGAAAAGATTCTAAAAACTCACAAAGAGCGTTAAAATCATCTTCAGTTTCTGTTGGATAGCCTACAATCACACTGCTACGCACAAAGCTATTTGGGATTTTTTTCATATATTCAAGTAGTTTTATCATGTCTTTATGGCTTCTTTGCATGTGTGAAAGCACGGATTTTGCACTATGTTGTATCGGCATGTCATAGTAGTTTTGAAAAATCTGTGAATTTGCAATGCCATCTAGCAGCGCTATATCCGTTGAGCTTGGGTATAGATAAAGGATTCTCGCACTCTTAATCGCCCCTTGTGCGTCTATAGCATTAATCAGCTTTAAAAGCCCATCATTCACGCCCTTATCACGCAAAAATGAGCTTGTATCCTGTGCGATAAAGCTTATATCCTTATAGCCTTGTTTTGCTAGAGATTCCACTTCATTCAGTATGGAATCTATGCTTCTGCTTTGTAGCTTACCCTTAAAGTTAGGGATAGCACAAAATGAGCATTGCTGATTGCAACCTTCGCTGATTTTCACATAAGCATGGATTTGTGAGCCTGTAATCACTCGCTTTTCATCTTTTTGGAGATATACGCTATCATTTATAACCCCCCTTTTTTCTGCGATCATCGTATCTATTTTGTCATAATCGCTTACACCCGTGAGAATGTCAATCTCTGGAATCATCTCTTTAATCTCTTTTGCATAGCGTGCTACAAGACAGCCACTAGCCACTAGCAATGCCCCCTTTTTACGCCCCTCTAATGCTTCAAATATATGCCCTAAACTCTCTTTTTTCGCTGCCTCGATAAAACCGCAAGTATTGATTATAATCACATCGGCACTGCCTAAATCCTGCGTGATTTCATAATCTTGCAATTTACCTAACATAACTTCAGAATCTACAAGATTCTTAGAACACCCAAGTGAGACTACATGGAGTTTTTTCATAATTGCTATTCCTTTTATATCAGCTTGTTTTGTCTATTTGTCGTATAAAGTAAAGAAGAGTTTATAGCAAAACTTTATGAGATATGGCAAATATGAATGGCTTATGTAGCGACTCTATGCTTTGCTTATAGAATCTATTTTGCCATATAATCAATAGCTAAAAAATTAAACTCAATTTCAGAGTCTTTATATAGCCTTTTAAATTTTTAGATTCTATACAATGCAAATAACATGATCCTAAAATTTGGATTCAAAATCACATATCACTTACATTCAACTAAAATATATATAATAATAGTAATGGATATTATATTTTATATAATAATAAAATTTTATGCTATTATTATAATTAAATTTTGGTGCAAATACCTAAACATTGCTTGGTGTATAAAGCTGTATTTTTGTGTAAATGTCATAAAACTTGAAAGGATAATTTAATGATGAAACATAAGGGAATATTTGGAATCTTTGTAGCATGTGCTTGGCTCAATGTTGCGTATGCGATAAACACAGAAGATAACAACACTCTTGATAAGGAGAAATCATCTGCAAAAAGCTATAAGTTAAACAAAGTGATTGCCACTGTTAGCACAGCCACCGGTTTTGAACAGGAACTAAAGAATGCTCCAGCGTCCATGTCTATTATAACTAATAAAGACTTGCAAGGTCGTCCCATTCGTGATTTAGGCGATGCAATCTCACAAATACCCGGAGTTAGCATTGATGCAGGGGCAACAAATACTGGCGGATACTCTGTGTCTATACGCGGTATGCCAAGTAGCTATACATTATTCCTTGTTGATGGCACAAGGCAAGATGTAAGCAGTGAAGCATTTCCAAACTTTAGCTTTTCTCAAGGCTCATTTATGCCGCCTATTAGTGCAATTGATAGAATTGAAGTGATAAGAGGTCCTGCATCAGTAATTTATGGCAGTGATGCTATTGGCGGCGTTGTTAATGTTATCTTGAAAAGACACTTTGAAAAATGGGTGGGTAATGCAACCATAGAAACGACACTTCAAGAGAAAAATAATTTTGGGCATGTTGCAGGCGTTATGTTATTTAGTGCGGGTCCGCTTGATTCTGCAAAGAAGTGGTCTTTGCAAATTAGGGCAAAAGAATCCTATCAGTTTGCACCAAAAACTTTTGTTGTGCCTATACCAAATAGTCAAACAACACTCACAGGCAATAGCTCAATCATTGGTGCAGGTGAGAATAATCAAGCACAAGTTGGCACAAGGCTTGGCTACACTATGAATGAAAATAATTACTTTTATGTTGATGCAGCACATTTTAATCAATGGTATGATTCAAATGTATTTGAAAATTCATTTTTTACACGCAATAATTTGATTGCACGACATCAAGGCAGTTATGGGGAAAAGGGGCTTATACGCACAGATTCTAGTATGCAATATAACTCCATGTATAATCAAACTAGAAATCGTCTAGCACAAGATGTCATACTAGAACATAGGACAATTTTTCCATTTTGGCGTATGAAGATTATAGCAGGAGCTCAATATGCGTATAATAGTGTTGCAGCAATCAATGGCACTGCATTTGGCGGAGATACACCATCGCTTATAGATAGACATACACTAAGTATTTATGCTGAAGATGAATATATGATACTCGATGATTTAATATTGACATTTGGCGGACGAATGAATGTCAATTCTGCATTCGGGTTTAACTTCTCTCCAAGAGCATATCTCATTTACCATGCGATAGAAAATGAAACATTTGGCGATCTCACTATTAAGGGTGGCGTATCTACAGGTTACAAAATGCCAACTATTACAAATGTAACACCCGGGTGGAGTTCTAGCACAGGAAAAGGTGCTATTAGGGTATATGGAAATCCAGATTTAAAGCCAGAATCTTCTATTAACTATGAACTTGCGGTTATGCATGACACAGATTATAGCGATATATCTGCTACCGCTTTTTTTACTCAGTTTTATGACAAAATTGCAAGTTATGCGGTTGAAAAAGATGGGAGTTTGCCCGCAGGATTCACATGTATGGCTGACTGGGGTGGTAACGGCACTGTTGCCAACCCATCATGTCAAAGCTATTATAATGTTGATAGTGCAATAAGCTATGGAATAGAGCTTGCCTTGCAATTAAAACCGATTGATATAGTGTATGGTGATATTGGTGCTACATTGTCATACACTTGGAATAAAAATGAAGCTACTTCTGGAAATAGCAAAGGCTTACCACTTACAGGGATACCTGAACACACACTAAATATGGCGATAAATTATAACTACAATGATATATTTGGTGCATTTTTACGCGGTGAATTTCGTGCAAACCAACTTCGCATGAATGTATTAGGCAGAACGAGTTCTAAAGATGCACTAGAAATTTTCTATAATAATAATCCGGGCTTAAGCATATATTATAAACCATATTTTCTTTTGCATCTAGGTGGCAATTATAATATCACTAATAATCTAAGGCTTAATTTTGGAATCTATAATCTTTTGGATCATAACTTTATTGATTATTATCTTGCTAAAAGTAGTTCTAGTGGAAGTGCAACTACTACTGCTTATAATAACTATGCAACAATTTATGAGGGTAGAAGATATTATATGTCTGTAAGTATGGATTTTTAACTGAGTATGATTTTATTTTGCAATATCACTACCACATACTAGAAAATAAAATAAGGGATAACATGCAGATATGTGAAAGATGATTGCAGATAGTATTACAGAATCTTAAATAAAACAAAAAAGTCGTTTCAATGTGCATTTGGTTTGCATACACAGATTGCTTTAAACTAAATTTTAGAATCTTTATATAACTTTTTAAGCTTTTAGATTCTATAATTCGTGTTTTTATTTTCATAGACTTAATCCCCTACATATTTTAATCATAATAAAGAAGGTAATATGGAAACTTTAGATATTGTGTTAGTTATATTTTTATTGCTGGTTGTTATTGTCGGTTTGGGTGGTTATATTTTCTTTGCGTATAAGAATAAATAAGGAGCAATAATGTTAGTGCATATATGTTGCAGTGTCGATAGTCATTATTTTCTAAGTGAGCTTCACAAAGCATATCCAGATGAGAATCTAGTAGGCTTTTTCTATAATCCTAATATTCACCCAAAAGAAGAGCATGATTTGCGATTGCAAGATGTAAGGCGAAGTTGCAATATGCTTAATATCAAACTTATAGAGGGTGAGTATGATACACAGGTTTGGTTTGAAAATGTAAGGGGTTTAGAAGATGAACCAGAAAAGGGTGATAGGTGTAATGTATGCTTTGATACAAGGCTTGTAAAGACAGCACAACTTGCAAAAGAAATGCAGATTCAAAAATTTACCACAACACTTTTAAGTAGCCCCATGAAAGAACAGCAAGTCCTTTATAAGCAGGGCGATATAATTGCGGCAAAAAATGATTTAGAGTTTATTAAGATAAATGTTAGAGCAAATGGCGGGGTAAATAAGCAAAATGAGCTTGCAAAAGAATATAGGCTATATAGACAGAATTATTGTGGTTGTCAGTTTGCCCTAAAACAGCAAAGAAGCAAACAGGATAAAGTTGTATTTGAGATGATGAGTAATGTTAGCGGACAGATTATGCCAGCAAGTAATGAATACAGAAAGCTAACATTTAATCAAAGGGATATACTAGAAAAAGAGGGAAAAGGCTATGTTTTAACACAGCAAGAAAACCTTGTATGGCGACTTTTACTCGGCAGAGTTTGGCATAAAAAAGAGGTTATCCCATCATACATCATTGCAAGATCTAACTCAAAAAAGAGAGCAAAAAGCAGTAAAATAACATGGGCAAAACCAAAGATTGAATCTTTTTATCAAATCTTTCAAACACAATTAAAAGACCTTTCAAACAAAGAAAAAGTTAGCTTTTTAACCCAAAAAGAAGAGCGATATAAGCTAGATTCTAAGCTACTCATTGGCTTTTCACAAAAAGATGATAGTATGTTTATAGACATAAATACTTTGAATTTTTTCTTTAACATAGATTATAAGAATGTAGCCGATATGATAAAAAATCCGCCAAAATACACACAGGAAATGCACTTAAGATATGGTTTGTGTGGTATGGAGAGTATGAATCCTATTGTTATCCTTGACACGCAGATTCCACACGATATTACTTTAGAGATACAAAGCGTATTTCAAAATGAGCGTAATTTTGTAGTATTTGAAGAAATGTGATATTTTTGTATCAAAATGCTACATTGATGGTATTTTATGTGTATAAACTTAATTTTGCATTATTGCTTTCGTGTTATAATCCGATTTTACACTTTTACATAAAAAATATTGAATGAGGAATAATATGGCAAGCGCGGATATGTATAATCTCAATCCACAAGATATCGCACATGATTTTCAAGCAGTCCCGCAGGATACTGACTTTTATGCTGAGATTGGTGAAAAATTTATCGCCCCATTACTCTCTGGGAGTGCATATCATGTCGCTATAAAAGAGTTTAATCCACTTGCAAAAAGCCCGCTTTTAACGCGTTATAATGAGTTTGGATTGACGCAAGAACTTCAAAAAGGCTATCGCAATGAATACAATATTGTATTTTATCCTTATGTTGTAAGTTTTGATTTTCATTACAATAATGTATATTTGGATAATCTTCGCACACTTTTTGCACAGCTTTCAAATAAAACTTATTGTTCTAATGAGGCTATACGGAATCTAAAGGATTTGCGTCATTTCGATATGTCGTGCGTGGCATTTGGCGATTTTGATTTAGAATATATAGAACGCGAAGGTTGGTATGGAATTAAACATTTTTACCTTGATAATTTTCAAGCCATACCACTTGAATACTCCCGCCTACTCGCACAAAAATTGCATCGCCTTTCATCTTATTTGTATTTTTCTTTCACAGATTCTACACAAGAGCATATTGTTGGCGTGTATTCAGATTTTAGGGATTACAGCCTTGAGTGTTATAATACAAAAATGGAGAGAAAGATTAGCCGCTTACTCGCAAATACAAAACGCACAACCTTTGCAACCTATCAAGTTGAGCCATTAAGCCCTATGGCTTTGTCATATCGTTTGCGATCATTCTTCCTTGTGCGTGAGAAGGCAGAAGAAAATAGCTATGCTTTCATTATATTTCTAAGTGAAGAAGAGATAAGCCGCATTACAAATATCCGCGCGTATGCTAAGGCAGAGTAATTTTCTTTCGCTATAAATGAATATTTAGATTCTAAAGATAATTTTACTCACTTGTGCTTTGATGATAAATAAGTGGAATCTAAACAATCACAGATTCAATAAAAACACATGGAGAAAATAGGGATTTACAAACTATCAAAAAAATGGCAACAACTGCCAACCTTACCCCACGCCACCATCATGCTGCATTGTGATAAAAAAGAGTTGGTGCGTCATCTTTAGCTTTTCTAGCGTTGCTACCAATGCTGCATAACTTGCGTCCATATCATTTTTACCTTTCTCTTTTGCATTTTTTTCAATGTTAGTGAGATTTGTATAGAGTTCGCGTATAGTCGGCAGGGCTTGTGGATTTGGCTTTCTACGCACGGAATAATAGCCAATAATCTCGCCATTTGCATTAAACGAGGGTGTTACATTTGCATATACCCAATACTCTAAGCCCTCTTTGTTTCTATTAAGCACAAAGGCATTAATCTCTTTGCCACTTCTTATCGTATCCCATAATACTTTGAAAATAATGCGTGGCATGAGTGGATGTCGTATGATATTGTGATTATGCCCGATGAGTTCTTCTTCATCATAACCGCTAAATGCTATAAAATCAAAATTCGCATAGGTGATATAACCGCGTAAATCCGTTTTTGAAGTGATAAGACTGCTTTCATGTAAAATAAGCTCATTACCATTTCTCTCTATTTCCAAAGCTTATCCTTTTTATTTTATTTAGATAATTATAACGAATATGAAGTAAAATATACCTTACGACTCTATTTAATAAGGGCTATTTTTGCAAGATACAATGCCGCAAAACTTTTTTGCAATCGCTTCTAAACCACCAAATATTTCAAGTCTTAGTTTTGCTAATATGCTTAAAAAAGGTTTGAAAGGGCTGGGCTATCCTGTTAAAAAGATAGGATTCTCTGGCACACTTGACCCATTCGCACATGGTATGCTAATACTTGGTGTAAATCACTACACAAAGCTATTATCACACATTAGGAAAGACTATAAGACATATAAAGCCGTGCTATTTTTAGGTTTAGAGAGTAAAAGCCTTGATATTGAAAATATCGTATGTCTTCATCAAATACAACCATATAGCCGTGAAGAGATAGAAAAAGCAATACAAAACATACAAGGCAGTATATCCTATAAACCACCAAAATTTAGTGCAAAGCATATTAATGGTGTGCGTGCTTATGAGCTTATGAGAAAGGGTATAGACTTTGATATAGATACGATTACAACAGATATAAAGTATATAAAGATTCTAAGCTATTCACATCCTTTTTTAAGCTTTGAAATATGTGTGAGTGAGGGTGGATATATCCGCAGTATAGGGGAGATTATCGCTAAGAATCTAGGGGTATGTGGGAGTTTATGTAGCTTAGAGAGAGTGCAAGAGGGAGAGTGGAATTATAAAAATATGCTTAAAGATTCTATGACGCATAAACAAGATAATGTTTTAGGGTGCATAGAAGTGCCATTGCAAATACAAGGGATACGCCAAAATGCAAAAGTTATAATTTTAAATATAAAAAATGCCTTAAAATATGATACAATTCAGCTTACAGAATATGCAAAAGTCGCATATAATGGTGCAAAGTTTATACTTAATCCCTCTTTGTGTGCAAAGATTTTTAGTGATATGGTGTGTGTGGCAGATTCTAAGAAAGATTCTAAACAACACACGCAGCAATCGCAAAATATACAAGCAACTCATTTAGAATTAGGGTGTCATAACAAGGAAGTTTGCCCAGATACCATGTGTAAAGATTCTGTAAGCAAGATATTGTTTGCAGATTTTGACACACATTTTGGAATCATTGAAGTATTTCAAGATGGCAAGGTAAAATATATTTTAAATAGGATTGATAAATGTTGATTTTGTCCAGAAAACAAGAAGAGAGTGTCGTTATTGGAAATGATATTATTCTTAAGGTGGTAAGCATTGATAAAGGCAGCGTGAAGCTAGGGTTTGAAGCACCACCAAAAACACTTATTTTGCGTGCAGAACTCACTGAAGCTATTAAAAGTGAAAACACAAAAGCTACAAGTGATTCTGTAAGTATGGATATGCTAGATGCACTTGGTATGCAATTGAAACTCAAAAGATCAAAAGAAATGAATGCAAAAGATAAGTTTAAAAAAGAGCAAAATGGTAAGAAGTAGGATCGCTAGAGTAGATTTATGGTGCCTTTTAGATATTGTAATATAAGTGTGAGTCAGTGTTTTTACACTTGGTGTCAATAGCTTTAGTTTGTTTGCAATATTTTGCTCATGATATTTGTGATAAAATATGAAAATTTAGTGAGTCTATATTTTCTGTTGAGGTCATTTTGACAAAAAGTATAAACTTAGAGAGATTTATGTTTGTCTAGACAATTCTTTTTTGGCACTTATTTTAAGTTTAGCTACTATCTTGATTCTAGACTACTTGAATCGTCATGCCATACACAATAAGACAGAGAGCGTCAAAGTTGGATTTTTGTTTTTTTTATTGCTTTGTCTGTTGTGTATAGTTTTTGGATGCTTAAAAATTGCAGAATGAATCATAGTGCCAAATCGCGACTATCAAAACACATAAAAGACTTTTAATCTAGGCTTTTTAGCTATTTAGGCAAAGGTTTATAGAAACTAAATTACTTGATAGATTCATATTTTCACATATAACATGTATTTCATTTTTCTTCATATTTACTATTATGGATTAAGGGATATAAAATCTGTTATAATTGCATGTTTCAATTAATATTAAATTAAAAAAATATAAAGGCATAAAGTGGGAGAACTCTTCAGTCTAACAACACTATGGCGGGTTTTAGATGGCGTTGGTGTTTTGCTGTTTGTAGCATTGATTAGCATTATTTTTTCAGTTGTTGGTGGGCTTATTATGGGGCGACTTATGATTGTAAAAAGTAAGATTACGCAGTATATTTGTAGATTCTTTTTAGAATCTGTGCGGATTGTGCCGCTTATCGCATGGCTTTTTATTATCTATTATGGCATACCTAGTAGCTTTGACTTACATATCAGTGCGACTACTTGCGGGATTATTGTCTTTAGTATGTGGGGGATTGCTGAGATGGGTGATTTAGTCCGTGCAAGTATCCTTAATATACCAAAGCATCAAAGAGAATCTGCTCTTGCACTAGGATTTAGCACATGGCAGATTGAATATGACATAATTATCCCTCAAGCCCTAAAAGCCCTTATGCCCTCAAGCATAAATCTCTTTGGCAGAATCATTAAAACCACTTCGCTTTTACCACTTATTGGCGTTGTGGAGCTTTTAAAAGTAGGACAGCAGTTGATTGAGGTTGTTGGGCGACATGATACAAGTGTTAATTTTATCGTGTATGGGGCAATACTGCTTATTTATTTTATGCTTTGCTATCCATTTTCTTATATTGGAAACTATCTTGAGAAAAAATTTATCACGCAATAATCCTTGCTTAAATAAACAAAAAAGCCTAAATACAATAGCCATGTATTTAGTAAGATTCTATCAATATGCCATTTCGCCTTTACTTGGGGCTAATTGTCGTTTTTATCCATCGTGTTCTTCGTATGCTTTATTGCTTTTGCGATTTGATAATGTTGTTATTGCAAATGTAAAGATTCTTTTAAGAATCTTGCGTTGTAATCCTTTTTTTCATGGTGGGTTTGATTTTCCAAGTGTGTATCTAAGCCAAAGGGCATTTGAAAATATAAAGTTATATCAAACTAGTTTAGCAAAACCTTATATCAAATCTATACCAAAAACGACATATTTTTTTGTAGATTCACATTCTTATTTGCTTAAATTGAAAAAATTTTATATAATTTCGATTCATTTATAAAATATTAAGGGTTTTTAGTGGATAAACAAAGTAATTTAAGGCTGATTTTAGCGGTTGCCATTTCATTTGCAGTTATTGTGATATGGTCAAAGTTTTTTGCACCAGAACCACCGATAAAAGAGCCACAAGCAGCAAATCAAGTAACAGATTCTAGTGTTAAAAGTGAAAACGAGGTGATCCCACAAAGTGCGATAAATACAAATGCAAATATAATTGTACCGCCTTCATCAACAAATACTAGTAATACTATGAAAGGGATTCCAACTTCTGTGCCACAAATAAAAGAAAATCTCGTGCGTATAGAATCACAAGATTTTGATATGGATATTGATGTATCAGGTGCAATTACACAAGTTTATCTCAAGGCGGATAAATACACCCAGCCACATCAAGAGGGCATTTTTACACATATAGGGCGACTTTTTGGTATGGTGAGCGGTGAGAATAAAAAGCTTGATAGACTGCCTTTATTAGCCGATAATGTGCCGCTTTATCCATTGCAAATGATTTTTACTGATGAGAATTATAGAAAAAAATCAAGTGAGATAAAATATAGCACAGACAGATTGCATATCGTGCTTACAGATAAAGCAGAAACTCTTACTTTAACGCAGGATTTAGGCGATTTAGTGGTAAAGAAGATTATCACTATCGAGCCAAATATGACCTATAAAGTCCAAATAGAATTAAGCAAACAGACACAATATCTAATCAGTAATGGTATGCGTCCAAATGCAGATTCTGAAAGCTATGTATTCCATGGTGTAGTATTACAAAAAAATAATGGCTCGATTGAAAAAATAGAAGATGGAGACGCAAAAAATGAGGGAGAAAACTTTGATGATGCACTCTATGTAGCAAGTGTAGATAGATATTATACAAGCCTTTTATTTAATATTGATAAGCCGCTTTCACTTAGCATTGGTGCTTTTAGCAAGGGACTGCCCACCCCTTTCATTAATGTAAGCAGTGCTAATGAAGTATTGCATGGCTATATAGGACCAAAAGATTATAGAGTTTTAGAATCTATTAATCCGCATTTAACAAGCGTTGTAGAATATGGCAGAATCACTTTCTTTGCAAAATATATTTTTGCATTGCTTGATTTCTTATATCAATATATTGGCAATTGGGGTGTTGCCATCATTGTTTTAACAATCATTATACGCATTATCCTATTCCCATTAAGCTTTAAGGGCATGGTGGGTATGCAAAAGCTAAAAGAGTTAGCCCCAAAAATGAAAGACTTACAAGCAAAATATAAAGGCGATCCGCAGAAATTGCAAGCTTCAATGATGGAGCTCTATAAAAAACATGGTGCAAATCCACTTGGTGGCTGTTTACCGCTTGTATTACAAATCCCTGTGTTTTTTGCTATTTATCGCGTTTTGTATAATGCAGTTGAGCTTAAAAACGCACCGCTTATGTGGTGGATACACGACTTAAGTGTTATGGATCCTTATTTTGTATTGCCTTTGCTTATGGGACTTTCTATGTATTTACAACAAGCCCTTACGCCCACAACTTTTACAGACCCTATGCAAGAAAAAGTGTTTAAATGGCTACCTGTTATTTTTACATTCTTTTTAATCACCTTTCCAGCAGGGCTTATACTTTATTGGACGATTAATAACCTTATTTCTATTATCCAGCAACTTGCTATTAATAAAATGCTAGAATCTAAAAGGCAAAAAGAGATTGAAGAGCATACTCACAAAAAACATACACATAAAACAAAAAATAGGCAATAATATGTTACAATATGGTAAATGAAATAACAAATATTAAGGAATTTATAAATGAAAAGATTTAGTGCAAACACGCTTGATGCTGCATTGATGGAAGCTACAAAGCATTTTGACTGCTCATTGACACAAATAGAATATGAAGTTATCCAGAATCCAAGTAGTGGATTTCTAGGATTTTTGAAAAAAGAAGCAATCATTGTCGCCACAAAAAAACATAATATCAATACCGCAAATATAGAATCTACAAAGCCACTTGAAACAAATATAGATAGTATGAATAGCGCAACTTCACTCAACACCGAAACAACACAAGACACAAAAGAATCTTCTATAACAATTTCTGCAATAGATTCTAAAGATTCTAAAATCAATACCAGCGACAATAGCTTATCAAATAATAAACATATTGAAAACATGGAAAGCAATAATCAAACAGACTTGAATGCCAAAGAATACACAAGTAAAGAAAGTAAAGATAGCGATGAAAGTGATGAAACACCGACAAATCACGCTTACATAGCCAAAGATTTACAGACAAATAAAGACAATAACACTAAAGCTTATGCAAATGAGTCTAAAGCCGACACGCTAAATAAGGGACCACAAGAGAGTAAAGCCCAAGAGTTTAAAATAAGAGAAAGCCAAATATTAGAATCTCAAATAACAAAACCCAAAACGACAGACACCAAAGCAGCAGAATCTAGCATAACAGATTCTAAGCCCACACAAACTCATGCAAACACAAAAGAAATAAAGCAAAATACTTCCATACCACATAAAAAGTCTATTGATGAGAGAGTGCAAGGCGATTTTGATTCTACATTTTATGATAAAGATTCTAATGTAGCGTGGCAGGATAGCACACAAAGTAATGCAGAGCAAAAAAAGGATATAGAATCTATTTGTAAAGAAGTCCAAGATGAGCTTACTGAACTGCTTTCTTACTTGCCACTAAAGCTTAATAAAATCCATGTAGAACCTTATGATGATCATACGCTTTTCATTCTTATTGATGGGCTTGATGCAGCTTTACTCATCGGGCAGAAAGGCTATCGTTACAAGTCTCTTAGCTATTTGCTTTTTAACTGGATTCATACTTGTTATGGTTTGGGTGTGCGACTTGAGATAGCGCAATTTCTAAAGAATCAAGAAGAGATGATGAGAGCTTACCTTGGTCCCATCATTGAAAATGCAAAAGTAAATGGTAAAGCACAGACAAAGCCACTAGATGGTGTCCTAACACATATTGCATTAAAAATGTTACGCGATGCCCTGCCAAATAAATATATTGTTTTTAGAGAAAATGCCGATGGGGAAAAATATATCAGCATTAGCGAATTTATAAGCAACAATAATATGCGAAACAATATACATGGCTTTGGGAATCTTCCTAAATATTAATGAATACAATTGTAGCTATATCTAGTGCGCTTGCAAAAAGTGCTATTAGCATTATCCGCCTTAGCGGAGATGAAGCCTTGCGTATTGCTTCAAAATTGCTTAAAAAAGACGCTTTAGAAAATCTATTAATCCCCAGAAAAGCCACACTTCATAGAATCTATAATGAAAAAGGCGAAATGTTAGATAAAGCCATTGTGATTTATTTTAAATCCCCAAAAAGTTTTACAGGTGAAGATATTGTGGAGTTTCAAAGTCATGGTGGGATTTTAGTAGCAAATGAGATTCTAAAAGCATGTTTAGCCTTTGGTGCGACTTTGGCTAAAGCTGGTGAATTTAGTATGCGAGCATTGCGTAATAATAAGCTTGATTTAGTAGAGTTGGAAGCAACACTTGCCCTAATAAACAACACAAATACAAACCTAACAAAGCTTTTAACAAGAAACATAGATGGCAAACTAAGTGAAATGTTAGAATCTGTGCGACAAGAGATATTAAACATTATCGCACAAATTGAAGTGAATATCGATTATAGTGAAGAGGACTTAGACAAAGATATATTATCTAAAAGCGTTTCTACCCTGCTTTCAATACAAGCGAGATTCCAAGCTATACTTGATTCAAGCAAACATTATCAAAAATTACAAGATATAAAGCTTTGTATCATAGGAAAACCAAATGTTGGCAAAAGCTCTTTGCTTAATCTCTTATTAATGCAGGATAGGGCGATTGTAAGCGATATAGCTGGGACGACAAGGGATACCATTACAGCCATGCTTGATATTTGTGGGAATCTCGTCTCACTCACTGATACTGCCGGCATACACACAAGCACAGATTCTATTGAAATGCAAGGTATAGAAAAAAGTATGAAGAGTGCAAGAGAGAGTGAGATAATCCTTTGTGTGTTTGATATTTCAAAACCTATGAGTAAGGAAGATTTCGAAATACTAGACTTTTTAAAAAGCGAATGCAGTAACAAATCTGTTTTAATCGTATTAAATAAAAATGATTTAGCTAGGCAAAACACCCATGATTTTACACCCTTTCAAACGATCATTCTCAATACAAAAGATGAGAATAATGCAAGACTATTAAAAGAGAAAATTGCCAACTTTTTAACTATGGAGATTGATAATAATACCTTTGTGCTGACAAATGCCACACAAAGCAATCTTTTAGAATCTGCGTACAAAAATCTTAGCGTTGCAAAGGAATTGCTTATGAATGGATCACTAGAACTTGCAAGTTTTGAATTACACCAAAGTTTGCAATCACTAGGCTCTATGACAAAGCCCTATGATGTAGAAGATATGCTAGATTCTATGTTTTCACAATTTTGCGTTGGTAAGTGATATTATACACACCTAATATGGAATCTAGAATACATATTTATTTCTTTATCAAAGAGCATATACCCCCATTTTGTTTGTTTCTTTTGTTCTTGGTAATATTGTTTCTGTTCTTCTTTATTTGGAATAGAATCTTGATTGTAGTAGGCTTTGAGATGGATTTGTATATGTTTTAAAGATTCTGTGGCTTCTTGGTCTGCTATTGTATTTGTATCAAAATTATATGTGCGTGTTCGTAGGCATATTGTATTTGCGTTGTTATGTGGGCAGTTTTCTTGTTGTGGTGTTTTACTTTCTTTAGATTCTATTTCTTTTATTTCTGCATATATGCTACTTACTAAAAGTTTATCTTGATAGGGGAATTCTAGTGTATGGAATCTATCTTTGCAAGATTCTCTAATGCAAGAAGCTAAGGTTTTTGGAGTGCTTTTATAATGTGGGTGTTCTATTTCTACTTTAAATCTATGAATCTTTTTAAGCTTTTCTATATCATCTAAGATTATCTTTCCGCTTTGACTTTTTTCATTAAAAAGGATATCTCCATTGGGTGCGATGACTTCTATTTTAGCATTCTCTATAAGATTACAATGGACATCTCTTACTTGTATGTATATAGGCCTTGTGTTAAAACTTGACATATTATACTTATATCCTTTGTGTTCTATTCCAACTCTATCTTATGTAGTATTATACTTTTTCTTAGTTTTTATTTTTTAATCAATCTTTCCTATTTATCCCTATTCCGCTTTAATCTCTCCACCTTTAACTACAAGTCCTTTAGAATCTATGACTACTTCTACTCCACCAGCTTTGAGGATTATTGTATCACTTGTTGCGTGAATGGTGGTTTCATTAATCTTTAAATTAATAGTATTACCTACATTGATAGAATAATCATTTGTTGCTTCTGATACAATATTATCAGCTATAAAAGTAGCATTTTCATCTGTTTCAAGTCCCATAGAGGCATTAGATGTAAATAAGAGATTCCCTTTAGTTCTAAGTGTAGTTTCATTAGTAGATTCTATATTGATACTATCTTCAACTTGCAAATGATATTCTTTACCTACCACCTCCCTCTTATTCCCCCCTACATTCCTACTCTCATCTTGTTTGATACTTGTATTGAGATTCCCCCCTATCTCCACCTCCTTATCCCCTCCTACATATTCACTACTATCCTTTGCTACTCTTAGTTTATTGCTTGCTCCTATGTTAAGAGTATGACTTAATCCTACAATAGCATTCGCACAAAAATTCATTGATAAAGGCGCAAAAGAGCTTCTTGAACGAGCAGCACAAATGGCATTTATATAAAAAATGCAACATCTTAATAATGTTACGATTTTAAATAGAACTTAACTTTTCCCCAAAAAATCTTTTGCTTTTAAGCAAAATCGGGGGGGGGGGGCTAAAATTAAGGTTGCGTTTGACGCAAATATACAATAAAGGTGGTTTCAATGAAAACAATAGGAAAATGCGTAGCAAGTTTAGCTTTGGTTTTAGCTCTTGTAGTTTCTGTGGGAGTGGCTGAAGAGAGTGGGTTGTTTATCGGTATCGGCACAGGGTATGGACAAAGCGAAATAAAAACTGATAGCACAAAAACAAAGCTTGATGGACTAAGCTTTGAAAGCATTGCTGGATACAAATCATTTTTCACTCCCGCTTTTGGTATGCGCTATTATATCAACTTTGCTTATTCAAATGCGGAAGCAAAGAAAGATCCAAAGCCAAAGGTTATAATGAATTATGGGGTAAATGCAGATATGCTTTATAATGTAGTGGCAAGCCAAAGTGTGAATCTCGGCGCATTTGTGGGTGTTGGCGTTGGTGCAAATACTTGGGCAGCCAAAGATAATGTAGATTTTAAAGTCAAAACAGGCTTTAATGTCGCACTTAATGCTGGGTTAAGAAGTCAATTTGGCAAACATCACGGCATAGAAGTTGTAGCTCGTGTGCCTTTTATCTCTACGACATTGGAAAATCATAGGGTAACAGGCGAAAAACAAACAGGCTCACATACTTATAATGTCGGAGCGCGCTATATTTTAAGCTTTTAAGAATCTAAAGAGTTTTAGGTGGGGGGGGGGGGGCTTACCTCCACCCTTAAATCACTCCTATCATACTTCTGTGGTGCTTATACCATATTTTTCTTCAAGCTTTTTGCCAAAATTCGTGCCAAAGCCTTCACAAAAGCGCATTAGAAGTATTTTGAGTGAGGGGATTAAAGCTTTCATTCCCTTTGTTTATCTGCTCTGTATTCATTAAAGAAGTAACACTTTCTTTTAAATGCTTTGCACTCTCTTTTTTAATGGCATTATCATTAGAATTAAAGTTATTCTCTAATAAAGCTTCATTAGTAAGAACTTGCTCCATTTCTATAATAATAAAATCTCTTAAATTCTCTTTATTCTCCTTAAGATTTGAGGAGAAGTTTAAACGCACCCATTCATTTAAAGTTAAATCATAGATATTACTCTGTGCGCTAAGACTTTGCTCTAGCACTCTTAATCTCTTTTCTTTTAAAGTAAGGGGAGTTTTTAAATCACTCTTTTGAGTAAAAGAGAATTCACCAACATAGTGATGCTCATTAAAAGAGTGCATTAAAGAATCTTGCTCTACTTCTTGTTGTAAGGAATCACTCTTTAGGCTTAAACTTTGCAGTGCAAAAGGATTTAAAGCATTCTCACTACTTTGGCTAAAGTGATGAACTCTTAACGATTGAAGCTTTTTGACACTAGAAATGCAAGGTTCATTTAAAGTGTTATTCACATTAGGATTAAAAGTAAGTTCTCTACTAGAGTGTCTTTGTGCTGTGTCATAAAAGCAAATACTTCCTGCAACATCACAAAAGTATATGCCATTATTATGGGCTAATCTCGTTATAAAGTCTAAATCACTCTCTTGATATTGGCTAATGAGTTCTAACTTTGGATAAGTTAAAGTAATAGCAGAGAAATCCAAAGGTTTAATTAAATCGTGTGTGTAAAAGTTGAGTGTAGAATGTATGACTTCTATAACACTTTTATTGGTATAGATTCTATTTGCTTTATTTAAAGACATTCTATAAAGAGAAGAGCAAAGAGTAAGCTTAAAGAAATGCTTATGGTTTAAAGAGGGAGTAAGATTGCCTCTATGAAAAACATTTGCACTACTTTGAGTATTTAATCCTAGATACTCTACAAAAGAGAGAACCCCTTGATATTCTTTTACTTTCTCTAAAGAACTTAAAGAGGTGATAGAATCTTTATTTTCTTTATGCTTATTTTTACTCTTTATATTATCCTTTAAAGACTTTAAAGCAGGATTGTTTGTAAAATCTAAAGTCTTAGAAGTATTATGTGTTTGAGGGTAGGGATTACTGATTCTAAAGGTTGCTTGCTTGTTAATTAAAGCATTGGGGTGAAAGTTTAAAGTGCTCTCCTTATGTGGGAAAGAGTTAAAAGTGTTCCCTTGGTCTTTCCTTGAAGAGTTGAAAAAGTCTAAAGTAAAAGGATTCTCTTCTAAACTTTCTATATATCCTTCACACTCAATTCTCCATAAGGATTCTAAACTCTCTTTAATATGGGCTTTAGTGATAGTAAAGGAGAGGGAATCTATACTCAGTTGTAGATAAGACATTGGTATCCTTTATATTAAGTGGGAGGGGTGGGGGAGTGGTCTAGCATTTATAGAAAGTTCCCTTGATTGAAAGCTTGGGTATCAGAGTAACCATAATCGCTATATTTACAAACATAAGGGGAGTGTCCCCCTATTATAGTAGTCAGTTTTTATGTCGTTGAGTTCTCTAAGGTTAAAAAGACTTTCTAGTCTATCTTTGCTCATCCCCTTTACACATTACATCTCCGAATGCTAGTCCTGCTCCTAAAGCCATAATGGCTAATCCTGTCAAAATTTTAGTTTTCATTGTTTAGCTCCTTTTATGTAAGCTTCCATTTTAGATTTTTCAATCTTATATCTCCAAATATATTCTGTTATATTTCGTTTCCACGCTTGACAAATAGCATCATTTGTGACTACGTCTAACAGGTATATATCTCTATGGTATGAAAACTTCTCATCTGCTTCAATTTTTTTAAGAGCTCTCTCTAGCAACTTCTGTTGTAACTCTACTCTCTCACACATCTCTTTTATCAGTACTTCTGCAGCTAGTGATGAAATGTACTCCTCCTCTGTTAAATAGATTTTAGATTTAGTCTCCATACAACCACCAATAAGTGCTCCTATTGATATAGCAACTAAGAGAGTTGTTATAAATACTATTGTTTTCATTGTGTTACTCCCTTTCTTTGTATATTGCCTCTGATATAGTGGCAGACATTTCGTTATGCTTGTCCTCAGATTCAAGTTTGTAACGCTCATAGCCACCACCTATGTAATAAATGCGTATCTCAAGCTTATCGTCATTATAAGATACTGATGTAACATTCTCTAGGTTTATATCGTCCTTACTGCTTTTTCTGTATATTCTTACAAATTTCATTGTCTCTCCCAATAAGCCTTTAAAAATGTGGAATCTTTAGTTTTTACCATTTGTCTTAATTTTCAAAATAATATTGATAAGGCATATTATGTATAACTTCTACCTTAATGTTTGATTTAGATTCTTGTTTGGGCATATATTGTATTGTTTTATATCCAATATATTCTTTATTTTGTATATGGCTGGGTGCAAGGGTTATTTTGGTTATATTTCCTACCATATCGGAAGTATCCATATTAAAAAACTCTTTATGGCAGTGCAAGGCGAGAGTAAAGCTTTTATTTGTTTCTTCAAATGATAGACAAAAACGCAATAACCCATATTCATCAGTTTTACTTTCATAAAGCTTATGATGAAAATAAGAATAAATGTAAATAGGAGTGTTTTGTAAATAGCCCTGTTGATTACTAAGAGTTAGATTGATTGTTACCGTCCCATTTGGATTCTCTATTTTTTGTTCTGGTGCTTCTCCTAATATTCCATCTCTTTTATACCATTGATAGTAAAATGGTTCTAGTTCTATTTCTGTTTTGCTAAAATTTGAAGTTCCTGAAATGACCCGAAACCAATTATTATGTGAATCTTGTTTATCTTTATTTTGAGAATCTATTTTGCCATTTTTATATCTCCTATATAACAAAATTTGTTGTTTGAGCCTCTCTTTTTCTTGTAAAAAATATTCACAGATTCTAAATTCTTTAGAATCGACATCTCTAGCATTATAATATAAGCCCAAATTTTCTTTTATTGTGCTTGGATTATGGAGCGTATAATATTTTTCAGAGGTGTAATATAAAAAAAAGCGTCTGCCTTTTGGTGTTTTTATCTCTAACAAATTGGAGTTTTTGTCATAGCTATATTCATAGATTTTATTCAAACCATTTACTTGAATAATAGTATCCTGCTCATCGTAATGCGTTTCTTTTATCTTGTATGTAGTATTCCAAAATACTGCTGGATTTAGTAGCTTATCTTGAGAATCTTGTATTTGATAATGCAAATGTATGGCAAATTTATTTCTTAGATGCCTAATAATTTCATTTTTTATTATTCGCTCTTTTTCTTTTTCTAAATCCTTGCGCTCCATAAGCTTTAGTAATGTATTAAGATGTATAGCTTGAATACCATTTTTATGTAATATATCTATATATACTTTATGTTGTTTTGCAATACTTTCTTGCCATTTTTTATTAATAAACTCTTGGGCTTTTTGCATTTGTATATCATCTTTGATATTTTCTAATATCGTAAAATCATTTTTTAAAAAATCAATAAATGCTTGAAAATAATTTACTTCTTGAAGTTTTAATACATTATCATAAATAGTATTAACTTGCCGATCGTCTATGTTTGATAAAGATTTACCAATACCGCCAATAATGCCAACCAAATCTCCTTGCTTAATTGTTTGTCCATTTTGCACGAATACCACATCCATATGCAACAATCCGTGCTTATTTTTATCCTTATCAATGATATACACAGAGTTTAAAGAAGATTTTTCATTAAAAATAATTCGCCCATCTATTGGTGAAAATAATGGAGGCTTTTTATAAGTAAATTCTCCCATTGAAAAGCTTTGTGAAAAGCATATATCTATGCCAGAATGTGGCTCTCTGTTTTTTAAATCAATTCTCCTGCCAAAAGTGCTTGTAATTCTATATTGAGTGTCTTTTTGAAATGGTTTGATTGTTGGATTATCTCTCTTAGATTCTAATATATCTGTATAGAGATAGCCATTCCCTAATACTTTACCTTGCGAATCTTTTGGTATGGATATTTCTTGATTCTTATTTTTGTTGCCAAATAACATCATTGTAATAATATTTCTAAAATTATCTGCTAGGAGCATTGTATTCCTTATACTACGGCATATCAGGTAGTTCTTGCTCTATGCTATCAAGTGCGTCTTGTGTGATTTGCTCAAAATTATTTTGATAGTCTTGCATTGCTTTTTGTGGTAGATTCTGTTTTTGTGCTACATATCGTGCTAAATCATCAAAAATCTGCATATACAAATTACAGCTTGCTTCAAACTCCAAACCATCAAGACGATGGCAAATATTTATCACATTTTGTAAATGATAAGTTACTTCAAAGCCTAGTGTATCACGCAAAGTTTGTAAATTTGTGGTACTTAAAAAAGCAATGATTTTGTAATGCAGAATAGAATTTAGCGAATTTGTATCAGTGGCTATGTGTTTTTTAGCTATAAGTTCCGCAGTAGTGGTTTTAAGATTCTGTATTGCGACGTAGTAGCAGCTTTGCTCCTCACTATAATCCTTATCATTCTGCGAATCTTGCGAATTTGCATTATAGGTATATTGCAACTTTTCGCATTCCTCTTGTGTCAAGTTGTTTACAGAATCTAATGTGGCTTTATTGATAAGATTTTCCAATACAGAATCTAGTGATACAATAGTTTGCGTTGTAGATTTTGTATTTTCTTTTATTGGCATACTCCAAGCATAACCCATAAGGCTGCATAGTAACAATATGATTATTTTTTGCTCCATTTTACCCCTCACTCCGCCTTTATCTCCCCACCTTTAACAACTAATCCTTTAGAATCTATCACTACTTCTACTCCACCTGCTTTAATAATAACACAATCTCCCTTAGCAGTAATAGAAGTGTCTCCTACTTGGTGAATTATAGTGTTACCAGCATTAACGCTATAATTGGTTTGAATCTCACTATATTTAGAATCTGCAGTTTCTGTGTGTTGCTTATCTGTTTGGGTAGAGAAGCTCTCTTTTGCAAATACATCTATATAATTGATAGCTTGTAGATTAATATGTTCTTGACTTCTGTAATTTAAGCCTTTTATAGAATCCAATTCAACATCTCCCTCCACCACCTCTCTCTTATTCCCTTTTATATTCCTACTCTCATCTTGTTTGATACTTGTATTGAGATTCCCCCCTATCTCCACCTCCTTATCCTCTCCTACATATTCACTACTCTTCTTTGCAATCCTTACTTTGTTATCTACTCCTACATTTAAAGTATGGCTTAATCCTACAATAGTATCTTTAGATAAAGCTACATTGGTATTATATTCTCCTCCAATACTTACAATCTTTGCTAAGTCTATGGTTTGAGTATGAATCTTTTTAATCCTTTCATTATAAGTTCCCTCTACTTGAGATTCTTTATTGTTATGTATGGTTTGAGTGAAGTTATGCTTAATGAGTTCTTCATAATCTCTTTGTGCTTGAAGATAGATGTGTTCTTGTTCTTTGAGATTTGAAAGCGTGATTTCATTAAATCCAGATTCTATGAGATTGTGATGAGAGTTTGTATTCTCTGCTTGCAATGCACTGCTATTATTAAGAGTTCTTGCACTTAAACTTGTTTGATGAGAGGCTAAGGGTAAAGAGGGTAAGGCAGGATTACTTTGGTTATATAAGCTTCCACTGATATAAGGCTTATCTATATCCTCATCAAAGAAACTCACAATCACTTCATCTCCCACTCTTGGAGTATGATAAAAACCTGAACTTGCACTTGCAATAGGATACACTTCTATATCTTTAAAGGTGGCAGTAAGGATTCTAAAATCACAACCGAGATTAAGATTCAACCATTTCATTGAGATTATACCCTGACCAATAAAAATGCCAAGTAAAATGCAGGAGACAAGAGGCAGTGGATAAAACCTGCAACACCCACTATCTTTTTTTGATTTTTGGTAGGAATGGGCATATTAGCCTTATCTTTAATCATCAAGAAACGAATCAAAGCAAAAAGCACGCTTGAGATGATAGTCATAAACCAACTTGTAATCCAATATACAAAGAGCAAGAAAGCTATTTCTTCAAAAACTGAACTCATCTTATATAAAACAAATGAAATACAACCAAAACAAAAAAATACAATACCATACAACAAACCACTGATAAACCAAATTAAGAGAAAATTTTTCAACAAATAGTAGGATTTTACTTTGGGAATCAATGAAAAAGAAACAAGGAAAATCCCATACAATACCCACATATAGAAATTGATAAAGGCAAATAAAGACAGAAAAAGCAAAGAAGAATCTAATTCATACATTCTCATCAATCAACCCTCACACTTATGGGCATTGACAAAGGATACACTTCTATATCTTTAAAGGTGGCAGTAAGGATTCTAAAATCACAACCGAGATTGAAAAAGTTTTGTGTGTTTTGGTAGTCAAAATTTCGCATAATATTGTTGTTCATTTCTTTTACCGCACTATTATTATCAACAAAATTTTTTGCCACACTATAATATTCTCTAAATTCCACATTCTCATAATTCCAAGCACCTACAAATTGTTCTGGTGTGCCTATGAAATCAAAGCCATCAAAGATATAGGCTTTTATTTCTGTAATTTGAATATCTATACTATTATTTTTGCCTTGAGTGATTTTAAAGAGACTAGGGATATAGTAGATATTAAATTTACCTGTTAGAGCATAAAGGGCTATTGCCTCTTTGAAATCAAAAAAACTTGCAAAAGCTGTGTCTCCCAAACCATAAGCACGCATACATTGCCCCCATAATTTATAGGGGCTTTTTATTTCAATAAGAGATTGTTTTTCACAAGGATTCTCACTTATCCAATCATTGCTTTTCAATGAAAATATCTTTTCATTTTTTATAAAGCCTTGATAGATATTGTGCAGTTTAACAACTAATTTTACATTACTATTTTTGTTGTTTAGGATATTTTCTAAATCTTTTTGTATAGATTGGCTATTAAGCCATTCCATAATTAAATTATAGAATGTGCTATCAAAGAAGTTATTATGCAAAATCTTTGGTGTTTCCGTTGTTTTGCGGACATATTCAAAAGCTTCATAAGTCATTTCTTTTATGGAATCCTTAACAAATTGATTAACATCATTTCCAAAAGTAGAAACTTTTAATATTTTATCCTCTAAGCCTTTCATCAAAGGAAACTTTAAATAAAACTCGTCCCAATCAAGCTCTATATAGAATCTCAAATTTTTCTTATCATTCTCTTGTATTTGAGATTTTATCTTTGGACATCGATTAGCTGTATCTTTTCCAAACTCCCTCATCTCCACTCTCGGCAATATATCTTTTACTATTGTTTGCATTGTTGCATTAGGGATAGAATCTATAAAGTCTTGTGATTTAGAATCTACATAGATTAATTCTCCTAATTCTCTAGCATTAGCGGGATTATCGTGCCATAGCCTTTGGCATATATAGCTTACTCCCCAACCAAGTCTTGAGATTTCATCATTTTTCGCATTAGCCCTTAAAGTCTCTGCTAAGGTGCAATCAATGGTGATTTGGGGGTAGTCATTGATTCTTATTATTTGACATACTTTCCAATTTGGTTCGTTCTTGTAAGCAAAGATAGCAATTTGTTCGTTTTCAAAGTCTTGAGGTAAAATAATTTCTAAAGTTTTGCCTTTATAGATATTTTCGGGTTCTGCTTCATCAGATTTGTTATTTTTAATTGTATGAGCAGATATTTTTGAAAAGGAGGTTTTAGAATCTTTTAGGACTTGTAGGGCATCTGTTAAAGGCTCATCAAGTTTAGAAGGGTGTAATTGTGTGCTGTATGGATTTTTGTCTTTAGAATCTTGTCGTTGGAATATTTGGATTTTATCAAGTTTCATAACCTTATATGCCCATTGAATCTCATTTTCTTTTGCTTTATTCTCATCAAAACTTGCTTCAAATGTGAGAGTATCACCCACTTTGTAAAAGTTTTTGGTAATGATTTCATTATTAGCGTCTGTAAGTATATATTCATTTGGTTCTAATTTAACTTGCTGCACCGCAAAATTATCTAACTTTTTCTTAAATCGTAATTCAAGTGGCTTTTCTCTTCTTTTGATAGCATTAGGAATAATACTTCTATCTAACATAGGACATTCTTGATAGTTATTATGAATAAGCTTTGCTCTAAAGGACTTAAGATTTTGCTTGGAATCTATTTCAAAAGTAGCCAAACCTTGAGTATCACTTATTGCCTCTTGTCCTAGATTGACATTTTGTAATTGGAGTTTTGCATTAGCAATAGGCATTCTTGTGTATTCATCTAAGGCTTGGATTTGGAATTGTATTGTTTCGCTCATTGGTCATTCTTTTTTGTAATTTTTTAAACTTGTAAAATACATTTTAAAAGACTTATAAAGGAGAATCTGATTGTTTTGTTGAGGGCTAGTGGAAGATTAACTTGTGCTTCATATCTACTCATTATTATCCTCCATAAGATTAAGGGAACTCTTCTTTCTCAAAGCTTAAGTTTATCAAAGAAGTTTTAATTTCTTTATAATATCTTATCTTGTTTTCTTTACCCCTCACTCCGCCTTTACCTCCCCACCTTTAACTACAAGTCCTTTAGAATCTATCACTACTTCTACTCCACCAGCCTTAATAATAACACAATCTCCCTTAGCAGTAATAGAAGTGTCTCCTACTTGGTGGAGGATTTGGTTTTGTGCCTGATTATATATATCGCCCTTAGCTATAGCATGAATAGTATCACTCAATAAGGTGCTATTAACTTCAGCATTTATAGATACAGATTGTGAGGTATGCACATGAATATTATTTTGAGATTTAATCAAGGTCTCACCTTGTGTATCGATTTGCAAATCTTTGTTAGTTTGTATATTATTGTAACCTTGCACAATTTGTGTTGCATTGTCATCAATTGTTTCAATTTTATAGCGTTCAATATGTGTTTGAAATTTCCCTCCCACCTCCACCCTCTTATCCCCTCCAATAGATTCACTACTATCTTTAGCTACTCTAAGTTTATTACTCTCTCCTACATTTAGAGTATGAGATAATCCTACTATAGTATCTTTGCTTAGGGCTACATTAGTTAGGTATTCTGCACCAACTCTTACATCTTTTAAGCCGAGTATTTCTTGTTTGTGATATTTAGTGATAGATTCTGTATAGCTTCCTTCTACTTTAGAATCTTTATTGTTGTGTATGGTTTGAGAGAAATTATGCTTGATTGTTTCCGTGTAGTCTTTTTGTGCTCTTATATAGATTTCTTCATTATCTTTTATATTTGATAGGGTAAGTTCATTATAACCTTGTTCAATGATATTTGCTGTGTTTGAATGCTCTGTTTGTGATGAATCTGCTTGGTTTAGTGAATTTGATGAGTTTCTTATATTTGTTAAATTTATTGTTCTACTTGATAAAGAAGTCTTATGGGAATCTAGGGGATTATGTATTAGGCTAGGATTAGTTGTATTATATAAACTTCCAGATATAAATGGCTTATCTATATCATTATCTAAGAAAGAGATTAT
>NZ_JMKW01000030.1 GCF_000686565.1 Helicobacter bilis ATCC 51630
TCTCATGCGCTAGATTCTATACAAGGTGTTTTGACATAGTCTTAACATGACAAAGTTAAGAGATAATCTCATAGCTTTTGGCACTATGAGTTGTAGTTACTATGCTGTGTTTTGCATAGCCAATAGATACTATTTTTTAACTTGTTTTTCATTTTTAACCTTACCATGTTGAGATACATGTAAAAAAACTCACTCATGATTCTAAATCTTTAGAATCAACAACCTAAAACTTGAAAATTAAACTTTGGAATGTAGCCCATTTGGCTTACTATTAAGCTTATTTTAGCTTTTCTATAGCTTGTCATGTTAAGGTAGGCAAAACACTTTTTTACTTTTTTAGTTTTTACCTTTTTTATGACATTATGAGATTTCTTTGTATTATACAGCATTGCATAATTTCATATATGTATATTATTTTTTTGGTTTATTGCTTATTGTTTTTATTGAGATGAGTGCAGGATTACAGATATTTTTTTTTAGAATCTAAATAAGCTTTATTAAGAATCTATATATTAGGATTGCATTAGGACTCGACACAACAGAAAGCCTACCACTTAAGTAAGTTTGAGTCAGTTTTTATTATGATTTAAGATATATTTTTACGAATCAAACATCAAGATTCTTAACATCTCTTGCGTGTTTTTGGATATATTGTCGTCTTGGCTCTACTTCATCGCCCATAAAGATATTAAACATTTCATCAGCCATTTCATCATCTTCTATCTTTACTTGGACTAGAGTGCGGTTTTGCGGGGACATGGTAGTTTCCCATAATTCTTCCTTATTCATCTCACCTAAACCTTTATATCGGCTTATATCACCCTTTTTCCTTGTGGCTTCTTCAATCTCTTCTAAGCCCGTTATAATGTCTTTACCCTCTAAAAACTCAAGTTCTCTTTCAGTGATTTTTTGATAAATCCTTTTACATTCCTTAAAGATTATATCATGGAATAGGTTTCGTGTGATTTTTATCTCTGTTATACCTAGATTTGTTTGTGCGTTCAGCGTGATACTTACTTCATCAATATGCTTTTTTAAGACATTATACTGCTTACTTAAAAGATAAGATTCTATATTTTTAGATAAAGATTCTAAATCATGCGTGTCAAGCTCGTTTTCGACTAAATATCTTAAGACATACTGCACGCTATATCGTCTCTCTAAATCATTTACAAGCTGTCTGTAATGTGCGATAATCTTTAGAATCTGTAATAATTCATTATGCCCTATGCCTTTAAAGTTAAAATGCTCTATGCCATTTTCTATCAAAAAATCACTCAAAGCTTTATCATCTTTGAGATAGACTTCCTTTTTATTGCGTTTATATTTATAGAGTGGTGGCTGGGCGATATAGATATATCCGCCTTGCACTAAAGGCTTAAAATAGCGATAAAAGAAGGTCATAAGTAAGGTTTGTATATGGCTACCATCGACATCGGCATCTGTCATAATGATTATTTTATGATAGCGTAATTTCTCTTCATTAAACTCATCGCCAATGCCGCAACCAAAGGCAGTAATCATATTTTTGATTTCTTCACTTTTTAGGATTGTATCAAGCCTTGATTTCTCAACATTTAGAATCTTACCGCGTAAGGGAAGTATCGCTTGGAATCTTCTATCTCTTCCCTGCTTTGCAGAGCCACCCGCACTATCACCTTCTACAAGATAGATTTCACATTCGCTTGGATCTTTGCTTTGACAATCAGCAAATTTACCCGGAAGTGTAGAAACTGATACTTTATTATCTTTTCTAGTTAAATCTCTTGCTCTCTTTGCTGCTTCTCTGCCCCTTGCTGCGATAAGCACTTTTTGCATGATAAGCTTTGCTTGAGTAGGATTTTCTTCAAAAAACTTTGACATTTTTTCATAAGTAAGCTTTTGGACTATGCCTTTTACAAATGAACTGCCTAATTTACCCTTTGTTTGCCCCTCAAATTGTGGATCCATGATTTTGGTTGCAACGATAGCGACTAAACCCTCTCTCACATCATCGCCTAATACTTTTACATCTTTTTCGCGTGTATTTGCGTTTGCTTCAATATAGTTTAAAATCGCACGACTAAGCCCTGCTCTAAAACCTGCTTCATGTGTGCCACCATCTGGTGTTCTAATATTATTTACAAAGCTTAATACCTTTTCATCATAGCCCTCATTATAGGCTAGGGCGATTTCTATCTCTGAGTCATATTCATTTTCTGTTGCTTCAAAGCTTAGAATCTGTGTGATTAAAGTCTTTTTATTGATATCTTCTATAAATTGGCTTAAACCACCCTCAAAATGAAATGTAGTATCGCTACCATCTCTCTCATCTTTGAATCTTATCTTTATGCCATGTGTGAGATATGCCATCTCTTTAAATCTACGCGTAAGTATATTAGAATCAAACTCTGTTATCTCCATAATCTCTGGATCTGGGAAAAACTCAATAGTAGTGCCATGCTTTTTTGTCTCGCCAATTATTTCTAGCTCTGTAGTTGGGATTCCTTTCTCAAACTCTTGCTTATAGATTTTATTATTCTTATAAATTGTCATAATAAGCTTACAAGAGAGAGCATTTACAACACTTACACCAACTCCATGCAAACCACCTGATACTTTATAAGTATCTTTGTCAAACTTACCACCTGCATGTAATACGGTTAGAACAACCGTTGCTGCTGGCATATTCTCTGTTGGGTGCATATCAACTGGGATTCCCCTGCCATCATCTTCAATGATAGCACTGCCTTTGTCTGTGAGAGTAATTTTAATATTTTTACAGAATCCTGCCATTGCTTCATCGATAGAGTTATCCACGACTTCATATATCATGTGATGCAAACCATTTGTATTTGTATCGCCGATATACATACCCGGTCGTTTTCTAACCGCTTCTAGCCCTTTTAAGACTTTGATATTATCTGCTAAGTATTCTTTTGTTGTATTTTCCATTATTTTTTCCTTTCTCTTTATTTATAGAATTTTTATATGATTTGTGGCATGATAACTTCTTCAAAATCCTTTGTTATTACAAAGATTGGTTTATAAGGATCATCAATAATGATTTCAAACTCATCTTGTTTAATATTACTGATACATTCTAATAAATGTCTATTCACAAGTCCTATTGTCATTGGCTCTGCTTTGTGATTTTCTATATCATTGATTGTAATTGAGGCGCTTGCACCATTTATACCCTCTAGAGTTTCAAAAATGATTTTATTAGATTCAAATGTAACTTTAGCTCTTTGGCATATAGCATTCATTTGATTAAGAGTTTTTAGAATCTTTTCTTTATTGATTTTTAATGTTGGTAGTTGCGGTTTATTTGCAATAATACTTTTAAAATCTGGGAAGTTTGCATTGATAAGCTTTGCGTAAAATTCTATATTCTCACTTACAAAGCATAATGTTTCTATTTTATTACTATCTTGTATTGGCTTAATATATAGCTCACAATCTGTTGAAAATAGTTTTAGAATCTCTTGCAGTGTTTTTTTAGGGATAATGCTTATAAAATCTTTATCGCATTCTGTTTGTTTTTGTATATAGCCTAGTCGTTTAGAATCTGTTGCTGCGATATTTATTTCTTTATCTTTAACTTCAAAAAGGATACCTTGCATAGCAATATTAAATGTTTCTTTATCATTACAGCAGTGCATAATCTTTTTTAGAGATTGTAATAAGAAGTTGTTATTTATATCTATTGATTGAAAGCCTTGTTGTTCGTTTTTGTAGTTTTGACTAAAAGGGAGTTCATTTATTTCAAAGATTGGGATTTTAAATACTGAAGCATTATTTTGTTTTATATAAAGATTCTCATTGTCTTGCTCTATGATAACTTCAGAATCATTTAGTCCTTTTATGAAGTTACCTATTGCTTCACCATTTACTGCACATTTTATTTCACCTTGTAATGAGTTTGTTTTGAGTATTGTGCGTATGTATATCTCATGATCTGTTGCTTTAAGGATAAGATTATTGTCAATTGTTTCTAAGGATATATTTGCGGTGATATCGATCACATTTTTCTTATTGACTGCTGATTGCATATTTGTTATGGCTTGGTCGAGTATGCTTTTGTCAATGCTTATCATATTCATGCGTTTTCCCTTTTAATAAAGTATAGTGGTTGTAGTAGTGTGCTTGAATAATGTGAATAAAGTTTTTTATTTTTGTTTTAAAGCGTTAATTAGGCACTTTTTGGCATTTGTATTTTGCTATTTTCATTCACATTTAATTCATTTTTAGGACACAAACAAAGTAAGAAGTATAACAAAAATATATTGGAATATGGCTTTATTTTCGTAGTTATTGTGTATTTTGTTTGAGTTTTGATAAGAGATTTTGCACTTCTATTTTTAGTGCATTGTCTTTTTCCATTTCTTGTTTGATTGATTTTATTTGTTTGCTTACTGCACTATGGTCTTTTAGGTTTAGCTCTGTTGCAATATGGGGAAAAGTCGTATTGATTGCTTCTCTTGCGATATAGGCTACTATTTTTCTTGATCTTGCTATGATTTTTTTACCCCTTGTTTTTGTTTTTATTTCACTTGGTTTAATGTTATATTCTCTTGCTATAAGATTGACTACATCATCAAAGTTTGTGGCTTTTTCCTCTATTTCTCTGTCTTTTAATATGTTTTTTACTATTTCAAGTGTTATTGGTATATTCATAATTGACATATTGGCGTATATATCAATGATTGTTCCTTCTATTTCGCGTATATTATCATGGAGTTGTGTGGCGATAAAATTTATTATATTTGGTTCAAGCGTAATGTTATTTAACGCACATTTTTGCTTAATAATATTTATTTTCATATCGAGTTCTGGAGATTCTATCTTTGTCATCATACCCCCTGCAAAGCGGGATTTTAGCCTTTTTTCAAGTTTATCTATGAGTTTTGGGGCTTTGTCGCTTGTCATTACGATTTGTCCGCCTTCTTGGACTATGACATTAAAGGTATTGAAAAATTCTTCTTGGAATTTATCTGTATTTGATAAAAACTGCACATCATCAATGAGTAAATAATCACATGAGCGAAATCTCTCTCTAAAATGTTGCATTGTGTTGTTTTGGATTCTATGTCTGTATTCATTAAACATACTTTCTGCGGTTATATATACAATTTTTGCGTTTGGCGTTCTTTCATATACAGCATTGCAGATAGCATATAATAAATGCGTTTTTCCTAATCCTGTGTTACCATAGATTAAGAGTGGATTCCATTTGCCTTGATTTTTTGCTATTTCTTTTGCGGTTTCAAAGGCAAATTTATTACATTCGCCTACTATAAAACTATTAAATGAAGAATTTTTATTTATGAAAGTTTGATTATTAGTAGTTATGTATTTTCTAGTCGTATTATTTTCTGTGGGTGTTTTATTATGCTGATTTCTTGCGATAAATTCTATTTTGATTTCATCGATTGTCTTAACTTCTAGAATCTTTAGCATGAGTTTTGTGTATTTGTTCTTTGCCCAGTTTGCTATGAAAATATTTGGGGCTATAAAGATAAGATGATTTGGCGTTGAGTTCATAGAATCAAAAGAGATTTTACTGATATATTGTTGATATTCATTTTCTGGTATTTCATGTTGGAGTCTTTGAAGTAGGTTTGTATTATCCATATTTATCCTTAGTATATTCACTTTTTGTTTTCGTAGTATAGTATAAAAATAGTGAATTAAGCTTATATTCACATATTATATATGAATATTAAGTGAATATTAAGTGAAAAAGACATGAATATAATGTGAATTAGAGTTTATTGGTTTCTATATTATTTCAATTGTAATATTTTGCTAGGACCATCTTTTATTTCAACTTAGAATATATGAATCAACTTGACAATGAAAAAAATGTCGGTTAAAATTTTGGGTAGGAATTTAGAATCTTGTAGAGTGTAGCGAAATATCTAGTATAGAATCTATATTTTATAGCTATATAGTTAAGTATATGTAAGAAGTGGATATGAAAAAACTAAAATGGCTCAATGTATCTTGTGTATTTAATAAGATTAAACATTCCCTATGTGCTTTTAAAGTAAAATCTCTTTATTCCTATGTGAAAAAAGCTCTAAACCATAAATTCACATTTAGCTTATCATGTCGCAATGCACCAGATTCTAATAAAACCTTGACAGATACAAAGCTAATACGGAATCTAGATTCTAAAAAGCTACACAAAATCATACGATATAGCACAGGTTTTAGCATGATGGAGCTTTTATTTGTGCTTGTGATAATCGGCATATTAGCGAGTCTTGCATTGCCACGCATAAGCTTTTCTCGCAATAATGCCCTAAGTGTTGCTATCCAAAGCGATATACAAACCATTATTTCAAGCACACAAGAATATGCGATTACAAATGAGTTTATGCCACAGAATGCTAATCCACAATGGCTTGTTAGCTACCTGCATTTATCACCACAGCGATGGGTTGTAAGTGGAGATTCTCTAAAAATTGCTAAAAATGGTGTGCCAGATTCTCAAAATGACTGCCTTAGCATTCGCTTTAATCAAACAAGTGCTTTAGAGATTCTATTTAACAGATCTCAAAACTCTAATTTATGTCAGAATCTTTTGAAAAATTATGCAAGTGATATTATCATTCCCCTGCATATTACGCCTTAAAGATTATTAGATTCCCACTACATTTTACTGCTATAATGATAAAAATATAAAAGGATATACATGCAAATTGTCTTTGGACCTATTCTATCAAGACGCTTTGGTGTGAGTTTGGGTATAGATTTAAGCCCCTATACAAAGCAATGTAATTTTGACTGCGTATATTGTGAGCTTGAGGCAAAAAAGCCAATGGATACACAAACTCAAATCGCACCGCTAGAGATTATCTTAGAATCTATTCAGCATGCTTTGAGAACACACGCCGATATTGATGTGCTAACCTTTACTGCGAATGGAGAACCAACTCTTTATCCACACCTAGAACAACTCATATTACAAGTAAAAGAATTGTTAAAAGAATATTCAAGCATTAAAACCCTTATACTAAGCAATGGCTCTCGTTTCCACGCACAAAAAAATGCACTCAATCACTTTGATATTGTTAAATTTTCACTTGATTCTGCGGTTACAAAGAATTTTAAACGCGTGGATAAGCCAAGCAAAACGCTTGATTTAGCTACAATTAAACAAGGCATTAAAGACTTTTCTAAGCAATATGGCGGTGAGTTAGTCGCTGAAGTATTGATTGTAGCAAACATGAATGATGATATGGAATCTAATAAGGAGAATGCCGCATTTTTGCATGAAGTGGATATTAAACGCGTAGATATTTCAACCATTGATCGACCAAGCTCCCATAGAGTATATCCTGTGAGTAATGAAAAGCTATATGAGTTAAGCACATTGTATGAGGGGCTAAATGTATGTGTTGTTACGCGTAAAAATGATGTAATGAATGTCGCACAACAAGACCTTAGCGAAACAGAGATTCTAGAACTATTAAAAAGGCGACCTTTAACGCATGCAGATTGTGAAATTTTACTCACAAAAGAGAGTGTAAGTCGACTTGAAAATATGTGTGCGATAGGACAAATAAAGATAAAAAATATTGCTGGTGTGTCGTTTTATTGCGTGTAGTTTCTCTTGTGCCTAGCAGATATGGTATGTATGCTGAAGTAGATAGACTTTTGTGCGTGTTTTTTACACAAATAAAATTAATGCTATTACAATACTTTGATTTTTTTATGTTTTAAAGCATATTTTGAGTGATTTTTTGTTACAATTCCTGCGATTAAAGACTGATGAGGAAAATATGGAAACACTGCAATATAAAGACTTTGGTGTGGATATAGACGAGGGTAATAGCTTTGTCCAAGCATTAAAACCACTTGTAAAGGAGACTTTTAATCCGCTTGTTTTGGGCGGTTTAGGTGGCTTTTCTGGTTGCTTTGCCATGCCGACAGGTTACAAAAATCCTATATTATGTGCGGCGACTGATGGCGTTGGCTCAAAACTTAGCCTAGCCCTTAGTCATAGTAGGCTAGATAATATAGGCATTGATTTAGTTGCTATGTGTGTAAATGATCTTATTTGTGATTTTGCTACGCCCATGTTTTTTCTTGATTATTATGCTACGCATAAGCTTGTGAGTGAAGATGCCTTGCGTATTGTGCGTGGTATTGCAGAGGGTTGCAAACAGGCAAAATGTGCCTTAATAGGCGGTGAAACTGCGGAAATGCCAAGCGTGTATGCAAAGGGTGATTTTGACCTAGCGGGTTTTGCAGTAGGCATCGCGGAAAGAGATGATATACAAAAGCGTTCAAGCATAGCAGAAGGTGATGTGATACTCGGCTTAAAAAGCAGTGGATTTCATAGCAATGGATTTTCTCTTGTGAGGGGCATTATCGATACAAAAAAGATTAATGTAGAGATGGAATTTTTAGGAAAAACACTCATAGATTCTATACTAGAGCCTACTCGAATCTATGTAGAACCATTTTTGCAACATAAAGATTCTATAAAGGGACTAGCCCATATCACAGGCGGGGGTATTAAAGAGAATCTTATCCGCATTTTGCCAGAAAATACACAGGCTATTATTAGTGAAAGTGCCATAGAGATTCCAGAAATTTATCAGTTTTTCCTGCCCTATGTTGATAAAGAAGAGGCATGGCGTGTATTTAATATGGGCGTTGGCATGGTGGTTATCGTGCCAAAGGAAAACGTGCAAAAGTTAGCACAAAGTATGCAAGCTAGTGTCATTGGACATATACAGACAGGGCAAAAGCAAGTTATCATAAAGTAGATTCTATGAAACTAAAATTCTATGCGAAATTATATGCTTTACCGCTTGGTATTATATGTGCGTGTTTTTTAGTATATTATTTTGTTTTCGATTCTCTCACTCAATACCAACAGCATGTAGTTACTATTACCCAAGTAGAAAATCCACAAAACAATGATGAAATTGATGAAAAAGTGCGTATGAAAGAAGAGCTAGAAAAAATCAAGCAAAGCTCAAATGTCGATTTTATCCACAATACTCTATCGGAAAATCTAAATCGCATTAGCACCTATGCAAACATAGAGTTTGAAGACACAAAATCGATCGCACAGACAGAACCAAAACAAAAGCCAAGTAACCCACAAAATCGCAGCACAATAGAAGTGAATAAAATTGATAATGTAGATTATGTCCCATACAGACAGATTCACACGCATAAGTTACCAAACGCATTTTCAGCAAATTTAAACTCCCCAACAAACATTAAACTCTACAATACCAACAATCCCTATGATGTGAAAAGCATACAAATCACACAAAAGAATAAAAAACAATGGGCGACCCCAACCACAAAACAAGCAAAAATCTACCACTTACCAAACACGCAATCAAAGATAATCGCCATTAATAAAGATGGTATCAAAATGCAGGTTATAGACACCAAAAAATCATGGGTTCATGTCCGCTATGCTATCAATAAAGAAACTTTTATAGACGGCTATATCCCTTTACAAAATATACGATTTGTTAATAAATAATACAATCTTAGTTCGGTAGGCTGTGAGAATCTAAAATATAAGAAAAAGTCCTTTAATTGATAGTAAGGAGTCTAGCTTTGTTGTATGAGTGTCAAAGAGACAATGCAACTAAATGAGATTCTAACTTCTCATATTTGTAAAATATTTATTCAACAGAAAACATCCTAAAACATCGAAATTTTGCTATAATTAAAATTAGATTTCATTCTTATTATTTTATTTATAATGTTAAGTAATTTTATATAAAAGGATTCACTTGTTTAAGAAAAAGCAAATTTGGATGAAAGTGCATTTGTATCTTAGTCTATTTTTTCTTCCAGCAGCGCTCATTTATGCAATAACGGGTTCTCTTTATCTCTTTGATATTAAAGAAGAGGCAGGGGCTACTATCCATGAGATTCAAATAGAATCTTTGCCTAAAGGAAAAGAGCAAGACACAATATTGCAGATTCTAAAGGACAATAATCTAAAGATTCCAAGCGATACGACTTTAAAAATGGTGCGTGGGAATCCTAGCATGGGGTCGATACGATATAGCATTATGGTGATAAAAGAGAGAGATGGCACGATGAAGTTGCGTGCGCTTCAGCGTGGATTCTATGGGATTTTGCTGCTTATGCATAAGGGCAAAGGTGGATTTTATTTTGATATTATAGCGATTGGCTTTTCTGTATCTTTGTTTTTATTTTATTTTAGCGGACTTATTATCACTGCATTTTGTAAGCATAAAAGGGGTGCTGCTTTACTTGCCTTTTTCTGTGGGCTTTGTGTTACGGGGCTTATGATATTTTTAAGTATATAGCTTATGTGTTAAGAGTTGCTATAAAATCATGCAGCTTTGTTTTGATAAGCGTATGATTTTTTATAAACTCATTATGTGCGTTTTCACTGACAAAATTACTCACGCAAAAGATTCCAATACATGGAATCTGAAAATATTGTGCGACTTTTAAAACGCTGAAAAATTCCATATTCTCAAGCGTAATATTTGCATGACTCATCATCGCATTATATTTATTTGTGTTTGTGATATAGTTACTTGAATTTACAATAACTTGCGGTAATTTCTGAATCTTATCATGTAGATTCTGCATAAATGTTTCATGTGAAACATTATCTTTAAGTTCAAGTTTTACGCTATTATCAATCGGCGTATAAGAATGATTATCTAAAAAACTAAGCTCAATTTGCGTGGCACTATAACTATACGCCATATCACCTATACGCAAACTTTCATCATAGCACCCTGCACTGCCTATGAATACAAGCTCTTTTGGCGCATACTGCAAACAAAGCTTTGTAAGCCCTATCGCACTAGACACTAAACCTATACCAATACTTTTTGCAAAGACAAACTGCTCACTCTCACCAGCACAAATATACATTACACCACCTTAAGATTCTAAAATATTGTTAAAATGCACCCTAAACCCTGCACGCACCCATAAAGATTATAAAATGCTTGGTATTAATAAACTCACAATCTCAAATCTATACAATATTCACTTCATATTTTTCTAAAATAAATTCTGGATTATATGATAGCTTTGCCTTACGCAAACCTTCTATACCTAAATCTTCTTCACGATTTACATATAAAATATCACTGAAGCAGTGGGATAAAAGCTGTTGATTAATCGCTTGATACGCCCCGCGATAGTTAATATCCGCCTTTTCTATATGGATAATACAAAGATTTTTTGAGATAATTTCACCAAAGCTAAAGGCAATCACTTCGCCATTAAATCGCAAAAGTCCGCCTAAAAATCCCAAATCCGCATAGTTTTCAAACACGCTTATAATGCCTTTTGACTCATTTTGTAGTCCTTTATCACTTCCTGCGTTATCCCATTTTCTCCATACATTTAAGAGTTCGCTAAGATTATTTTCACCAATAGATTCAAAGCTAAAGCCTTTATACTCATCAAAGAATCTATTGAGATGATTTTTCTTTTTATGATATTTGCGTCCGGTAAGCTCGATTAAATCTCGCGTTTTATAAATATAATCACTTCTATCACGATTTAAAATAGGCGTTATACTATCGCCAAACACTTCGTGTAATAAGTCTAGATTCTGTTTCTCTATTGAATGGAATATAAGATTCTGTCCTTTTTGTTTATAGTGATTATGAAGTGAGATTAAAGCTTTCTTTTTATCCCCGCTACCAATAGGGAAAAAGCAAAATGGTGCTTCATTAATATAAGTTGTTTCTATAATAAGACAATCATGCAGAATACAAAATGCTATCTTTCTAGCTAAACGCCAGATAAAAAGATTCCCAAAAGAAATATCAGAAATCATAAACTCTTCTTGTTGTAGATATGTGTTAATGAGTGTTCTATCTTGCAGTGTAATGTCTTTAAAAATAAGGGCTTGTTGTTCCATGCGTTAGTGCCTTTTTTGTAACAAAGTAAAAGTAAGATTCTATCAAAGTTTAGCTAAGATTATTACAAAAAAGCCGACTTTATAGTTTGTTTGCTATAATGAAAAAACTATCACTAAGGATTCTAAAATGATTAAGATATTAAATATACAAGACAAGGATTTTGAGACGGAGTTTAACACTCTTTTAGCGCGTGCAAATACAGATATGGATAGCATTATCCCTGAAGTGTTAAAAACGCTGCAAGATATTAAGCAAAGGGGCGAAGATGCCCTGCTAGATATTGTGAGAAAATATGACTCTTGGAATCCACAAAATTTCAATGATCTAAAAATCGCAGAAGAAGATACCTTTAATGCGTATAGAAATCTAGATTCTAAAACTAAAGACGCATTGCAAATAGCACACGATAGAATCTATACATTCCACGCGAAAAATGCCCCAAAAGGCTTTATCTATCATGATGAATACGCAAATATGCTAGGGCAAAATATTATGCCCGTTACGCGTGCTGGTATCTATATCCCCGGTGGTAAAGCCTTTTATCCAAGCTCACTTTTAATGAATGCAATCCCCGCAAAAGTCGCCGGTGTGAAAGAAATCATTATGGCAAGTCCAACACCCAATAATCACATTAATGAACTCGTGCTTGCAGCGATGTATTTTTGCGGTATTAAAGAGGGGTATAAAATCGGTGGGATTGGCGCTATTGGCATGTTTGCCTATGGTTTTGGCGAGACTAAATGGAGTAAAGATTCTCTTTTTTCTCATACAAAAGATTCACATAAAGGCTTTAAAAAAGTAGATGTTATCACTGGACCGGGAAATATCTATGTCGCCACTGCAAAAAAGCTTGTGTTTGGAGAAGTAAATATTGACATGATAGCAGGTCCTAGCGAGATTGGAATCATCGCAGATTCTCATGCTAATAGCGATTATTTAGCAATAGATATGCTATCACAAGCAGAGCATGATTCTATGGCAAGTGCGATATTAATCACAGATAATAAAGATTTAGCTAAAGAAGTCGCACAAAAGATTGATACAAAGCTAACTCATCTAATGCGTAAAGACATAGCACAAAAAAGCATACAAGAAAGGGGGGCAATCATCATTGTAGAGAATCTCAAACAAGCCGCAATGCTAATGAATGCCATAGCCCCCGAACATTTAGAGATTGTAACACAAGAGCCTTTCTCACTCTTAGGCGAGATTAAAGCGGTTGGTGCGGTATTCTTAGGGCATTATACACCAGAGGCAATCGGCGATTATCTAGCAGGACCAAATCACACATTGCCAACAGGCGGCAGTGCGAGATTTTTCTCACCGCTTGGGGTAGAGCATTTCTGCACGCGTAGTTCTCTTATCTCTTTTTCAAAACAAGGCATTAAAAATCTAGCTAATCCTTGTGCTATCTTAGCTGAAACTGAAGGACTTGAAGCTCACAAACTCTCTGTTATATCACGTTTAGATTCTATAAAAGATTAAATTATGGAATCTAAGTTGTTGAGTGGATAAAGGATTTTTAATACATATAACATATTATTTTAATGTATAATTAATTCTAAATTTATCCAAAAAGGCAGAATATGTGTGGTATTTTAGGGACAATTCCATCAAGCAATACAGAACTTTTCGATAGGGCATTAACGACAATACATCACAGGGGACCAGATAGTAATGGAGTATTTCATAATGAGAATATAAGTTTCGGTCATACGCGATTAAAAATTGTTGATTTAAGCAATAAGGCAGCCCAACCCATGCACTTTCCCTTAAATATTGACAATGTGGGGGGGGGGGGTAACCCAGCAAATAGATACAGCAAAACTGCATATAAAATATAGTCTAGTTTTTAATGGAGAGATTTATAACTTTTTAGAACTACGCGATGAACTCATAGCAAAAGGGTATGTATTTCACACAGATTCTGATAGCGAAGTATTACTTGCTAGTTATGATGCTTATGGGAGCGCTTGTTTAAATAAATTTAATGGCATGTGGGCGTTTGCTATATTTAACCATGAAACAAAAGATCTTTTTCTATCCCGTGATAGGTTTGGAAAAAAGCCTCTTTTTTATGCTTTCATTACTGATGAAAACAATAAAAAGAAATTTGTTTTTGCTTCTGAGATGAAGGCAATCTATCCATTTTTAAAAGATGTAGAGCCTTCCAGCCATTTTAATGATATGATATATAACAAAATATATAGCTATGAATGCACAGAGCATACATTGATAGATGGCATTAAGCGTTTTCCACATGCACATTTTACGATTATAAATACAGATTCTATACAAAATGGTGTAGATAGTCTTAAGCCGCAGAGATATTATCATATACTTGATAATATGCCATATAATCCGCAGACACCAAAACCTTATGAAGATATTGTTGCGGAATTTCGCCATTTATTTTTTGATTCAGTAGCATTAAGAATGCGTTCTGATGTAAGTCTGGGCACAGCCCTTAGTGGCGGAGTAGATTCTAGCGCTACAATATGTGCCATGTCGCATGTAAGCAAAAATAGCACACAACATTTAAGACAATCAAATGATTGGCAGTATGTTTGCATTGCTTGCTTTAAAGATACGCCATTTGATGAGAGTAAGTATGCTAAGGCAGTGTGCGATCATATTCATATACAAGGTGAATTTTTAGAGATTAACCCGGTGGCACATTGGGATAAAATAGAGCATTATTTTTATCTCTTTGAGGATTTATACACAACAAGCCCTGTGCCAATGATCGCAACATATCAAGCCATAAAGCAAAAAGGTGTTACCGTAACACTTGATGGGCATGGTGCAGATGAGCTATTTAGCGGTTATGGACATGTATTACAAGCTTTATGGGATGCAAGATTTAATATCAAGCAGATAAAAAATATCTTGCATATTCTTAATGATTCTAGCGAAGCGCCAAAACCAACACTAAAGCTTTATAAAGATGGGGCAAAATTTCTCTTATCAAGATTCAATAAAAACATACGAAATAAATTATACACACCCCATGATTCTCATCCTAATTTTAACAAACTTGATTATTTTTCAAAATGGCTTTATGAATTATTTACTCAAGATGTATTACAAACACTTTTGAGAAATTATGATAGATATTCCATGATTAATGGCATAGAAGTGCGTATGCCATTCTTAGATCATAGACTTGTGGAATTTGTCTTTAGCCTACCTTATACATATAAAATTAGAAATGGCTATACAAAGGCACTAATTCGCGATGCTTTGCATGATATTATGCCAGAATCTGTGATTTGGCGTAAAAGCAAGATGGGCTTTGTCTCCCCTATCGTGCAGTGGATGCAGCGAGATAGAAAAGAGAATGGATTAAAAGAATGGTTTTTAGATATAGCACACTCTAAAGATTTTTTAGAATGTAATCTAGTGAGAAACCCAAAAGATTTACAAACATTAATTATAAAAATATGCAATAAAGAAGAAAATAATTATAGAGTAGGCGAACAGGTGTGGTGTGAGTTAAACCCTTATCTATGGCAAAAATCGCTAATATTTGCTAAAATATAAAGTCATGCTTAGCACGAATTTTATATTTGTTCTGAATTCCATACAAATGACATAATGTTACTTTTTGTAAGTTTATATAAAAATATAAATGGCAATTTAGTAATTATTTCAATGAGTTTGTAAAGGACTGCTTTATAATCAAAATAATCTTTGGCTGATATTTTGGCATTTAGTTTCTCGTCATTTTGAGTGTTGAGCGAAAAATCTTTTTTCAAAGTGTTTTATAGATTCTGTATTTTTAGATACTTTGACTAAAATCTCACTCAAATGCTAAAGGATATAATTTCTCTACTTTTATTGAGTAATTACAAGATTAAAAGTGTAGAATCTATAGATTCTAAGTTTCTAAAACAAACATAGAATCTAAAAAGCCAAAATATCACAATCTTAACTATAAGGATTTTTATGCGACATATTTTATGCCTGTTTTTGTTTTTAAACACATTATTGCCGCTTTATGCGACTGAGAACGCACAAAATAGCACGACACAATGTGCCACAGATGATATAAAGCTAGAGAAAGTAGCTGCATGGCGTGATGAATATAGAATCAACACACAAAATGCGACAATCTATACTGCACCAAATAAGCAGTGCAAACTCGATACAACCATACCTAAGGACACAAAGCTAAAAGTGCTTGGTAAAGTGGATAACTACTATTCCATAAGCTATACGCATGATAAAGAGACTAAACAGGGCTATATCAGTGTGCAAGATGTTAGTCTAAGTAGCATTGACTTTAATTTCTACTTCACGCTTGTGTGTATGGTGGCAGTTTTATTGCTTGGTAGATTCATAATCGAGCGTGTGAAAGTCTTGAGGGATTATAATATACCAGAGCCTGTTGTAGGTGGGGTTATAACCGCGATTATGATTCTATTAATCTATAAAACATTACAGCTTGAGTTTAAGTTTGACACTTCATTATCAGAGCCTTTAATGCTTGCTTTCTTTTCATCAATTGGGCTTAGTGCCGACTTCTCCGCATTGAAAAAAGGCGGGAAAATGCTTACCATATTCCTTGTTATCATCGTTGGTGCGCTTTTTTTGCAAAATATCGTTGGCGTTGGTATATCCTATGCTATGGGTGTAGATCCTTTACTTGGTATGCTTGGTGGCTCTATCACAATGAGTGGTGGGCATGGCACAGGTGCTGCATGGGCTAAGATTTTTGAAGCAGATCCATACAACTTCTCTGCGGCAACGGGTGTGGCTATGGCATGTGCGACTTTTGGGCTTGTTATGGGTGGGCTTATCGGTGGTCCTGTTGCAAGATATCTTATTAAAAAGCATAATCTCAAATTGCCGGGCACAGAGCGAAATAATGAAGAAGCACATGGCTTTGAAACGCCGACAAAAGAGAGATTAATCACACCTATTAGCTTTATAGAGAGCCTTGCATTGATTGCAGCATGTTTATTAATCGGTAAAGTGTTAGAAGATGTTATGAAAGATGTCATGCCCGGGCTTAATCTCCCAACATTTGTATATTGCCTTTTCACAGGAGTAATATTGCGTAATACATTGCAAATACTAAACATTCATCAAGTATTTGATAGAGAAGTGTCTGTGTTAGGCAATGTCTCACTCTCTTTGTTTCTTGCATTTGCGATGATGACACTAAATCTCTGGCAGTTACTAGCCCTTGCATTACCATTGATTGTAATCCTTGTATCACAAGCGGTGCTAATGATACTTTATGCAGTATTTGTTACATTTAGATTCTGTGGTAAAGATTATGACGCTGCAGTCCTTGCGGCTGGACATTGTGGTTTTGGATTAGGTGCTACACCGACTGCTATGGTAAATATGCAGGCAGTTACTTCACATTATGGACCAAGCCACATGGCATTTATTATCGTGCCACTATGCGGTGCATTCTTTATTGATATTATCAATGCGATTGTGATTAAAGGCTCACTTTCATTTTTGATTTAAGTTTTATAATCTTATAAATGTATGCTTTAGCCTTGTAACTTATCTAAATTTTTAGGTAAGCACAAGGGGTTTCGAATAAATCTATACTTAAGCAAAACACCCAAGCATAGAATCTAAAATAACTTTTTAATTTCATCTCACACGAGCAAAACGACTACAAGAATGACAAAAAATAAACCCGATATATTTAATATAAGATTCTAAAACTTTTAAAAATTAAAGCATAACAGAATCTATCACACATATATCATCTTAATCCGAAGCCATGCTATGCTATAAAATATCGGTGCAAGTATGAGACATATAATCCCAAGTGGCAACACAAAGCGACCGACTAATCCCGCACATAGCACAATATAAAATGCACTCATAAAGAGTTTTTCCCCTGTAATCTTGCCTAAAAGCCTTAAGTATAGAATCATGCCTATAAATATACTAATTGTTGAAAGCCCTATAAAGCCAAAGAAGAGTTCTCCACTCATCTCAATACCAAAGATTCCAGAAAATAACGCTAATAATGTAATAAAATACATACTACCAGATGACATAAAAAAATAAAACATAAGTGTCTTACTTTGTGCCTGCATGGCGATTTGTTTTGTGAGTAAAAACTGCATATACGCTGCGATAAAAAGTGGTATTACAAGTATAGACAATATAAAGTTACAAACTAGCATGATTTTTACTCTGCGTTTAAAAAGTGTGATATTTTCAAGCGGGATAATATAACCCTTTGGTGTAGATTCTACATGTATTTGGCTTGTATTTGTTGATATAGATTCTGTGGTTGTGTGTTGATTGTTTTGTGGTGTTATCTCTATATCAATATTACAAGCTATGTCATTATGTATATCAAAAATAACTTGCCTATTGATTAATGAATAGCCTTGTATATCATAAAGATTATTAATGTGTGTGAGAGATAATTCATATATTTCGCCATTATCTGCTTTAATAAAGCCATTTGATAAAATCACACCCTTTAACTTTTTGCTTTGCATTATCACTCCTTATTTGTTGTAATTATAGTAAAAAAGCGTGATTTCGTATAAAGTATTATGGTGTATGTTTAGACAAATTTTTGGATAGATTTATACATATAATAATTATATTATTTCAAGGGGTTATTAGGATCTTTAATCCCCTTTCCACCTAATACTTGATTTGTGAAAACATAAATATTATTCTTCATAATTCACAATTTTATAGTCGAAACAACAAAATATCTTTCTGTTTTTCTATTTTAATTCAACATTTAATCACTTCTTAAAATGCACTTGACTCGTTTTTTTTTTTTTGTAAAATCGGCTTTCTATTTTTTATGAAAGGATAAACATGAGATTATCAAAATCTTTGATTGTAGGCACATTTTTAGGTGGTGCGTTTTTTATTTCTGGTTGTTCGCAGAATATCGCAAAGTTTTCAGTTGCAACGACAGGTAATATGAATATGCCATCAAATTTACAAAAAGGCACAACCGTTGAGGGCAAGGATTGTATTACTAGAGTTTTTGGAATCCCATTTGGCAATAGGAATAATAGAGTAAGTAATGCTGTTGGCAAGGCGTTAGATAAGGCGACAAAGAAAGGACAACCAAACGATGCGCTTGTAAATGTGGATATTCGTTCAAGCTCTTGGAATATTATTATTTTTGGCAAACAATGTATAATTGCAAAAGGACAACCAATAGGAGTTTCTTCTGCAAATGATTCTAAAGCAAGTAAAAAAGAAAGCAAAGATAGCTAGTTTGCAATAGCACAAAGGGTGTTGAATGTGAAAGCGACAAATACTCTAAGATAAGTAACATAATAGTTTATTGTGTTGTAAAACTTGGCTATCAACAATGGCTATTTGAATCTAAAACAAGATTTATTGTGTTTAGATTCTATGTTTTTTGTCATATCCGCTTGTATGCAATTTACTTATCTTTATCGAGCAAATTTAGTAATATAAGGCTATTGTGTAACTTCTAATGTTTTCTGCACTTTGATATTATTAAAAAGTTCGTTGTTGTATTAAATTTGAGTGAAACATTAGCTGGGAATATAATATTCATCAAAACCTTACAAGGCTATTTTCGACTCACTATATCTTGTAACTTTTCTATAATTTCATTGATGGCTACAATCTCATCAGTTTCATTCATATTTTGCGTTGTTTTGTGCAAAATCACAAAATATTTAGAATCCATATTATCACCAGACCAAAGATAGCTATCTCTCTTGCTACATAGCCATATTAAAGGCATATTAAGATTATTTGCAAGATGACTAATTGCTGTGCTAGGGCTAATAAGGGCTATGCTTTGCTCCAGTAAAGCCACAAGGTTTATTAAATCATCATCATTATAAAATATAGATACATTATGTAAAGATTGAAGTTTTAATAATTCTGTATTGCCCGCTTCATTGCCTTTATATGTTGGTATAACAAAATGCAGGTTTGGATATAGCCCTGATAGTTTATATAGAAGTTTTTCATATCCGCACAAGGTGAGATTGCAAAATGTGCTACGCACAAATGGATTAACTACCACGATTTTTTGTTGTATATGTCTAGATTCTATAAATTCTTTAATCTTTGCCTTATTTTTGTCGCTACTTTTGAATCTAATATAAGAGTAGTCTATCGTAGCTATATTTTTATCATAATGCTTGGGGTTAATTTTTCTAACAAGTTGCAACATGCGTTGATATTGTGGAGTGTGGTTTAAATGCTTTGGGATAAACACGCTCTCAAAGCGGAAATGCAGGGCATTCGCAAAAGTCATAAAAGTAATTATGCGTTTGCATGCCGTCTGTGCTAGAAGTTTGCATTTAGCTCTATTTGGCTGTGTGAGAATGAATATATCAAAATTATTCGCATTGATATCTTTAATGAGACTTTCGTTATCCATAGATTCTATATTGATTATGGAATCTATAAATTCAAATTGTGCGTATAAAGTTACCCCCCCCCCCCCCCCCCCCCCAAGAATTAGTATAAACGATGATTTTAGAATCTCTATATAAATGTCGCAGGGCATATATAGCATGTAGCACTACTATGTTATCACCGATTAATCCTGCTCGGTAGAATCCTATATTCATCAATTATTTTCTTTAAGCCTATAAATACCCAAGCATACGCTTAAAGAAACTCTTAAAGCCCTTAGATTCTAAAAGCATATTATGCTCCATGTCTGTAATCTCATGTGCTAAAAGTGCCGCAATATCGCCTATGCCTACCGATACGCTATTAAATGGCTCTACTTTTGTAATTAACGCACGATTTCTTGTAGCCTTATTCACCGCAGTGTTTAGCTCAAGCCCACCTAGAAACTTTAGCGTGAGATGTGGTATATGCTTTTTTGTAATGCTCTCCATGCGATCAAATACCGCAAGGGCTTCCTTTTGACTTTTACACATGTTTATCACCATAAAGATTTGCTTTTTTGTGTGTGCGTTTAGCTTAATAGTCGCATACGCATCTGTAATGGCTGAGGGATCTGGCATAGTAACCACGATAATATGTTCGCATGCTTGCAGTGTAGATTGATTTAGCGGACCGATACCTGCCCCCGTGTCAATTAACAAAAAGTCAAGCGTATCAAGGATATTACTCTCATGTATGAAATTCTCCACAATGTTGAGATTATTCCCCGCATATTTTAGAATCTCTTCGCCGCTATCACCGGGTATGAGATAGAGATTTGGCTCTATTTCATACACGACCTCATCGATACTTACCTCGCCCTTCATCGCGTGAAGAATGTTTTTATCGGTTTTAATGCCAAAGATAAGATCAAGATTTGCTAGTCCAATATCCGCGTCAAATACGCCGACTTTAAAGCCTAGCTTATTGAGTTTATAGGCAAGGTTTGCGCTAAGAGTGGATTTGCCTACGCCACCCTTACCTGAAGTAATAGCGACATATTTTGTATTCGCTTTATTTCTCATCATGGTTTCTAGCTGTTTTGCCTGATTTTCAATCATTCGACTTCCTTGCCTTGCTTAAAAAGGGTGTATTCATCAACTTAAATTTCCTATTGTTCTTCATTATTGCAAGATTCTACCGAAAGCAAGATTCTAGCAAAAAATTAATAAATTTATCACCAGAAACAAACGCTATCGCTATAGAAATCCACGCTACGCCATAAAAGAAACTCCAAAATCACAATTGTTAAAGATTTTCATAATAACACATGCAAGAAGTATTCCATAGGTAGTTTTTAAGGGATTACTTTATATTTCAAAACACAAGTAATTTGTCTGCATGGAATCTATGTTTAATCTGCACAGCACAAAGCAATCACACCGGTCAAATCTATGCATTATTGCGATATAATGACACTTTTATAACAATTAGCCTTTTATGAATATTAAGAATATATAAGGGAGAAGCAATGATTATTGGCATTCCAAAAGAGATTATGAATCACGAGCATAGAGTGGGGCTTGTGCCAAGTGATGTGGCATTATTACAACAATCAAGCACAAATCACACTATTTATGTAGAAGATGGCTTAGGTAGCAGCATAGGCTATACAAATAGGGACTATGAGAGAGCGGGGGCAAAGATTATCTCAAGTGCTAAGAAAATATGGGAAGATTCTGAATTGATTGTGAAGTGTAAAGAGCCTATTGAATCTGAGTTTAAATATCTGAGAAATGATATGATTCTGTATAGCTTTCTTGATCTTGCTTACTCCAAAGAGCTTGCGAGTGCGTTGGTAGAATCTAGGGTTACTTCAATATGTGGTGAGACGATAGCCGGACCAAAGGGCAACTATCCCGTATTAGCGGCGATGAGTGAAGTAACAGGTAAGTTTGCTGCACAACATGCTGCAACATTGCTTGCTACAAACTATGGCGGTCGGGGTGTGCTTATTGGCGGTTGTGCTGGTGTAGCCCCTGCGAAAGCGGTGGTTGTCGGTGGCGGTGCGGTAGGTATGAATGCGGCACGAATACTAGTAGGCATGGGCGCTGATGTAAGTGTGCTTGACATTGATACGCAAAAGATAGCAAACCACCCACTTACACTAGAGAATAGAATCAAGGTGCTATACGTAAATGAAGATTCTATAACACAGGCATTAAGCGGAGCGGATATACTCATCGGTGCGGTTTTAGTAACTGCAACGGCTACCCCAAAGGTTATCACAAGAGAGCATTTAAGACTTATGAATAAAGGTGGTGTCGTGCTAGATGTGTCTGTGGATCTTGGCGGCTGTATCGAGACTTCAAGGCAGACAACGCATGATGATCCAACCTATGTTGAAGAGGGCTTAATCCACTATGGTGTGCCAAATATTCCCGGTGTGATTGCACGAACATCAAGTATTACTTACTCTTATGAGTCTCTGCCCTATGTGCAATGTATCGCAAATAAAGGCTGGAGAGAAATGCTAAAAATGCCCGGTGCAATCGGCGGCTTAAATGCTTATGATGGTAAAATCGCCTTAGAATCTGTGGCAAAAAGCTTTTCACTGCCCTACATTGACACAAAAAGTGTGCTATAAAAGGGGATAATATGCAAAATATAATAAAAGATTCGGTAAATACAGGGCAAACTCGCACACTCGCATGGACTTTTTTGATTATTGCGATTTTGCTTGAAGTTGGTGGTGTGGCTATGCTAAATGCTATCCCTTTATGGCTTGAGCCTTTTAGTAGTGATGGTGTTGTAAATATTGCTTCTATGGAAGTAGCCCCGCCAATGATAGCAAAAGCTGTTATGCTAAGCATGATTGCGGCTTCATATTACTGCATGTCTCTTGCTTTGCGTAAAATCGCCTTAGGCGTGGCGTATTCTGTGTGGGAGATTGTAGGTATGATTGGAATCTTATTTATATCTTTTCTCTTTTTCCCACCAAATCTCACAATAAAAGAATATATAGGCATAGCAGTTGGCTTTGTGGGTATTATATGTGTGATTCTGGGCGAAGAGCAGCATTAAGCAAGATTTTTATATATTAACTAAAGCTAAAACTAAATTTTGTGAATGATGCAATAGATTCTAAAGTTTTGGCACATTTAGAATCTAAATTAGATTACTTCCCTTTTGCGCTTTGGATTTGATTAATATATTGATAGTTTATATTAATGGCATGTTTTCTTGGCAGGGAAGTGGCGATTTTTTCTAGCACGGATTCAAAATCAGAGAAAAGATAGTTTGCCATGCTACCAGGGATTGGATTAATCTCGTTTAGATAGATTTTATCGCTAGATACGAAAAAATCACATCGTATAAGCGCACCCTCAAATGTTGTGTTATAAATTTTTTTGAATGCTTCATGCAAATTCTTTGTTAAAGATTCTGTAATTTCTGCGTTTTTAATCTCTTCGGTTCTAGAAAAATCTAAATATTTATCCTCAAATCCTAATAAATCTTTTTTCACTGGTTCTTCAATAAGCGATAAGATAAACTCGCCATTTACCTTTGTTCCAGCCAAATTATACTCTTTTATCCCCTTTTTAAATGGCTCAATAATGACTTCATTGCTAAACTCAAACGCACAATCAAGCCCATAAGAAAGCTTTGTTTGATCTTCAACTACGCATACGCCAATAGAGCTGCCAAGACATGTGGGCTTAATGATATAGGGTAGTTCAAATGGAATCTCGCAAGTCTCATTTCGCTTTAACACATAGTAAGGAAGTGTTTCAACACCGCATTCTTTTGCATAAAGCTTTGTTAATCTCTTGTTATAGCTTAATATGCTAGCTTCAAGTCGTGGTCCAATATAGGCGATTTTATAAAAGTCAAATAAGCCAGATAATACGCCATCTTCGCCATCACCGCCGTGTATGAGATTGAGTAGTGAGCCTGTATTTAGCATTTTTTTCTTACCTAAAAAGCCGTTTTCATAGAATCCACCCGCACCGATTTCAATCTTTTTAGCTTGTTTATAGGCTAGGCTGCTGAAATATTTTGACTTCATATTGCTAGATTCTATGAGATAGAAATCATGATTAGAATCAAGAAAAATAAAATGTGTGATTTTAATGTTTTTACCAAGTTTTTGTGCCATAGTAATAGCACTTACAATGCTTATCTCATGCTCATAACTTATACCGCCAAAAATAATGCTAAGATTCAAATTTATTCCTTTATTAAAAGTTTTTGTAATTTTACACTATTTTATGTTGAGTTTAAAAGTAACGCTTTATAAAATAGCTTGAAATTTACATGAATTATTATATAGATTTACGCGCATGTAAGGGTTTTATAACACAAGATTATAATATATAAGTTATCATAAAACAACGATTTTAGAATCTTGATTAAAGATCTAGCACTTCAAAGCAAAACTCATTGAAACACTAGAATCTTGATTAAAGGGGATTTATGGGGCTTTGCACCAAACTTTCACTTGAATAATATTCTTGCAAAGTAAGGCACAAATCTTAGCTTATTTTATTGTGGGGATATATTTTGCTAATGCTTCAATATCTTCTTCACTAAGCTTTGCAGTTTGAGCTTTCATTTGAGCGCCCATTTTGTAGCGATTAAGCTTACCTGCTTTATACTCAAGTAAGTCTTTTTTAATTTCATCGCTGCTTAGATTTTTTACAACAGCTGTCTTATTAAGATAAGACTTTTCCATTTTTGCACCATGGCAAGTTTTACATTGCTTCGCAATGATTGCAGCTGGATCACTCGCCGCAAATGCAACACTACCTAAACCTACAACAACCATCAATGGTAACATCTTTCTCATAATCTATCCTTTCTGTAATTTGATTAAGCTTCAATTATACACTTTTTTTATTATTTCAAGCTTAATAATGGTAATAAAAACGCAGAGAAACAACATTTTTTAGCAAAAAAGTCTCATGTTTAAGAGAAAAACTTCTTTGCTTGTCGTATTTTCTCCATTTGTTGTCGTGTATCATGTTGGCTAGATTCTAGTAAATCTATGGTTTGAGATATAAGCTCTTTTGCTATATCTAAATATTCTAGCAATTCTTTATCCGCATTATTCATAGACATGCTTGTATCAAAAGGTAGATTCTGTGTTAGCATAAATGCTTCTTGTGTATTATTTTCAATAAGGGCAATTTTAAAGGCTTTAATCCATTGTTCTATCTTAGCTTTATCATACTGCATACTTTTTCCTGTATCAATGCTTTTGTAGATTTAGTGAATTTATCAATTAGCTGATCCTTGAGCCATTCGCTCTTGCATGTTCTGTGCGTAAAAGGCTTAAACCATTTTCATCTTTACATGCTAGAATCATGCCTTGACTGATTTCACCCATAAGCTTTGCTGGGGCTAAGTTTGCTAATACACATGCTTGTGTGCCAATGAGATTTTCTGTATCATAAAATTCAGCAATACCTGCGATGATTTGACGCGGTTTTTCTTCGCCTAAATCAACTTGTAGCTTTAAAAGCTTTTTGCTTTTTGGGAGTTTTTCTGCGGCAATAATTGTGCCAACTTTAATGACTATTTGCTGAAAATAGTCAATATTAATCGTATCGTTTATACATGGTTTATTGATAGAATCTTTTTCTTTTTGTGGCTTATTTTCTACAAAAGGTTGGTGCATTGTCTTCATGCGTGGTTCTTCTATCTTTGGAAAAAGCGCACAAACTTTTTGTATCATAAAATCTTGTATGTATCCTTGCTTTATTATCAGTGTATCAAACTGCTTAGAATCTATGCTGATATTTAATGCTTTACTTATCTCTTTGCATGAATTAGGCAGTATTGGATAAAGAAGTAAGGCTGCTTTTGCAAGAATATTTGCAATAAGATTCAAAAAGGCTTTACATTCTATACTTTTTTCTTGCTTCATAAGTTCCCAAGGGGCAATTTGTGTAATCATAGTATTTGCTAGATAGAAAAGCTCCCATACAGATTCTAAAAATTTATGTGGCTGTATAGAATCCATATAGGCTAAACTCTGATTAATAATGCGAGAAATCTCTTCTTTTTGTGAGATATATGCGTTTTCATCATAACTTTTACTTAAATCAAACTGAAAATATTTTTCACTCATGCCAATAAGTCTATTTAACAGATTCCCTAAATCATTGCTTAACTCCCCATTATTGCGATTTATAAGGGCTATTTGTGAAAAGTCGCCATCTTGACCAAACGGCACCTCGCGTAATAAAAAGTAGCGGAATATATCGGCAGGGTAAGCGTTTTTAATATCAAGCGGGTGGATTACATTGCCTATACTTTTACTCATTTTCACACCATCGATAGTCCACCAGCCATGCACTAAAATGTGCTTTGGCAGTGGCAAATCTAAACTCATAAGGAATGCAGGCCAATATATCGCATGAAATCGCAATATATCCTTACCTACAATATGCGTTGTGTTATTAAAGTATTCCATTTTAGATTCTAAACATGGATTTTGCTCCATTTTATAGCTTAGCTGCTCTTTTGCATTATTATAGTCTAGTCCATAGCCAAGCGCACTAGCATAGTTCATCAACGCATCAAGCCATACATAAATGATATGCTTACTATCACGCAATTTTAATGGAATCTTAATCCCCCACTCAAAGCTTATGCGAGTAATGGATAAATCTTGTAAGCCTTGCTCTACAAATTTTATAACTTCATTTCTTTTATGTGAAGGCACAATGCAGTCTGGATTCTCTCTATACCATGCTAAAAGTTTGTCTTGATACTTTGAAAGGGCGAAAAAATAACTCTCTTCTTTGACAAGGCGAGTTTCTTTCTTACCACTACAATCAGGGCAGTAGATTCCATCTATGACCTGTGTTTGCGTGAAAAAGCTTTCACAACCAACACAATACATACCCTCATAAGCCCCCTTATAAATATCCCCCCTATCATACATAATCTCAAAGGCTTTCTGCACGGATAGAATATGCTCAAAATAAGTTGTGCGGATAAATTTATCGTAATCTATATCGTATTCACGCCATGTATCGCGGAATTTCTCACTGATAGAATTTGCATATTCAATCGTTTTTATCCCATGCTTTTTTGCCGCTTCCTCTATCTTTTGTCCATGCTCATCTGTGCCTGTAAGGAAAAATACATCATCGCCCCTAAGTGTCCAATATTTCTTCATAACATCAGCAAGAATGGTAGTATAAGCATGTCCAATGTGTGGCACATCATTGACATAGTAAATAGGCGTTGTTAATAATTTCTTCATTTAAGTCCTTTTATGCGTTTTATGAATAAAAAGTTTTAATTATACTTGATTTTGTTGGTTTTTTGCAGTTTTAAATGTTTGTTGGCAATATCTAATATATAAAGTTCTAGAATCTAATAACTTTTAATTACATATTCTCCCTTTATTTATGAAATAACGATAGAATAAAGCTTTTATCTCACTAAAATTCAAGGATATACATGCAAGAGTATGGCAAGAGAAATAAAAGTCTTGCAAAGGCGGTTTATATTGAAGAAGCAAATCTAGATGATTATATTATGGTTGATATGCGAGATGAAGAAGAAGTATGTGCAGCACGCATTAAAGGTGTCCCAAATATTAAAGAAACACATGCTCTTTTTAACCTTGCTAAAGACAATCCAGACAAAAAGATACTCATACATTGTAAAAGAGGGGGCAGGGCGTCTGCTATGGGGAGTAGGCTTGTAAGGCTTGGTTGCGATAATATCTACTTTTTTGATGATACCTTTGCTAGATTCTATGAAAAGTTTGAGATTGTAGGTATCTCAAAAGATTGCTTAAGAGATTTACAATAATTCTTTGAAATTTTACTTCTTTGGATACGACATAATGAAAAATCTTAATTTTTATATTTTATCAGGGTTTATATCATCGGCTTTGCTTGTAGGTGGCTTTGGAATCTTACAAGCACAAAATATTGCAGACCACACACAAATGCAAATCGCACAAAGCACACCCAGCACACAAACACCGCCAAAGAAAAAGCTAACACAGGCAGAAAGAGATAGGGCGTTACAAAAGTTCATGGCAGCAGTGAATCTTGTTGAAAGTAGCTATGTCAGTGATGTAGATACAAATGAGATTATTGAGAAAGCAATCTCTGGCATGTTAAGCAATCTTGACGCACATTCTGCGTATTTACCGCAAAAAGATTATGAAGATTTACGCACAAAAACAAGCGGTAGTTTTAGCGGTATAGGTATAACCGTTGGCATGAAAGATGGAGCATTAACGATTATCGCACCACTTGATGACACACCCGCTAAAAAAGTCGGCTTAAAAAGCGGGGATATTATCCTAAAAATTGATGATAACCCAACACTTGATATGAAAATAGACCAAGCCGTATCGCTTATGAAAGGTAAAAAAGGCACAAAAGTAACACTTACAATCATAAGAAAAGGCGAAACAAAGCCACTAAAATTTGAGATTAAGCGAGATGATGTCAAAGTCCGCTCTACTTTAGTAAGTAAGATTGAAGAGACAAATTACGCTTATGTTCGCGTTGCGACATTCGATCAGCATGTAACGCGTGAGGTGAAAAAGGGCTTAAAGGATCTTGGCAAATTTGAAGGCATTGTGCTTGATTTGCGTGGGAATCCGGGCGGATTGCTAGATCAGGCTATTGGGCTTGTAAGCCTTTTTGTAAAGGATGGCGTGGTTGTGAGTGAGCGAGGTAAAATAGAGAATGTCGAGCTTAAGACTTCAGGTAAAGCAGAGTTTTTACATGAGCCACTTGTGGTGCTTGTAAATGGTGGTAGTGCATCTGCGAGTGAGATTGTAGCGGGAGCATTGCAGGATTATAAAAGAGCTGTTGTTGTGGGAGAAAGCACCTTTGGCAAAGGAAGTGTGCAAAAAATCTTTCCATTTGGCAGAGAAGCTAAAGAGGCAATGAAGCTTACTATAGCAAAGTATTATTTACCAACAGGCAGAAGCATACAGGCAGTAGGTATTACCCCAGATCTTGTTGTGGCAGAAACTGAAGTGCCTCTAAGTGATGAGAATCAGCTTGAGTTTAAAGAAGCGGATTTAAAACGACATTTAAAAAATGAATTATTACAAGAAGAAAAGAAGAATAACTCAAAAGCAGATTCTAAAGATTCTGAAAGCAAAGATATTACACAAAGCATGGTTATGAAAGACATGCAGCTAAAAAGTGCTATCGATGTACTAAAAACTTGGGCAGTTATTAAAGGCATGGCAAAGTAAGCTTTTAATAACTTGTAGCATAAAGGGATAAAACTAGTTTTTACTCACGCCTAGTTGCTGTTGTGTATAGTGTGTTTTTAGAATCTGACTCCCCAAAAACTGCCCAATTTCATGATAGAATCTAGGTTAGGTGTTTTGTTGCATTGAGTATGATATATTAGAATCTAATCGCCATTCTATACTTGAGTGGCTATAAGATTCAGTCTAGATTCTAAAATGCAAATAAAATATAAAAACCTTAAGGAGACATACTTATGAAAAATGTAGTAACACAAGAAAAAGACTTTTTGCAAGAAAATCTTGTAGAAACAAATTTGCTTTATGAGGGCAAAGGGAAAAAGCTGTATAAAACGACAATAGAGAATACTTTGCTTGCGGCGTTTAAAGATGATTTAACAGCATTTAATGCACAGAAAAAAAGTAGCGAAGAGGGCAAAGGCAGCCTAAATTGTCAAATCTCAACGCAGATTTTTACACTTTTAGAATCTAAGGGGATAAAAACTCACTTTATACAAACCTTGCAAGATACATATATGCTATGCAAGAGCTTAGAGATTATCCCCATTGAAGTTGTGGTGCGAAATATTGCTACTGGGAGTTTGAGTAAGAGACTAGGCATTCAAGAATCTTTAGACATAAAAGACACGCCGCTTAAAGCCCCGCTTGTAGAGTTTTATTATAAAGATGATGCTTTGAATGATCCTATTATTACAGATTCTCATTGTCTTTTAATGGGACTTGCAAACACTGATGAGATAGCAAAGCTAAAAGAGTTAGCATTGCAGGTGAATGAGATATTGAAAGAGTATTTTGATAAGGCTTCATTGCGACTGATTGACTTTAAGCTTGAGTTTGGCAGAGATTCTCATAGGAATATTTTACTTGCTGATGAGATAAGCCCTGATAGTTGCCGTTTGTGGGATAAAGCAACAAATAAAAAGATGGATAAAGATATTTTCCGTCAAAATCTAGGCAATGTAACAAGTGCTTATAAAGAAGTGTTGTCTCGTCTCACAGAGATTAAGTAGATTATGCGTTTTTTCTTTTTTATATTATGTATTTTTAACTTTACTGCATGTTCTATCAATCGTCAGCTTGTCCCACTTGCAAAGAGTAAGGAAATCGGCTTTGTGAGTGATGGTAGTTTTGTATTGCAAGACCCACCACCCGGTAAAGCAAGAATCTATGTGTATAGAGAGAATAATCATGTCGGTTCATATCTAGGCTATACACTGCGAATCGAACATCAACCAAAGACAGATTCTAAAGGGCGTCCAAGCTATAAGAACTATCAAGATTCACTTGGCTATATGGCAATGGGCAAGACCTTTTTAGCTGATGTTGAGGCTGGCTATCCTATCGCCCTTATGGCAAAGACAGAGGCTACAAGCTATGTGCTATTTACACCTATGGAGGGCGAGATATATTGCATTAAAGGCAGTATGAAAAATGGCTGGACTATGCCTAGACCGCATATTGTTTTTGTAGATAAGCAAACATGTGAGGAAGCATGGATTGACTACTTTTCAAACAAAAATGTAGAGTTTCAAAATCAATGGCGTAAAGTCTATAATGAAAAGGGCGATAGGATTAGACTTGATACACCGACAAAAGCACGCGTTACGCAATAGCTTATATAGATTTTGTTTTTATAGAATCTATTTTTACTAAAAGATTTTAAATTCTTGCTATTTTGCACCCACCCAAATGGTTGAGATTCTAAAACTTAACACAATCGCTTGTATAACCAAGCATTATAAAAAAAGATGAAACATCTAATTTAGACTTTAAGTTTTAGATGTTTGCTTATACTTAATATATTAAGAATCTTAAATATAATAATATAATAAACTTTGCTTATAAATCACTTGCAAGTAAATTTTATTAAGTAAAGTATATTAAAGGGGTAAAAAATGAGACTATTAAGAATCTTTCTCTTTAGCGTTATGATATGCGGGAGCTTGAGGGCTGAGGGCATACCTTATGCCTGTTTGAATGTACTACAAATCGCTTCATTTCATTATGGTTTTAGCACAGATTTAAACAAGACAGATTCAGATAAAGTAGCTAAAGATAGATTTAGTGGAATAGTTGGCATAAGTGTAGGGTGGAATTTCTTTGGAGACATGAGATTTAACCCAGAGCCCACTATACCCATTCCTTTTACCTATCACAATATGAGCTTTGGTCTAAGGGCTAAATATCTATTTATGAACTCTTATGCCCCCACTCACTCTGTGGGTGGAATGCTGTATATTTACCCTTCAAGAGATTTTATAGGCACCCTTAATCTTATAATTGGTGTCGGAGCAAACTTTAGCGAGAAACATAATCTCAAAGCAAATGGAGCGTATATTGAAGTAGGCTTAGGCTTATTAAAAATAAGTCCACTTTTAGTCAATACCGATATTACCTATCGTGCAAATATCTATGGCGGACATAATGACTTAGATTTAGGGACAATCCATAGCTTAAACTTTGTTTGGACTTTTCTCTAAGGTTTATTGGCTATGAAGTCTTAACATTTTAGCATTATAGAA
>NZ_JMKW01000031.1 GCF_000686565.1 Helicobacter bilis ATCC 51630
ACAGCCCTAGCAGATAAACTCAAAGCTAGAATCTATATAGCAACAATATTAAAAGACTTTAATGCTAACAATACACTAGACTCTAACAAAGATGCTAATACTCTAGTTTCTCATACAAATCATATAACTCATATAACTACGGGGGGGGGGGGGCAAATATAGCCTAAATCAAAACAACACAGAATCTGGTAATAAATTCTCACAAGCAATACAGAATCTAGAAACCACACAAAACACACTCCAAAATCCTATACCCAATCAAGCAACACAGAATCTAAACTCACTTCTTGCTAAAGATTCCCTGCTTTTCCAACCTATTGACACACTCACACAAGAGCTCTTTAATGCAAATGAATGTCAATACTTACCAAAACTCTATGGAATCTATAAAAGTGTTAATGAGATTGATTTCTCTAAACTTCCACAAAGCTTTGTATTAAAGACAAATCACGATTGTGGTGGTGTAGTCTTAGTAAAAGATAAAGACACTTTTTTAAAAGATTCTAAAAGCTTTAATGAAGCTATAACTAAACTTACAAATCATTTAAACACAAACTTTTACACAATGTATAGAGAATGGCATTATAAAGATATAGAGCCTAGAATCTTTGCGGAGGAGATGTTGGGGGATACGCAAAAACACTCACTCATAGACTATAAGATACACACAATGCAAAATATCATAAGTCATATTGAAGTTATCACGGATAGGCACACAGGGCAAAAAGAAATTGCAATGGATACAAAGTGGCATAAAGTGCCTTTTGACTATGAGAAGAAGTCTTTACAGATTCCACAAAAGCCCATTATGCTAGGTGAAATGCTTGATATGTCATTGCTTCTAGCTCAAGCTTTTCAATATGTGCGTGTGGATTTATATTGCGTTGAGATGAATATTTATGTGGGTGAGCTCACTTTTACCCCAGCTGGTGGCACGGATAAATTCACACCACAAGAATGGGATAAAAAGCTAGGGGATTTGTGGAAGCACGCTCGTATAGAGTAGGCGATTTACATAATTATTAACACATCTCTCAAGTAGGTTATGCAGAAATAAATCTTTATTTATTTTAATAGAGCAAGTATTGCTGTGAGACATAAAGTGTAAGTTTGGAAAATATTGTTGTTGGCTTAAGGATAGCGTATTTATATCACACTAACCATAGTATGCTTTTAAAATAGATTGTTGCAAATATATGCAACTACAAATGATATTTACCTTTGTATTTCACACTATATAAAGTAGAAGTTTATGTAAGATACTGCATTGACAGACTAAGAATCTAAGGATATAAACTCTGTTCATGTTGTAAGATTCCAATAACTCTAGAATCTTGCATATATGTATCCCATAAAGCTTTACGCTCATTTGCAAGATTTTCACAATGTTTTTTATCTGGGGCTAGGGCATTTTTTGCTACTCTCTTTTCTGCTTGGGTGAGTTCTGGGATATACCTATAAAATCTCGCACAAGCACAACTTTTTGCTACAAAATCTACAAGCCGTGTGGGATATGAAAATACGCTTAATCGCTCTTCTTGCGGTCTCACTCTCACACCATTAGAATCTTGTATAAAGATTGTCCTGTATGTATAAATATAGGGTTTGCATATCTCTTCTTTTGGGGTGAGAGCTATCTCTAGAGATTGAGTATCCCATGTGAATTTCAATGTTTGAAATGGGGTTATTTTATCATATTGGGCTTGTAAGTCGATACTTGTTGTCTGCATGTCTTTTAACACATAGCTATAATCTTTGATAATGTCAAAATGCGTGAAAGTCTCTGTCTTTTTATCCGCTATTATCGCAAAAAAGGCTTCTTGTATATTCATATCTGGGTAGAAATAAGTATCTTTTATCTTTGTCGCACTGCAATCTGGCAATATACACGAAAAAGATTCTAGAATCTGCATGATATCTTTATCATTTTTATATGTATGTCTTAGTCTTACAAAGGTTTTATCTATAATCTTTGCTTCTTTTATGCTGCTTTTTTTACCCTTATTTTGCCTTGTCAAATAGGCATTATAAAGGGCTGTATAATCATTTACTTCTTTTGGAATCTCTTTTAAAGTTAGGGGATTAGAATCTAGCTTTTCAGTAGTATATGCTAAATCACTGCTAGTCTGCATAAATATATTTGAATCTTTTTTATCATCACAACCCAAAATGAGAAAAGATAGGATAAAAAGACATATGAGATGAATATATAACATTATAAAGATTCTATTCTTATCATATAAGGCTTTTTGCTGACTTCTTTTAGGTTTTCTAATGATTCTAAAGCTTTTTTTATCTGCACTTCAGCGCATGTATGTGTGGCAAGTAAAAGCAGGGCTGAATGTGTGTCAAGGTCTTTTGGCTTTCTTTGGATAAGCGATTGTATAGAAATATTATGTGTGGCTAATACTTCTGCAATATGTGCTAATACGCCGGGCTTATCATCGACTTGCAATCGCACATAGTAGCGGCTTATAATCTTATCTTTTGGTAGTAGCACCATGTTTTGTTCTAAGCTGTGTTGAAAGCCTGCGACATAGCCTAGCATAGGTGCGGTTTTACTACGCACAATCTCTATAATATCACTCACAACAGAGCTTGCCGTCTCACTCCCACCAGCACCCGCTCCATAATACACGCTTTCACCGACTTTATCGCCTATTACACTAATGGCATTCATTGCACCATCAGTTTTTGCAAGCATAGAATCTTTTGGTATCATACATAAATGCACGCGTAATTCAAGTGCGTTATCCTGCTTTTTAGCAATGCCTAGCAGCTTTACGCTATAATCATGCTCGCATGCAAAGCGGATATCCTCAAGGCTAATATCTTCAATCCCCTCAACGATAATATCTTCCATTTTCGCATGGATACCATAGGCAAGTGAAGCAAGTATTAATAGCTTATGCGCGCTATCACTGCCATTAATATCAAGTGTAGGATCGGCTTCTGCATAGCCTAGATTCTGTGCTTGTTTCAAAGCAGTAGCAAAATCTGTGTTGTTATTACTCATTTGCGTTAGGATATAGTTACTCGTGCCATTCATAATGCCACGGATACTTAAGATATGATTCGCACATAAGCCATCACGCAAAGCCTTAATAATGGGTATGCCACCGCACACACTCGCTTCAAAACCAATGGAAGATTCACTCCCTTTTAGCTCTAGCTCATGCCTGTGATATGCTAGCATAGCTTTATTTGCAGTAACAAAGCCTTTTTTATTTGCTAAGGCTTTAAGGGCGATTTTATAAGGCAGCTCCACACCGCCCATAAGCTCTACGATAATATCAATCTCTGGGTCATTTAGCGCGTCATCGATATTTGTGCTTAAGGGGATATTGACATTTTTATTGTGAATATTTCTTGCGATACCAATCTTTGGGATAATAAAAGCCCCTGTTCTTGCCTGTATGATATCTCTATTTTGCTGCAAAATCTCAATAACGCTACTCCCCACAACCCCAACACCAATAATTGCTACATTTATAGTTTTCATAATATACCTTGAATGCTTTTCTTTTCAGTGCGATATTATAACAGCAAAATGATGATTTGGGAAAATTAGGTAAAATGAGATAGGATAAGATTCCAAAATAGATTCTATACTATACTAATAGTTTTACTATGGGTCCGTAAAATCACATTCCACAAGCATTACTCATCTGGTGCAAAGAAGTCTTTGATTGTCTCATCCGTCATCTCAACCCCACGCATATATGTGTCATAATCCTTAATAGTGTGCCCTATGTCCAATACCCTAAAGCCTTTTAAAAACATTTCATAAGCAAGTACTTTTCCTGCCGGACCAAGTGCAAACAATAATACCTCATCCCCACTCACTTTATCATTAAGTTCTTTCCTTAGCCTATCAATATCTCTATATGCGTGTTTTGTGGGACCATAAATGTATTCAACTTGAGACCCTTCTAAAATATTGAATTTTATATCTACAAGGATTTTATCACCACAAACGAGCATTATTTTCTTATTACTAAAGATTTGTTTAAACATGTCGTAATGTTTCTGTGTCTCTTCCTTGCGGTTTGAGTCCCAAGCATATACTTGTGAAATACCACCACATGCATACTCTTTTCCGGGTATCGTGCGTTTCATAATAAGATTGTAATTTTCAACTACCCAAGAGTAATCGTATTCTAGCGCAATGTTGTTCGCATCTGGTGAGGGCGAATGAAAATGTCCGCCACTAAGCCCTATTAGCAAATTCTCATAATCAGATAAAATAATCTCTGATAACTTATCAGCTAATTCTTTATTGTATTCTTGGAAAGGAATGCCCCCCCCCCCCATGATAATATACTCACCATCCCCAAAACGAATAATACTTTTATTCGTATTTACCAATTCTTTCATGGTGTCAGCAGTGCTTTTTACTCGCGGTGGTTTCAATATATCAAAGTCATTTTTTATCTCATTTCGAAGTTTAGCTGCAAAATTAATCCTATGTTTCATATATACCAAAGAATTATTATTGATATCCTTTAAATTATACCTTGCAAGATAAATGATATTTTGTAAAAATCGTTTTAATGAGTATTTCATTATTATCCTTTATTTTGAAGAAATTTTTATCCAATCATCACAGATAATATTGTCATTGTCTAAAAGCCATGGAGTTGGGGCTATGACGATATTATTTGCGTCATTATTTAAGTATGCACTCCAAAAACTATACGAGCTGTTTGCAAGTATAGCATGTTTGCAATAACGCATGAGAAACATGTCTTCATGCTGATTGTCTTGAGTAATTGTTTTTTCACTAAGATTTACCGAATTGCTTTCATTTAATCCAAGATTTTTTTGAAATTGTTCAGTAAATGACATGTCGGTTGCACCAAATATAAAAAATTTTGGTTCTTCCACACGATCCATAATATATTGTATTGCTCTTTTGTAATAGTCCATACCGAGTTCCCAACCTATTTTGCAATAATCGCCTCTGCGAATATGGATAAAAATGCTATTTTTTGCCTGCAATATTAACTCCAATCGTTGCTTACCAAAGTCACTAAAGTTATTAGAATCATAATAAAAAATACTTTTTAATTCTTGCTCAAGTCCCTTTAAATATTTTGCGTTTTGAAAAAATCCACTGAAATATGTAAAATCATTTGGCAAAAGATACTCATCATGAAAATCAAAAGATTGACTATATGCAATATTATGTTTTTTCAAACCAAACATCTTTCTTAAAAGACCGGGTAGCTTCGAAACTCTAGCTTTTGCCTTTTCTATCTGTGTGTTTGTGGCATACTCTAAATCAACATTAAAAATATCTAAGCTAAATTGTGTGGAATTATCTTGTGTATCATACCAAGTTTTATCAAGCAAAACTGGCACTTGTAGGTGTTTTTGCAATGCTTTTGCAAAGGCGTATTGAAACATTTGATTGCCTAATCCACAGGTAAGCTCTACAATCTTATAATCGCTCATTAATACCTCTAATTTTGTATATTGACAACTTTTAAACCAAATAATATTGCAATGCCGTGTATTTGAAATTGTGTTATCATAACATAAAAATTTATGCAAAAGTATAAGAAAGGTGCGAAATAGTAAGTCATTCTTAGATTGTCATCACTCTAGCAATGGCAATGGCGTTTTTGTATCGCTTATATTGTGTTTTTGTAGTAACAAGTCAAGCTCGTTTATATAAAGCATTTCATAGTCATTTAATAATATTTCTTTATATTCTTTTAAGACTTGATAGGTTGATTGCTTTGGGTGTCCTATCGCTATGACATAGCCTTGTTTATTTGCGATTTTTAGTGCTGTATTCAGTTGTTTAGCAATGGAGGCAACATTTGCTTGGTTATCTAAAAACACATTGCGTGCGATATGGATTTTATGTTGTTCTTTTAAAAGTTTTCCAGCAACACTTTTTGAAGTCGTTAGAGAATCTACAAAGCTAATTTTATGTCTAGCAAGGACTTGCAATAATTTCTGCATATCTTCCCTGCTTTCTGTGTAGCGGCTGCCTGTATGATTATTAATATAGGCTAATTTTGGAAAATCTTTTTTAATTTGTGCGATGTGAGATTCTATTGTTTGGAGGCTATCGCCTATGCGTAAATTTATAACGCCTTGTTGCTCAAAATTATGTGCTTCAAGTGGCAAATGTATCATGTAAAATTCAAGTGTTTTTGCAATGTCTGGGTTATTTTTGCTGAAGAATTGCTTTGGAAAAAGCGATAGCGTTAGCTTTAAATGTAACGATTGAAAATTGTTTATATCCTTTTTGTTTGCTAGGTCATCAATGATTATTACAACCTTTGGCTTTTTGTAGAATCTTTGTAGATTTTTTGTGTATGTTATTGTTGTTTTGTCGCTATTTTTTATGAAGTTTGGAGACTTATCATTTCTGCAAGGGTGGGTAATAGATTCTTTATTGCTAGTAACAGGTGAAATATCGCTTTTAGAATTTGTGTTAGATTGTTTGCTATACTCAAAATGGCAATGATTAGAATCTAAATTTTGCTTAGTTTCTATGCTAGATGCTTGGCTTTGCAAGTCGTGGCAAAAAGTGGATTTTGCATTATGGCAATTATTAGAATCTATTTGTGCTGATATGTGGTTACTCTCATTATTAAAGCCTGATGAATCTAGCTGTGTCAAATCTTTAGGGCTTTTGTTTGCTGTTGTAGATTCTATATGTGTTTGGATATGTATGGGTGGGGCTTCGTTTATTTGTAAGTGTTGCATAGTTTGCGAGTCTAGAGACAAAGGATTAATATCTTTGTTTTTAGAATCTTTTTCAATGTGATACCATGAAAAGACACTGAGTATAAGGGCTGCGATAATAAACACGAGATATATGATAATAGATTTTTTCTTATGTGATTGTATATCATTCATAAATTAAGACTCATTGGGCTGTAACACATGGTTATAGCTATTGTGGTTTTTTATCATCTTTTTGTTTGGTTAGTCTTAACTCTGTTACACCCCTTTTATGCATAAGAATAATGCGTGCAAAAAAGGCAATAAGCAAAGTAGCAAGCAATAATTTTAGTATAAGCTCACTTTGATTTAAAAAAGATTCTGAATCTGGACTTGCCATAACTTTTGGCTCTTCATTGAAGATCTTTGCAATGTTCGGTGCGTAAAATAAACCAAATAAAAACATAAGGATAGCATTTAGCACATTACACGCCCATACAAAAAAGGTGCTTTTTTGGAATCTATAGCTCATCGTTTCATAAAATAGCATAAAAATAGCCGCAAACACAAGCATATATCCAACCTGCAAAAGTATGGGTGCAAGAATAATGCCTTGATCATATTTTGTGATAAGCGTAGTGCTAAAATCATTATTTCTAAACACTATATCTATACTCATGATAATAGATTCTGAAATATTTGTAACAATAATGCCACCTATGCAAACCCCAACAAGAAGCAGATAAAACCCAGCTAAAATCTTTGCAATCATATAAATCCTAAACTAAATCACCATAATAATGCCATGCTGCTTTGTCAAACCATCAAAATACGCAAGCCTCTCAGAATCATCTTTTACTTCAATCGAGCAATTAAGCGCGACATATTTACCATGACTTGAGATATGCTCCACTGGGGCAATATCTGCCTTGCCTATAAAGACTTTTTCAATCGCTTCTAGCACAATTTCTTTACTAAAACCTATCACACGATAACGCCATATACATGGATAATCAATCTGTGGTTTTATGTCAATATTTATTGGGCTATGATGATGATTCATATTGTTCCTTTTGTAATCTTCAAGTTATAAAGTTATTCTTTAATATCGACTTAAAATGCATACTAAACCAAGCTTTAGTTTCTAAAGATTCTATACTAACTTATTCTGGCTCTATAGAATCTAAAACCCTATCATATTGAGTGCGTAAGCATGAAATATCTTTTTTAGATTCTGTGTTAGTGCCTACTTACGCTCAACATGACAATTATTAGAATCTAGCTTTCTATCTATCAAGCTCATAGGCTGCATGGAGTGTTCTCACACTTAATTCCGCATATTTTAGATCAATTAGCATTGAGATTTTAATCTCACTTGTGCTAATCATGCGAATATTGATATTATCATTTGCCATTGCTTCAAATGCCTTTGCTGCGACACCGCTATGGCTTTTCATACCAACACCTACAATTGATACAATGGCTACTTCATGGTCATAGTCGATTAAATCCGCATTGACTTTAAAGGCTTCTAGTGTTAATTTTGCTTTATCAAGCTCATTTTTTGGCACTGTGAAATCAAGATTAGTTTTACTATCTCTGCCGATTGTTTGGACTATCATATCTACATTTACATTTGCTGAAGCAAGCTTGCTAAAAAGCTCTGCGGCAATGCCGGGCTTATCTTTAATACCGATTAAACTCACTCGTGCTTGATTCTTATCTAGTGCTATACCGCTAACAATAGGTTGTTCCATAATGTTTTCCTCCGTTGTAATAAGTGTGCCTTTATCATCGCTAAAGCTACTTTTTGCATAAAGCGGGACACTCCACTTTTTTGCAAGCTCTACTGAACGATTAAGCAAGACTTTCGCTCCCATACTAGCAAGCTCCAGCATTTCATCATAGCTTATTCTCTCAATCTTTCTTGCCTTTTCTTCTATGCGTGGGTCTGTCGTATAGATTCCATCCACATCGCTATAAATCTCGCATAAATCCGCATGTAATGCACCAGCAAGGGCTACGGCGGATAAATCGCTACCACCACGACCAAGTGTAGTAATCTCGCCTTTATCGCTTAATCCTTGAAAGCCTGTTACAACTACGATATATCCATCTTGTAAATGCTGCTTAATATTTGCAGTATTAATATCTTTAATGCGTGCTTTTGTGTGATTAGAATCTGTTATGATTCCAGCCTGTCTGCCATTAAATGCGATTGATTTATATCCCATAGCATTCAATGCGATACTAAGCAGGGCAGCACTGATTTGCTCACCACTGCTTAATGCCATATCCAAATCCCTCTCATTTGGTATCGGGCTAAAGGACTTACCATAGCCTAGTATCTCATCTGTTACACCACTCATAGCAGACACGACTACAACAAGATTATTGCCTTCTACGCTTTTGCTTACGCGGTTTGCTACATTTTGTATCCGCTCTGTGCTGCCCATGCTTGTGCCGCCATATTTTTGAACTATTAGCATTAAATATAACCTTCCTTTTTAAAATAGTCTAGCACTTGCGTATAAATATGCTTTTTAAACTTTGTAACCTTTTGTAGCAATGAAGCTAAATCCATAAACGCATATTGTGAAAACTCTGGCTCTTGTGTCTGTAAATTAATCTCTGCAAAGGGCTTTAATTTCACAAGAAAATATTTTTGCTTCTGTCCTGCATAGGGCTTCATTTTCTCTATAACCATAGGTGGAAAGTCATAAGTTAGCCATGTGGGATACTCTGCTAATATCTCTATATCATCTGTGCCTATCTCTTCTTTTAGCTCTCTAAATAACGCATCTTTTGGACTTTCGCCCAAATCTATGCCTCCTTGTGGAAACTGCCATACATTTTTTAAATCACTTCTTTCAGCGACAAAAAACTCACAAACGCGTGGATATTGCGATGACACAATGATAGCAGCGACATTTAGTCTGTATTGTTTGTTTGTATCTGCCCTATCCATTCTAGCTTTTCCCTTTTCTATATAAAAATCATGCAATATTTAATATTAAAAATGTGAATCTAAGTGTCAATTCTGCTTAAAATCAAATCATTATGTATCAAAAATCCCTATAATGATAGCATTTTCAAAACAAATATTGGTAATTATTAGCATACATGTTGTAGAATTTCGCTTTATTTTTTGAAAATGAAATCTCTAAGGAATTATTTTTGCATTGACTTTACACTCTCAAAGTATTAATTTACACTCTAAACTAAACATTTAAAGGAATATATGTGATGAAAAAGTTTATTCTTGCTTGTAGTATTTCCATTTCTACAATGCAGGTTTTTACAGCACAAATGTTTGCAGATACTCTTAGTAGCATTGATTTTTTAGAATATAGTATGCACACACCAAATACAAATAAGTATTTTAATCGCTTTGATACGACTACAATCAATGCTTTTAATATACCTATTGAATACATTGCGACTTTAGAATCTGAAGGGCGACTAATCGATGTAGATACAACAAAGTGGAAATATCTTACGCGTCAGTTTGATAATGGTTATGAGTTTATCCCTATCTTGCGTAAAATGTTAGCTGATGCAGATGTGCCACAGGAGTTTTTATTTCTTGCTATGGCAGAATCTGAGTTTAAATCACAAGCTCTAAGCTCCAAAAAAGCTGCTGGTATATGGCAGCTTATGCCAGCCACAGCAAAAGAGCTAGGACTAATCATAGATGAATATATAGATGAAAGGCAAGATCCTATAAAAAGCACACAAGCAGCGATCAAATACTTACAATATCTTCATAAAGCAACAGGCAAATGGTATCTTGCTGCAATGGCATATAATTGCGGTTTAGGGCGATTAAATCGCGCGATAAGAGAAGCAGAAAGCGATAGTATAGAAGTGTTACTTGATGAAGAAAAGCAATATCTACCACTTGAAACACGCAATTATTTGCGTAAAATTATGTCTATGTCTCTTACATTCTCAAACGCACATGAGTTAAAACAAGCTGATAAAGAATATATGCTTAATCGCGGAGCGGGTGATTCTCTTGTGATTGTAAATGTAAAAGCTGGAAATTCACTTGCAAATATCGCAAAGGGTGCGAATATGAAAGTTGATGATTTATGGTATTATAATCGCCATTTTAAGTATGATTTTGTGCCATTTTCACAAAAGGAATATCAAGTATATTTGCCTTATGAAAAATTAAGCTACTTCAAACAGCATTTTAAAAATGCACTTGATACGCGACCGCGTTTTACAACATATAAGGTGAAAAAAGGCGATAACCTCTCAAGCATTGCAAGGAAACATAATACAAGCGTTGATAGAATAAGACAATTAAATGGATTAAAATCAAATGCACTCATGGTGAATCAAATGCTAAAACTTCCCGCACTAAACGCACAACAAAGCATTCAAAAGGGAAGCACGACAGCAGTAAATACCAAGCAGATGAAAACCAAAAAAATCACTAGGAGCTAAATTGCATTTTTTACACAAACATATTTGTATAGCAACGACATTGGGCAGTATTGTTTTATTCAACGCATGTGCCCCAGAGAGTAAGTATAATGGTGGCAATGGTGCATTGCGTAGTTATGAATCAATGGATGCTTATGGCAATAACACCATTAAATATAGGCAAGACTACACACAGCCTACACAATCAAGCTTTAGTAGCACCCTTGTAGCAAATGATAGAGACAATATTAGACAAACACCGCAAAATAATAGAGCCACACAGCAGCACACCACAAGCAAAAAAGGCACAAAATCCACACAAACAAATCAAGCAAATACACATTATGAACCGCCCGTAAAAGGCGATGGGAGCTTTACGCCTACACAATCGCTTTTAGGTGGAATGCGAGATAGTGAAGCAATACAAAGGGCTACTATGCGACCCTACACCGTGCGGGGTAAAACCTATCGCCCACACCCTGTAAAAGTCGGTGATACATTTGATGGTATAGCAAGTTGGTATGGACCAGATTTTCACGCTAAGGCTACTTCAAATGGCGAAACCTACAACATGCACGCACACACCGCAGCCCATAAAACTTTCCCTATGAATACAATCGTTAAAGTCTATAATAAAGACAATGGTAAAACCACTGTGGTAAGGATAAATGATAGGGGACCATTTGTTGAAGGACGCATTATTGACTTATCAAATGTTGCAGCACATGATATTGCTATGGTTGGCAAAGGTATTGCAAATGTGCGAGTTGAGGTAGTAGGTTTTGGTGGAGATTTAGTCCATAATACACCACCAAAAGATTCTAAACCGCAAACACCACCTAAACAGACCACACAACAACAAGTAAAACATACAGAATCTAGCCCACAGCCACCAAAAGAACAATACACTGCACCACAACAGCAAAATACAATCTTAAAGCCAAGACAAAATACGCAAGTAACACATACAGAATCTATACCGCAAGAACCAACCACGCACGCAAAATCTACAAGCACAAACCAAACAAGCAATACCACACAAACCCATAGTAACACCCAAAGCACAGATACTTACACTATGCCCATACAAGATTCTAAAACACAAAGCATAAACCCACAAAATACACCACAAACAGAATCTAGCCATACAAATCAAACAAGCAATGTAGCAAATAGTCCAAAAGTAGAAAACAAAGAAATAGATTCCACACCCTTTGAAATCAGTGAAGAAGAATTACCAGAATTTGAAGATACAACACAAAGTAAAACTAAAGAAGCAAAACATGAAACAAAGCCAAAGCCACAACCAACAAAAGATGAAACTCTAGATTCTGCTTTTGTCGGCATTACCCCAAAACATATTGATAATACAGAATCTATAAAAGACATAGATGAAGCTATGCAAAGGCTAAAAGATTCCACAGAGAATCTTGCTAAAAAAGCACAAAATGAGATAAAAAACCAAGCAAAAGAAAACACGCAGCAAACTGCAATAGATTCTAAAACAGATTCTAAAGTAGAAAATATGGAATCTAAAAAGCCTAGACATGCAGATTCTAAACAATTAGATTCCAATAATACTGCAACAAATGATACTAAACCAAGCGACACGAAAGCAGGCAATGTTAAAGCAGGTGATATTAAGATAAATAATACTAATAAAGGCAATTTTATGATTTCACTCAATGTTTTTAGTGATGAAAATAGAGCTAAATCATTCAAAGATGATAATCAAAGCATAGTAAAAGACACGAATTATTCAATCGATATTGTGCCAACTGATAAAGGCTATCGTGTTGCTTTGCGTGGATTTAAAACCTATGATGAAGCAAAAGCCTTTATCGCAAAGTATGATATCAAAGGCTATGTTGCACAAGAGAGTAAATAAGATTCTAAAACAAATAAAAAGGATTCTAGTGAATAATGCTTATTACAATATGCTAATCATATCTGGACCATCTGGAGCTGGAAAAAGCACATTAACAAAGGTTTTGCAGGCAGAAATACCAAACTTCTATTTCTCTATATCCACTACCACAAGGAAGCCAAGGGAAAATGAGATACACGGCAGAGAGTATTACTTCAGCACAAAGGAAGCCTTTAAAGAAGGTATTAGTAAGGGTGAGTTTTTAGAGTATGAAGAGGTGCATGATAACTTTTATGGCACGAGTATAAAGCCGATAGAAAAAGCCATACAAGAAGACAAATTCATTCTCTTTGATGTCGATGTAAGGGGGCATAATAGCATTAAAAAATACTATCCACTTGCAAAATCTGTATTTATCACGCCCAAAAATCTACATGTTTTACAAGATAGGCTTTGCAAAAGGGGGACTGATAGCGATGAAGTGATACAAAAACGACTTTTTAATGCGAAAGAAGAGTTAAAATACGCAAATACTTTTGACTATTTGCTAATTAATGATAATATGACAAATTCTAAAAAGGCTATTTTACATATCGCAAAAAGTCTTATGTTTGCAAACCATGAGACAAAGATACAAGCCTTATTAGCACAATATGCTTTATAGCTAAAGCAATAGTAAAAGGTTGAAGACATAAAGGAGAAATAATGGGAAGCATGAGTATATGGCATTGGCTTGTAGTGTTGCTTGTAGTATTACTTGTAATTATTGCGATTGTGTTATTGTTAGTTTTTTTGATCAAGATATGCAAAAAGTAAAGATCTAGGAGGCGTATAATGATGGGAAGCATGAGTATATGGCATTGGCTTGTAGTGTTGCTTGTAATTGTTTTATTATTTGGTGCAAAGAAGATTCCAGAACTAGCAAAAGGGCTTGGCAGTGGTATCAAAACCTTTAAAAAAGAAATGGAAGACGATGATGACAAAAAGGTGGAACAAACTAGTAGCGAAGCTAAACCGCAGCAAAAGAGTGAAAAAAAGCCAGAAGTTATAGAAGCCCAAGTTATAGAATCTAGTCCAACTATCCAGCAAAAGCAAACCGAGAAAATATAAACGGAAAGCTATAATGTATTACAAGGTAAAAGAATTTCTAACAGAAGCTACGAAAGCCTATCTATCATCAATAGATCGCACAGATATCGTAGTCCAGCAAGGCACAAACAACGCCTTAAATCAAAAAAAAACTTCATCAAAGCATAATGCAAATATCAGTCAAGATTCCATGATAGAATCTAAAACAGAATCTAAGAAAGATTCTAACAGCTCACAAGACAAAATAAATCTAATCATCGCATTAGAACACCCAAAAGATAAACGACACGGACACTTTGCAACACCACTTTGCTTTACACTCACAAAGATTTTACGCACAAATCCAAAGGTGTTGGCACAGACTTTACAAGACTTTTTCATGCAATATGACTTAGATTCTAATAGCACTAAACCTTTTAAGAAAATATTTTCATCTATAGAGGCTCTAAATGGCTATTTGAATCTCACTCTCACGCATGGTTTCCTTACATATATGTTAGAAGTAGCATTACAATCACCAAAAGATTTTGCAAAAGGTGAGTGTAAAAATACAAAGATTCTACTTGAATATGTGAGTGCAAATCCAACAGGACCACTTCATATAGGACATGCACGCGGGGCGATCTTTGGGAGTGTCCTGCAACGCATAGGAAAGCGACTAGGCTATGATATAAAGGGTGAATATTATGTCAATGATGCAGGTAGTCAAATCGATATGTTAGCCCTATCTGTCTATAATAGTGCGGCAAAGATTCTAAACTTAGAATCTCTTAGCGGCGAAGTGTATAAAGGAGAATACATTGATTCTGTCGCACAGGACGCGATTAAGCATTTTGGAGAGAGTTTTTTTCGCACAGCAGATTCACAAAAAACAGATATTTTACAAAAGATAGGACTATACGCAAAAGACATGATGCTAGAAGTAATTAAAGAGAATCTAGCTTCTTTATCCATTGACTTTGATTATTTTGTGAGTGAAAAAGAGCTATACACAAGATTTGATGACACGATGAAAACCCTAGAAGCACATAATGCCCTTTTACACCAAGATGGTGCAATATGGCTACAATCAACACTTAAAGGCGATGAAAAAGACAGGGTTTTGGTCCGCGATAATGGTATGCCAACCTACATGGCAGGGGATATAATCTATCATAAAGACAAGTTTGATAGAGATTATAATCACTACATTAACATTTGGGGTGCTGACCATCATGGCTATATAGCACGCATTAAAGCAAGTATTGATTTTTTGGGCTTTGATTCTAATAATCTAGAAGTATTACTCGCACAAATGGTAAGTCTTTTAAAAGATGGACAACCTTATAAAATGAGTAAAAGAGCGGGGAATTTCATTCTCATTCAAGATGTGGTAAATGATATTGGGGCTGATAGCTTAAAGTTTGTATTTTTGAGTAAGAGCCTTGATACGCATTTGGAGTTTGATGTGCAGGATTTAAGTAAAGAAGATTCTTCAAATCCCGTGTTTTATATCAATTATGCAAATGCTAGAATCCATACTTTACTAGAAAAATCTAGCCTATCACTTGAAGACATAAACAAAACAGACTTAAGCACTTTATTAGATAGTAATGATTCCTTAGGACAAGATAGCATGCAGCTAATACTGCAAAGTTTAGGGCTTTTTTATGTGCTAAATCAAAGTTATGAAGAGAGAGCATTACAGAAATTATGTGAATATCTAAAGAATCTCGCAAAATCTTTTCACACATTCTACAACGCACATAGAATCTTACAAACCGAGCATGAAGCAGGGATTCTAAAAATATTCTTACTTGTATCTTTAAGCCTTACAACAGGCTTTAATATGCTAGGCATTGAGATTAAAACGAAGATGTAAGAAGCAATCATGTCTTGCCATATTTTATAGCATATATCTTATCCGCAATGTTGCGATATACTTTTTTGTTAAGCATGTATCATAACTACACGCTTTGTGTGCTGTGTGCTTGTGGCAATAGACTATAAAAACCAAAATATTACCCCCTTTATATCTTAAAAATCACGATTTTTAGTTATACTTTAGATTCCAAATGATAATAGGTGAGGAATATATGAAAAAGGTTAGTGTTAATATCTTTGCTTTCTTAATGGCATTGCTTTTAATCGCTTGTGCGGGGAATTCTAACGTAGATAAAGACGATGATAAAGAAGGTGTAGCAGAAGAAATTGCCGCTTTACATGCAGAGATGAATAAACTACATGGTAAAACTTCAGGCTATTATGCGAATGTTGCCATAGCAGACGAAGAGTATGATAAGGCTTATGGACTTCATTATAAGGAATGCAAGCTTGGCTCAGTCATTGAATGCTTAAATGCCTATTATATTGGGGAAGAAAGGGCATTAAGTAACTACGATAGTGCGGAGTTTGCAGAAGATCTTACAAAAAGCATTGTAAAGAATGGAAAAGCGTGTAAAAAAGGTGAGAGTTTAGGCTGTGTGAATCTCTTTTTTGCATTTGAAGCCTTAGATGATAACAACGAGTTTTTAAAGCAAATTATCGCACCATCTCTAAAACATCATAATGATGAAATGATCGTAGATAAAGCATTAAGTCTTACAAAAAAAGAGTGTGAGAGAGATGATGCGACCTCATGCTTTTTTCATGCGCGCATGTTGCGTATAATAGACCATTATGCTGATGTTGATTATTTTGTAACAAAGGGGCTTGACTTAGGCTATGCCATTGCGCCTTTTGTGAGACTGCCTATGCAATCACCCCAAACTATCGATTATTTTAAACGCTCTTGTGCGTTAAATGAAGCTATGTCGTGTCGCTATGTTGCATACTGGTTTGATAAATATGAAAATAATAAAAACTTAGCAAAAAGCTTCTATCAAAAGTCATGCAAGCTAGGCTTGCAAGTCGCTTGTGATGAAATGGGTAAAACTTCTAAAACCACGCAACAAGTAGATGAAGTTGGTGCACCTGTTATTAAACGCAGATAATTGCTAGAAATGGATTCTTATCCAAATGGGTGGCTGTGGTCTTACGAGGTGCAAAAAAATGAATCTAAAATCTTGTCATTTTGATTTATAGGCAAAATATCTTTTTAGATTTCATACTAGGTGTTTCGCCCAAGGTCTAAACATGACAGCAATTGTTTTAGATTTTAAATCTATAAAGTAAAGGAATAATTATGCGTTTTATGTTTATTGCCACTTTATTTTTTTGTCATATTGTAATGCTAGGTTGTGTGAAAAATACAACACCGGATTCTAAAGATTCTAAAGAAACTACAAGTAAAACAGAAAAAGATTCTAAAGCTGACCCAAACACAGAAGATTCTAAAAGCAATGTAAATAAAGATAAAAAACAAGACACAAAAACACAAGATACAAGCACAGAATCTAATCTAAAAGACACAGAAGAAAAGCTAGATTCTAAACAAAAAGCTACAAAACCAAAAACTACAAAAAAACTTCACGCACCGCAGACAAAAAACGAGCTAAAAGCCCTTGTGGATAATAATACCATAAAGCTAGGCGACATTGATACAAGTGCGATTAAGGATATGAGTGCGTTGTTTAAAAACTCGATGCGGAGAGATTTTAGCGGTATAGAATCTTGGAATGTCAAAAATGTTACCAATATGTATGCAATGTTTGATCATGCAAAGTATTTCAACCATGATATTTCTAAATGGAATGTAGCAAATGTTACAAATATGGACTTTATGTTTGCTGATGCCATGCAGTTTAATCAAGATATTTCACGATGGAATGTAGCTAAAGTTGAAAGCATGAATAACATGTTTGCAAGAGCTAAAGCTTTTAATCAGCCTTTAGAATCTTGGAATGTGGCGAATGTGCGTTATATGAATGCCATGTTTTTTGAGGCAGAAAACTTTAATCAAAGCTTAAATAAATGGGATACAAAAAATGTTGAGAGTATGCGTGAGATGTTTTATGGTGCAAAGTCTTTTAATGGTGCTTTAGAATCTCTTAATGTGGAAAATGTGATCAATATGAATGCTATGTTTGCCTTTGCCACTTCTTTTAATCAAAATATTAACGCTTGGAATGTAAGCAAAGTAAAATATATGGAAAATATGTTTGAAAACGCGATAAGTTTTAATCAGCCCTTGCATTCTTGGAATGTCTCAAGGGTAGAAAGCATGCTTGCCATGTTTAAAAACGCAAAAGAGTTTAATCAGCCCCTAGAATCATGGAATGTATCAAAAGTGCGTGAAATGCGATCTATGTTTGAAGGGGCGTTGAAATTTAATCAAAGCTTAAATACATGGAATGTAAGCCATGTAACAAGCATGAGTGCTATGTTTAAAAATGCAAAAGAGTTTAATCAGCCCTTAAATAAATGGAATCTTGCAGATGTGTGGAATACTAGCGAAATGTTTAGAAATGCAACTTCTTTTAATCAAGAGTTAAGATTCTGGCGTATGCACAATGTGAGATATATGGATAGAATGTTTGAGAGTGCTACAAGCTTTAATCAAGACTTAGATTACTGGGAGATAAATGCTAAAAGCAAAATAGATATGTTTAAAGATTCTGGTATGGAAAAGCTCCCTAAGTGGTATAGTGAACATTTGTGTTGAATTACAAATGTTATTGAAGTGCATTAGAATGTGATGCGTTTTTTCTAATTTTCTAAAATAATCTTAGTTGTTTTTAATTGTTATTGATTGTGCTTCATAATTAAAGCTATTTTCTCTGCTTAAAATCTATATCAAAGCTTAAATGGCATGGATTATACCAACATGCTTCTTGTAAGCCACATACTCACAATCCATTTGCCTCTTCTAGCATAAGTCGCTCTTCATCTTCTTCCTGCATGGCTGCTATCATTTCTGCATAGAGTTTTAGACTCTCAATCGCATCTTCTTCATCAATTTTACCCATAACATAGCCAACATGCAGTAAGACAAAATCGCCGATAGCTACATTATCCTGCATTAAATCAAGGCTTGCTTCACGCTGCACCCCAAGTGTATCAAGTGTTGCCATATTCGTTTCTTTATTTATGCTTATGACTTTAGAGGGGATTGCTAAGCACATATTACTTCCTTGAGACAGAATCTTTCAAAACCATAATGCTAACATAATAAGAATAATATGCCACTTAAAACCATGCTAATAGAATCTTTGCCGTTAAATAATTCTTGCATTGACAAACTAAAATCCATGTCGCAATGAAATATAGAACTAAAATATTCCCTATAATGAAAGCAAAATATTATGTCATTCGATTTCAGATTATTTATACACAGAATCTCATAAAAATCATGTAAATTCACAACTTTGAATCCAATATAATATATGAAAAGTCAAATACTGCTGGTTTAAAGGTCTCTATATTAAGCTCTATTTTCATGTTCTTTTTTTCAAAAACAGATGGGTATCTAAACGCAATGAGATAGCCATTAGATAGATTATTATATAAAGTGAGTAAGTCATCAAACTCTCTAGCTTCTATGGGGCGTATCCATAAAGGCTTTCTGCCAAACATGCTAAGCTGCATAGAATCTGGGACTATAACATATTCATCATCGTTAAATATCTCTAAAAAAAAGTATTCCCTACCATTATAAATGCTGCTATCAAGGCTGTTTAAATGCGTTAATCTCGCGGCAATCTTTAGCTTTTCATCAACACCTGAAAGTAAAACCATGCGACTATTTTGTGCTAGTAGCTCAGTCGGCGTATCTAAAAATTCAGACTTTGAGAAATATGATGAGCAACCAAAACACAACACACAAAACAATAATAAAAGATTCCTAAAAACTATCCGCATACATGGCTTTCATATAAAGATTTACTGCGTATTCTAGCAAATTTGTTATAATACTTAGCTAAATTACACTTTAAGGTAAAACATGAGTATAAGGCATCTCATACAAACCACTGATTTACATGTAGAAGAGATTAAGCATATATTTGAACGCACTGCAGCCATGACTGACAATAGAGAAACGCTGAAAAATAAACGATTTATTACCATATTTTTTGAAAACTCTACCCGCACATTAAGTAGCTTTGCCATAGCGATTAAGAATCTTGGCGGGGAAGTCATAAGCCTTGATGTAGCAAAAAGCTCTACTGCTAAGGGTGAGAGCATGGCAGATACCGCTGCAACGCTAAATGCTATGCAGCCACATGGAATCATAGTGCGACATAAAAGTGCTGGCGCACCAAACTTTCTAGCACATTTTACTTCCTGCCCCATCATTAATGGCGGTGATGGCGCACACGCACACCCGACACAAGCCCTGCTTGACCTTTACACAATGGCAAATCATTTTGGCGATAATGATTGTTTGCGTGGGTTATCTGTGCTAAAAGGTAAAAAAGTAGCAATCGTTGGGGATATTAAAAACTCAAGGGTAGCAAATAGCAATATTGAGTTACTCACTCGTTTTGGCATAAATGTCGTGCTAGTAGCCCCACCACATTTTCTATACAAAACACGATTGCAAATCGCACATGACCTAAAAGATGTGATTGATGAAGTAGATATTATCATGGCATTACGCACACAAACAGAGCGGCATAACACACAGATTTATGGTAGCCTGAAAGATTATGCGAATAGATTCTGTATTACTAAAGACTTGATTGAAGGAAGAGATATTATCGTTTTACACCCCGGACCTGTGCATAGAAACATTGATATTGATGATGATGTATTAGCAAGTCCTTGTTGCAAGGTGCTGACACAAGTGCAAAATGGTGTGAAAATCCGCATGGCTGTCATGGAGTTTTTATGCCATGATACATAGAGATTCTCCAAAATATATCACAAAGTAAGACATATTTATAATATGGTTTTTTTGTATGTTATAATCTCAACTATTTTTACTAGATTCTATTAAAGGTTTTTTATGCGTTTTCTTCTAACTTGTTTTATGCTGTGTTTTAGCTCTGTGTTGTTTGCAAGTGATATTGCTGGTGTGTATGCGATACCTTCAAAAGATGATGAATCTTATGTTGAGATTTTTCAAAAAAATGGCAAATTTTATGGTGTGGGCTTTGCAAATAAAAGTGGCAAAGATTCTGGCAATGATGTGAAAAATCCCGATCCAAAGCTTCGCGATAGAAAAGTCGGTGGAAGTGTCTTTTTATGGAATCTTACATATAATAAAGAAGATAATGAATATCATAATGGCAAACTCTATAACTTTCAAAATGGCACAACCTATCATGTAAGTGCAGAGTGGGATAATGATAAGCTAAAAGTGCGTGTAAGTAAGGATAAAAAAGGCGTATTTGGCAAAACACTTGTATGGCGAAAAATGAGTGAAAAAGAGATAGCACCCTATCAAGCAAAAAGACCAAATATAGAGTCTTTACAATTACCAAAATGACAAATATATGAGATTGCAATTTCAAGGATAGAATCTACTTTATGTATGTTTTTTGCAGTATTATAAAAGTTTGGTTTTTTATAGAATACTCATTTGTTTGATATGTAAAATTATGATTCTAAAATGTGTAAAATCTTATAAGGAATTAAAGGTAAAAAATGCTAATCAAAATATACAATTATAAAACACGCAACCAAAAGGGACTAGAATAATGCAAGATAGCGCACAACATGCTTTCCTAAAAACCTTTCAAAATCCAATCAAGCCAATAGCCATACCAGATACAAGCATACTGCAAGATTCAAGCATGGATTTAACCCAAAATCCCATACAAAAAGAATCTATTGAAACAATAGATTCTACTAAAACGCAACACCCTACAAAAACTCATATAGAATCTAATGCCACAAGCACAGCACAAAGCAATCATGTGATAAAAAAATCATTAAAAGATTCACAGCTTTTTTCCAAAACACAAACAATATTACAACATTTAGCAAATTTAAGTGTTTTTGATAGCGAAACCTTGCAAAAAGGAATGAAAATTGATTTATCTAACAGCAATTCTAAATTTTTTGAGTTATACATTGGGGCAGAGCTTCACTTGGCAACTGCTTATATTTATGTTCTTGATGAACGCACATTTGCAAAGCAAGATTCACCATATTTGCATTTCATTCGATGTGAAGCAATAAAAAGGGTATCACAAGAGTTAATAAAAGTATGTGTGCCGACAAAAAATGCCTTTGATTATCGAGTGCGTTCTAGTGGCGTAGATACAAGGCTTTTTTATGAGCATCCCTTGCGTATTTGCCCTGTATGTATAGCAGAGTTGTGTGAGATTTTAAGCACAAAACATAAACGCACAATCCATACAAATCAAATCAAAGAAGAAGAGATTCTTGGATTGCTTTTTAAAAACAAACTAAAAAATCTTGTAATGTAAAAGGAAAATCATGGTTCCATCACTTATTATGTTGCATCTATACGACAAGATTCCAAATGAAGGCATTACGCTTGTGAAAGGCAAGCTAAAAAAACTTGATAAAGTAGGGCTTGCAAAAATAGTTATAGGTTTGCCCTTACTTAAGCTTTATAATGTGCAAATGGTGTTTTGGGTTGGCAGTGTAATACTTGGCATTTTTGGTGTAGGTCGCTTTATGATTGGAGATCGGGTTATTGGTGCATTGAAAGTTAGCCTTTTGTTTATATCTTATGCATTATTGATGATTAGTGCGGTTTTTACGCATTTATCAGATTTGGCTATTGTTTCGCTGAGTTTGCTTATCGCAGGTTATGTGGGCTTAGTGGGTGTAGCGATATGGTGGGGGCTTGATATGTTTCTTATCATACCAAAAGCAAAGAGAGCAAATCTCAACAAAATACTACATTTATTCAATGCTTAGATTATAGATTTGATCTCTTATGAATGGTTGCGGAGTTTATGGTGCAAAATAACAAAAATCTAGATTCTATGAACGAGATAGCACAACTAAACCCAAAACACATTGAAAAAATAATTCAATCTCATGCCAAACAGCTTAGCGATTTTTTACAAAATATTGCACCAAATGGGGAGACTAAACCCCGCACAAAAGCAATATGTGAAAAATTAGAATCTAGTAGTGCCAAAGAGATATTACAACATAAACTCATAGTAGAAAAAAAGCATAACTATATCAAGCAAGACTTAAAGCTAAATGAATCTATGCAGCAAGAAATCGCATATAAATGCGAGCAGATACAACAGCTTGGAATCTTATATACAATGTGTGTTGAGAGTGCGTTATTATCGCATTTATACATGTTTTTGGAGATTTACATACAGGCTATAAGAGAGATAGAATCAAAGCATAATATACTAAGCTTTCAATCCATCGCACATAAAGTTTTTGCTATTGCAACTGATACTTTAATGATAGATGGGGATTTTCAAAGTGATTATTTCTTTTTTAGGCTAGATTCTTGCATTAGCCATATACTCTTTGATGAATATCAGGATACAAGCATTATGCAGTATAGAATCTTTGAGCCACTTTTTAATGAAATCCTTGCAGGAAGTGGGACAAAAGATTCTAAAAGTTTGTTTTTTGTGGGAGATTCTAAGCAGAGTTTATATGCCTTTCGTGGTGCAAATATCTCTGTATTTGAGAAGACAAAAAGGCTAGATTCCATGCAGCAAGAAAGTCTAAGCCATAATTATCGCAGTAAAAAAGCAATCATTGATTTTGTAAATGATAAGTTTGCAAATCTCTATAAAGAAGAGTATATAAAGCAGCTTTATAGTGAACATTCACAAGATATAAGCGGTGTGGTGAATGTGAAATTGTATGAAGACACTGGTGATAAAGAGATAAATAAAAACGCAGTCTTCACAGATACTCTCACGCAGCTAAATAGGCTTATAGAATCTAATGTGCCAAAAAAAGAGATTGTCATTCTAGCAAGAAAAAGAGATACCCTACATGAATTTAATCTATTCTTAAAAGAGAATGATTCTACTATAAAACTAAACCTTGATAAAAGCGGAAAGCTAATAAATCAGCCAAGCATACAAGCAATATTTTATGTCTTTAAAACACAAGAATATAGAGATGAAATAAAGCTTATCGAATCTAGGTTAGGTATGTTGCAAGATTCTATGCAGAAAGCAACTATACAACAAGATTTTAGCCCACAAGATTCAAGACTAAAAGATTCCACAGAATCACTACAAGAAAAGCTAAGAAAAGCAAGAAATAATTATAAATTCGCACAAAAAAAGCTCAATAAACTCTTAGGAAAAAGCTATTTTGATAATCAATATATCACTATCCCGCAACAAACTTCTACATATTATTCACTTGCAAAATCTATAAAAAGCATTATAGAATCTCTAAGATTCTATAATGATGATTGCATGGAATTACTAGAAATAGCAAGTGAAAATATTGATATAAAAAGTATTGATTCTTTGTTTGAGTTGATAGAAAATAGAGAATCTGTCATCATGCAAGAAGAAGCCATTCATGCGATGAGTGTGCATGGGTCTAAAGGGCTTGGATTTGAGTATGTGATATATTTAGACTACGAGGCACAAAAACAAAATAATAATGAAAAAATACTTTATAGTTATAATGATATTTTCTTAGATTCTATACGCATAGATACTACAACAAAGGCTATGAATATTTATAGAGACAAGACATTGCAAGATTTAGCGGATAAAAAAGAGAGGGAAAACCTGCAACAAGAATATAATAATCTCTATGTAGCATGCACGAGAGCTAAAATCGGGCTTTATATATTTGCAAACAAAGAAAGCTCTATTGCAACACATCTTGCTTTAAAAGATAATGAAATCTATGGCAAAGAAATACAGACAAAAAGAGATTCTAAGCAAACACAAAATAATCTCACAATTATTAGCAAGCTACAAGCTAAAAATACAACACAAGAAGAGTTTTTACAAGAGAGTAAAGATTCTTTCTATCAGCACAATATTTCTATGCAGCATAAGCAAATTTTGGGATTAAGCCTTCATTACTCGCTTGAACTCATGCTAGGTTTCGGCATTAAAAATCCTTATACTATGCTAAACTTTTTATATGGATTCTATCTAGATGAAAGCATGATTGTAGAGATTTTACAAAAGGCAAATAACATTTTTAAATCTAGCCTTGAAAAATTGCTATATATGGATAAAAATACGATAAAATGTGAGCTGTCTTTTCTGCAAGAAAATAGCATAAAAAGATTAGATGCCCTTATACAAAATGGAGAGGAATTTTTTGTTATAGAATTTAAAAGTAGTCAAAATATCAGTGAAGCATTGTTGCAAGAGCATACCGCACAATTACAATCTTATATGGAATCTATTGCTACTATCTCTCAAAAGAAGTCCCAAATAAAAGGCTATTTAGTCTATTTGCAAGACAATGTTGCGGTAAAAGAAATCACTCTATAAAATATAGAATCTTTTAATAAAAAATCAATTATAAATTTTACATATCTTTAAGGCAAAACTATGGGGCTAGAGCATAAAAACATACATACACAAGAGATGCAGCAAGACAAAATCGATCATGCAAACAATACGCTAAAAAACTTCATCACACATGAATCATTTGGCGGTGTTTTACTCTTTTTCTGCGTTATCATAGCAATGATTATTGCAAATACAAACTTTGGAATCTTTTATAACGAATTTTTTGGTATGTATTTGGATTTTCATATCGGCGGGACTAGAGTTATACATATCAGTATTTTACATTTTATTAATGATGTGTTAATGTCTTTTTTCTTTCTCATGGTGGGCTTAGAGATGAAGCGCGAAGTGCTTTATGGGGAGTTGGCTGGGTTTCGTGCGGTAAGCTTTTCTGTGTTTGGGGCTATTGGAGGGTTAGTTTTACCTAGTGCGATATATATTTTTTTCAATCTAGGCACACCGAGTGTAAATGGCTTTGGCGTTGCAATGAGTACTGATACGGCTTTTGCCTTGGGCGTTATATTGCTACTTGGCAAAAGGATTCCAAGTGTGATTAAAATCTTTCTTGTAACCTTAGCGGTTGCTGATGATTTAGGTGCGATTAGTGTTATTGCTATCTTTTATACCGATCAGATTAATTGGATTTATATCTATATTGCCATTGTGCTACTTGCTGTGTTAATCACCTTTAATTATTTGGATATTAAGTATCTTTCACTTTATTTTGCAGTGGGCTTTTTACTTTGGATTTGCTTTTTTCTAAGTGGGGTGCATGCTACCGTTGGGGCAGTGCTACTTGCTTTTACAATACCGGGGAAGTCTCAAATATCACAGCATAGCTATCTTGGATTAAAAGAGGCTTATAATAAGCTTTATTTTAAAACTAGGGCAGATTTTACCACTTTTACGCCAAGCCACACAGAAGAGAGAAATAGATTTGGGGCGATTTTGTATGGTTTTAAGGACTTTTTTGTAAGTTCATATCAAAATATTAAAAAATTTATGAGTTCAAAAAGTGATATGGAAAGAGAAGTTGATATGCACAAAGAGCATGAAAGAGTGGAGATTCTAGACACAATCGCTAGATATTCAAAATACGCACAAAATCCACTCGTGCGGATTGAGTATATTTTACAACCTTTAAATGCGTATTTCATCGTGCCTTTATTTGCCTTTGCAAATGCAGGAGTTTCTATTGATTCTAGTCTTAATTTTAGCGTTGATGGAATCTTTTGGGGCATTATTTTAGGCTTAGTGATTGGTAAGCCCTTAGGCATTTTAGGCTTTACATGGCTTAGTGAGAAACTTCGCCTTGCAAAGCGACCAGAAGGTTTAACAAATACACAAATCTTTTCTGTTGGTGCATTAGCAGGTATAGGCTTTACCATGTCTATGTTTGTAGCAAATCTTGCGTATAGCTCAAATATGAGTGTAGATTTAGCAAAAATCTCTGTGTTAATTGCCTCTAGCATTGCCGCTATTATCGGCGTAACAAGCCTTTATTTCAACACAAAAGATTCTAGTGAAGAAGATATTCGTATTGAAGATTAGTGAGTGTAAAAAAATGTAGTGCTGCATGTTCTAGCCTGAAGTGAGCATAGTCATGCGATATAAATGTTTTATGCTATAATACAGCTTTCATAACTTCAAAATATCTGTTAATTGCAATAAAATCAAAGGAATTTTTATGTTAATACGGCTTGTTGGCGGACTTGGTAATCAAATGTTTATTTATGCTTTTGCAAAGGCTATGAGTTTAAAGGGCTATCCTATTTTGCTTGATGCAACATATTTTAATGAGAATTTACATAAAGATGCTTTTAGTCAAGATTCTACAAATAGTGCAATGACTAATGGGGGGGGGGGGGCAAGACCTACGACTTTTTGAGTTAATGTTATATAACATCTCTTTGCCACTATGCTTTGATTACAAAACCTTAGTTAAATATTTTTATTCTAATGACAAATCTTTGAAATACAACTTCCCATTGCAATACATTCGATACGCTACAAGAAGTAAATATCATAAATTATACTGGTTAGCATTAAAACATTATAAATATTTTTATGATGAAGATCCACAAGGCGATAACATTGTAAAAATGTATTTAAATAATAGTTTAGAGAAACACGCTTATCCCTTTGGATACTTTCAAAATCTTATATATTTTGATGAGATAGATTCTATAATAAGAGAAGAATTTTGTCTAAAAATACCCTTAAAACCACATAATCAAGCTTTAAAAGAAAAGATAGAGAAAACAGAAAATAGTGTATTTTTACATGTAAGATTGGGGGATTATTTAAAAATGGAAGCAACAGATGGAGGCTATGTGCGTTTAGGAAAAACCTATTATCAAAGCGCGCTAGAGATTTTGAAAACTAGGCTAGGGCAACCACATATTTTTATTTTTAGTAATGATATAGAATGGTGTGAGAAAAATTTATGCAATTTACTTGACTTTACGGGTTGCCATATTGAATTTGTTAAAGCTAATGGTGAAGGCAATGCAGCAGAAGAAATGGAGCTTATGAGAGCTTGCAAACATGCAGTTATTGCCAATTCGACATTTAGCTGGTGGGCTTCCTATCTCATTGATAATCCAGACAAACAAATCATTATGCCAACACAAGTTTTTAATGACACAAGAAGGATTCCAAAATCAAACATGCTTGCTAAAAAGGGCTATATACTCATTGATCCATTTTGGGGGATGCATAGCATTGTGTGAGATAACTTGACAACACCCTCTTTTTATAAGCAATGAACTCTAATGTTTGCCAAAAAAAGCAATTTTAAGCATTAAATATATCTTATAGTCATTAAATGTGTATTCACCATATTTTATTTGTGTTTGTAAATGCGGGTATCTCTATTAATTCGAGTCCCATTTGGCTTTTAAATAAAAATCTTTTTATACATGTTGTTTTTGCCTTTTATAATATTAGGGATTTGTAACCACATGGGCTACAAATCCCATCCAAACACCTAATTAACTCTCATTTTGGCACGGATCTTTTTGCCCTACTTGCGTTTTTTTGTTGTAGAATACGCCCTGATTTTATAGAAAAGGAATAAAATATGAGAAAAATAGTAAGTATAAGTGCAGTATTGTGTAGCATAATGTTTGCAAATAACCCTATGTCAATGCAACAAGATTATATGGATAACCCTTATGATAATATGCCGCAAAATAGCACACACAATCAAGATATGAGAAATAATAATGGCTGGGGTGGGCTTAGTCCAGAAAAAGAAAGTTATAATGCAAAGAAAAGAGGTTGGTTTATAGGCTTTAATATCCCATTTGCAAGTATTCACTCTCGACTATATGTTGGCAATCTTTTCTCTGTTGCAACACTAGATATAAAAGGCAATATAGTAGGATTTGGACTAAAGGGAGGGTATCAAACTTTTCAAGATAAGATTCCATCACTCTATTTATGGGGCAATAGATTCTATATGAGCTATGACTATATGGGTGCGACACTTAATGGAGAAAGTAATCCAACTGCCACAAAGAGCGACAAATCAATTTATGTGCAAAATATTTTATTTCATGTAGATGCTATTATAGATATTCCATTTAATTTTAAAAAGCCAAATTCTGGTTTAAGTGTATCTTTTGGTGTGTTGCTTGGCGGACATTCTCATTATACTGGAATCTCAAAGATGAGTTTCTCTCCCGCATTGGGTTTTGAAGCTGGAGTTGGGGTAAATATTGCTGCAAAACATAGAATCGAATATACATGGCAGATTCTAATACCATATGGTAAAGAAGAAATTGGAAATTATGCAAAACCACTTGTTTCCAACAGCATATATTCCACTGCTGATAGCCTGAAAAACTCCATGTTTTCAGGTATGAGTTATAGCTATGTGTTTTAGCGGTGCAATTTGATTCTATCCATAGTTTAGATAAACACTCATTACAAAATTATTGATATAGAATCTTACTTAAGATTCTAGCTAACCCCACAAAAATCTACCTATTATACCCACTCTCATACAGCATAAACATAAATCGCTTAGCTATCATCTCAGCCCTTTCTATAATCATTGCAATATGCTCTTCTTTTGCATATACAGATTCTAAACTCTGCTTAAAAAGCTCAAGCCACACAGCAAAAAGCTCTCTAGGAAAAGGGGGCAAGTCAAGATGGGCTTTCAAAGGGTGTCCGCTATAATCACCACTATTTAAAAGCATACCTTGCCAAAATGTCGCAATCTTTGCCTTATGCTTCTCCCACGCCATATCATCACTGCCAATCTTTGCATTAAACACATCGCCTAGCCCACGCTTATCAAAACGCACCTTATTATAAAAAATATCCATAAGCCTAATAATAGAATCTTCGTTTATCACATCAAATTTTTCCTGCATATTTGCTCCTTTTTGAAATTAACTTCACATATAAAATGCCATTTTTGCTAACACCACGATGAAAAATCCAAGCACCAAAGCCACCTTATGAATGCTCTTTGCCAATGGATTTTTTAGTCCTAAAAACTTACACGACAAAGACACAACCACCATACACACAATACACAACGCCAACACGACTTTTATCATCAATAGCACCTGCAAAGGCGAGTCAAAAACTCCTTGCGTTGTGCCTACATAACGGCTTATCATCGCCCCGCCACTCAGCAGCAGCAAAAGCAGACAAAGGGGCATTATCTTCACACCCCGCTTTGAGATAATGCTAAAAATCTTATCGGCTAACTCATCGCCAAGTGCCTTTTTTAGCGGACTAAGCAGCACCACATCGGTGAAAATAAATCCTAAAAATATAATCGCACAAAGCAAATGCAGCGTAAGCATATATGGATAGATTGCTTCCATTTTTATCCTTTCATCAATGATGCATAGAATCTCAACGCAATGCTAGACAAAATTACACAAGAAAACATTGATATATGTTAAGATTCTATATTTCTTTAAGGATTATGTATGCAAAAACTTTTTAATATTTTAGAGCAAATGGGCAATAAACGCACATATCAAAACGGCGAGATTTTATTCCTTCAAGGTGCTATGCCTACGCATCTATACTTGCTTCTTAGCGGCAAAGTGCGACTTTATAAGACAAAAGAGCATATCTCAAGCACACAGCTGACACTACACACACTTTCATCTCCGCAATTCATCGCTGAAATGCCCTTTTTTATGCAAAGCCCCTACCCAGCAAATGCCGAATGTGCCTCAATATGTGAGATTATCACCATAAGCCAAGAGAGTTTCCACACGCATTGTTTGAGTAATAGCGAGATTTGTTTGCTTTTTATCACTTCGCTATGCAAAAAGATAGAGATTTTAGAATCTCACATTGCCCTGCAAAATCAAAGTTTGCAAGAAAAAGTTCTAAGCTATCTCTCACACAACAAAGACAGCCTCCACACACTCACCCAACGACACATCGCAAACGCCCTAAATATCGCACCAGAATCTCTATCCCGCACCCTAAAAACCCTAAAGACACAGGGCATACTCACCACGCATAAGGGTAAGGTGAAGTTGCTCTAAATCGCTTTTAGATTCTTTGTCTTATGTATTGTATTTACCCTCTCCCCATTTTTCTATCTTTAGGCTTTATTGCCTATTGTTATAACCCTCTTTTTTCCTTGTCATGAAAAAAGCTGAAATATCCCCCTAAGTCATAACAACACCTAAGCAAATATTGCTTTTAATAACATATCCCGCATTGCTTGGAGATTCTGAATCTGCTTACGATTGTTTGTTGTTTTATGGTAAAAATTATCCATTTGCGTATGAAATTTCATCATAATATTTTTTGGTGGTATTAAAATTGGGATTTTATAAAAATAAGACTTTTGAAAAAATTCTCTCGCACTCCCAGAAGCAGTATTTATATTGTTAGCAATAATTTCTTGCATTGCATAGTTTAAATAATACTGGGAAACACTTCCTAATACTCTAAAATTCCACATATTTTGATTTTGAAGGGCGGGCAAAATTTCGCTGGTTACAATAGCATACTTTCCCAAACTTGCTCCAACCATTACAAGCAAAAAATCATTTACTTGCAATAAGTATTTTGAATATTTGTTTTTGTCATTCTCATCGAGATAAACTAAATTGTGATTTTCTACAAAACCATTTTTAAAATTTGTTGTTCTAACAACTGGTATCCCAATCTTTTTATACTCTTCACTCTTAAAAGCAAATCCATTTTTTATTTGACACACTTCACTTAAAGGTTTTTCTTCCCATTCATTGCGCTTTGGATTGTCTATAAAGTAATGGCGAAAAAGGGTAAGGGCTAGAGATTCTAAAGTTTTGTTTTG
>NZ_JMKW01000032.1 GCF_000686565.1 Helicobacter bilis ATCC 51630
TGTTATTTATCTTTGCACTTTTTAAGTTTGTGCTATCGAATAAGCCAAAAGAAAGAGAGTTTGACATTGATTTAACAGGTGGATTTAGTGTTGAAAGTGTTATGATGGTGTTAGATTCTAGCTCTAGCTCACTAGACGATTTACAAGAAGTGCTAGATAAGCTTTTTAGCGAATATGATAAATTGGAACTAAGCAAACTACAAATTAAAAACATTCTCATTGCCCTATCTCTTCACAAAAACGCACAAAAAGATATTATTATCGAGACTCAAAAAAGATTTGAAGAAAAACACCCAGAACTTGCTATGGAGTTTGAACGATCTGTAAAAAAGGGGCTTGATGCAAGGGGGAGAAGATAGGGGGTTATAGAATCTTTAGTTAAAAGGAAAATTATGCTTCGGTTAATATGTATATGCTTATTTCTTGTTGGTTGTGCGACAAATACGGCAAATGTAGCAGAAAAATCTCAAAATTCTTTCGTGCAAAACCCTGATTTAAAATGGACCAGAGTGCAAGCCCAGATACTTAATGACACACAAAAAGCACAAAAGGTAAATCTGCTTGGCAAGTGCTACTATCTCGAAGACAACAAGGTGTGCGAAACAATACTCGCACAATTTAATAAGGAATGTAACGCAGGTGTTGGACTAAGCTGTGGTATGCTAATCGTTGCAAGTAAAGATGCGCGTGGTGTCTCACGAGATCCTAAAAAAACGCTTTCTTACATGCGGCATGGTTGCTATTTTAATGATGAGTTAAGCTGTATGTATATGCGACAGCATTATCTCAGCAATAATCAAACACAAGAAGCTGATAGGATTCTAAAACACATACAAACACAATGCGATAAAGGCGGAGTTTTTGAGTGCTTTTTGCTTTCACTTGTGTATGAAAATAACGATTCTTTTGAAAAACAACGCGAACATATCTTAGAATATCGCAAAAGGGCATGTGATAAAGAGTTTGCCATCGCTTGTGCTTATATGGATTCTAAATCTCTTAGTAAGCAAGACTACGAGCATTACCAAGAAGTAGCATGTGAATTAGGCATGTTTGCAGCATGTGATGCAAGAAGAGAATCTATTGAGCTAAACTCGCGTATGCAACATGGACGACTTTATCGCATTTGGTAGCAAATTGTTTGAGATTCCCATTAAAAAGTAAAAATCTTATTTAGAATCTAGGCTTCAAAATGTTTTACTTTGCTCAATACTATAAGTTGTTATAGAATCTAAAAGCTGTGCGACAACAGACTTTTATCTTTTTTACAATTTAACATGGCAATTGCCTATATTTCACACCCTTTCATATCTTAATAATCCAAAAAACCACATTACAACAGCATAGAATCTACCCCTTTCTAATATCCCCAACCTTTTTGTTACGATGAAAGGTAATGGCAAATCTGTGAGCTTCATCGCGTAGCTTTTGTAAGAATTGTAGTCTGGGATCATTGGCTTGTAATCTAAACTCTACATGCTTTGAGCGGACAATATCTTTTGCATGTCCTTTTGCACGATAAGCTTTAGAATCTCTTTTTTCCTTTGCGATAGCTAGGACACTCACTCTAGCCCCACTTGATTCTAGAATCTCTAAAGCTAGATTAATCTGTGCTAATCCACCATCAAGTAGCCATAGACTTGGGGCTGGATTCTCATCAAAGCTTTTAGCGCGTCTTGTTAGCATTTCTCTCATTTGCGAATACTCATCTTTACCGCTTAGATTATAGTGTCTATATCCGGGTTTATAAAAATCATAATCTACATAGCTTACCATACCGCCTACGATAAAACTACTGCTATGATGGCTTGTATCAAAGACCTCAATGCTTGTAATCTCATGGTCTAGTGAAAAAAGATCTTTAATCTCTTGCAATACTTGCTCTTGCTTTGCATATAGATTTGTCTTATGTGTGAGTATATGCAGGGCGTTTGTGCGTGCGAGTGTGGCAAGACGGAGTTTTTCACCTTTTTGCGGGGCAAATAGCTTATTAGCAAACTCTGGTATAGAATCTTTTAGTGTTTGCAAACTCTCTGTGCTAATATCAGCAAGGATAATGTCATCACAAAGTGTGCCTTCTTTTAGAATCTTTAGTAAAGCTTGGGTGTAAATCTCACATGCCAACTCTTCTCTTATCAACTCTTTTTGCGATGGGTTTTCTGCGTCATTTGTCATATTTGGTTTTACAAACTGATGATGTGTGCTTACGACCTTACCATCTCTTACAAATAGCTTAAATAATATCGCATTACTGCCTTGCAATACAAAGCTATACACATCAGCGTTATAAAGCTTTTTCATATCCACCGCACAAAATTTCGTAGTCTCTTGCAAGACATCAATGCAATCTTTACATATCTTTGCTTGTTCAAAAAGCTCTTTTTCTGCAAATGAAAGCATGCTAGATTCTAAAACTTTTTGCATTTTGCTTGTATTTTTCATAAGTATTATGGCTTGTTGTATATATGAGTCATACTCTGCTTTTGTGTTAGAATCTTTTATGCTGCATACGCCAAGGCATTTGCCTATTTGATAATAAAGGCATGGTTTTTTACCTTTGAGACAACTTGCCTGTTGGACTATGGGGAAAAGCTCATAAAGGCTTTGTAGTATCTCTTTTGCACCCTTTGGATATGGACCAAAATAGAGTGTATCTTTATGCTTTATGATACGCCTTGTGATGCTAAATCTAGGGTAGCAGTCATTAAGATTAATCGTAATATAGGGATATGTTTTATCATCGCGTAAGAGAATGTTGTATTTTGGATTCTGTGATTTTATGAATGAATTTTCAAGGATAAGGGCTTCATGTTCGTTTGCTACAATGATTGTGTGAATGTGTGCGATTTGTGCGACCATGTGCTGGATTCTAAGGCTATTTTTTGGATTTGGACCGCATTCTTTTGTGAAGTAGCTTTTCACTCTTTTTTTAAGATTCTTTGCTTTGCCCACATAGAGTAATTTATCATCTTTATCATAGTATTGATAGATTCCGGGTTCATTTGGAATCTTTTGTAGTTGTGATTGCAAGGCATTATCCATAGAGTTCCTTAATGGAGATAAAATTAGAAACTAGGTTTCTTTTTGCCCATACAACCCAGTAACCCAGTAGTTTCAAAGATAAATTCTAAAGCGATTGATATTAACAAAAAGTTTATAAACAGCAAAACAAGAAAGACAATTTCACAAAGGTTATAAAGCGCTATAAAACCACACAGAATGTGCTACAACCTAATCCCTTATACTCGCTAACATATCAATCATTTCTCGCACTGCACCTTCACCGCCTTTTGCATGTGTAACAAAAGAGGCACGCATTTTATTAACATCACTTGCATCAGCTGGAGCAAAGCTATAGCGACAAAACGCATACATATTCAAATCATTCACATCATCGCCGATACACGCCACATTATCAGGCAAAATCTTATATTTTTTGCAAATCTCTTTCAAACACGCAAGTTTATCCTCAACTCCCAAATGCACTTCATGTATGCCAAGCTCCTTTGCTCTATGCTGCGTCAAAATGCACTGCCTACCACTAATAACACTCACAAATCCACCACCCTTAATCCACTCACTAATACCCATGCCATCTTTCACATTAAAGCTTTTTGTCTCAACAATCACGCCATTTACATGTAATAGCCCAATCTGCCCATTTGTCAAAGTGCCATCGACATCTAAAACTATCATTTTTATCATATCACTCATAAACACCCCTTTGTGCTTGGAATCTGTATGGAAGCATTTTTTGTTATCGCTCGTCTTAGGCTCACCGCAAATGCTTTAAAAGCGGCTTCTATAATGTGGTGCAAATTTTTTCCTCGCTGCAAAACTATATGCGTGCTTATCCCAGCCTGCATGACAAGCGCACGGAAAAATTCTTCTACCAACTCCACATCAAACTCTCCCGCTTTACCATAGAATCCATTCTGTGCGGCTTGCATATCAAAGAGTAAAAATGCACGATTGCTAATATCAATATCGCACGACACACAAGCCTCATCCATCACAACAGCAGCATTCCCAAACCGCTCGATATTTTGCACAGGAAATATAGCTTTATGCAATGCCCCTCCAAGCACAATGCCACAATCCTCCACACTATGGTGCATATCGACTTCCAAATCACCCTTGCATGTGAGATTTAAATCAATGAGTGAATGTTTTGAAAACGCCTCAAGCATGTGATTAAAAAAGCCAATGCCTGTTTGTATATCGCTTGTGCCATTCCCATAGAGATTAAGTGTTAAATTAATCTGTGTTTCTTTTGTGTTTCTCTCTAGTGATATTTGCTCTTTTTTTTGTGTGCTTTCACTCATATCGTATCCAAAACTTTAAAAATAGCTGAAAATTGCATTGTAGCATATTTTTATTGAGATGAGATGACGATAAAACTAAAAGTGGGAAAATATGGGGATACTTTTTTTGTTATTTTATGTCAATGCGAAAGCATTGTTGTTTGTGTAATCTCTACCAAAATTTTGCTCTTACTTCGCAATCACACCAACGCTAACAATTTCTATTTCTCATCTAGCACATCTTCACCTTTAGGTTTATAAAGTTTTTGGAATCTCTCATCAAGTGGGGCGATGATTCTATAAAATATTGGCACAACAAGCAGGGATAAAAACATAGAGACTAAAAGTCCGCCTATCATAGAAATGCCAATAGGGGCTTTCATCGCACTGCCATCGCCTGTGGCAAAGGCTAAAGGAAGCATACCTGCTACCATTGCGATAGTTGTCATAAGGATTGGTCTAAGCCTTGAGTGTCCAGCAAATTGTATAGAATCTGCTATGCTTTTGCCTAGCTTTCTTTGCTCGTTTGCTACATCTACAAGCAGAGTTGCGTTTTTGCCTACCATACCAATAAGTAGTATTAGCCCCATCATAGAGAACATACTCATAGACGCATCTGCCCCACCTGTAAGTTTTATCGCAAAAAATGCACCGCTAAAGCTAAGTGGCATTGTTATCATAATGATTAAAGGTTGGATAAAGCTCTCATAAAGGGCAGCTAAGATAAGATAGATAAGCACTAATGCCATTAAAATCGCTATGCTAAATGCCTCTTGGCTCTCTACCTGACTATCTGCTTGTCCCATAAACTTGTATCCCGCTCCACTCTCAAGCCATTTTGCACCCCTTGTTGCATTATCCTGTATAGCCTTTGTCATTTCGCCCACACTAAGCCCGCTATGCTTTATAGGCTCTACTGCAAGAGTTATGCTTCGCTGTCTATTATATCGATTGATCGTTGTAGCAGTAAAGCCTTCTTCAATCTCTACTAAGCCATCAAGGAATACCAAATCACCATTTTTTGTTCTCACTTGGATTCTTTGTAAATCTTTAGAATCAATGCGTTTAGAATCTGGGGCTCTCAAAGTAATATAGTATTCTTTCCCTGCTTCTTTATAGTAAGCTACCTGCATTTCCCCTGAAAACGCACTAGAGAGAGTTTGACCTATATCTGTTGTGCTTATGCCAAATTGTGCTAGATTCTGTTTTATCGGCTTTAGCCTATATGCTGGCATAGAATCTGAAGTATTTTTATGATAGTTTGTGATTTTCCCTTGAAAGCTTTTTTCTGTTTCATTGATAAATCTCTCTAGATTCTCTACACTTTTTTGCATGATAGAATCTATTGGAGAAAAGACTACGACTTGCACTGGTGTATTATCCTGCCCACCGCCAACAAGTGGCACTTCAGAGCCATAAATATCAAGCTCTTTTACTTCTTCACTCGCCCTTAGTTCTGCTAATATCTGTTTTAGAATCTCATCTTGACTATTATTGCCTTTTTGCTTTTTTCTCTCTTTTAGTGGTTGCAAGGATACATAGATTTGTGCGAAAAAGGCTTGGGCTAAATCACCCGGTCCAACTTGAAGTGTAGTGAATTTTACAAAGGGATTCTTTTCTACAATCTTTGTAAAGATTTCTGATTTGCGTTTCATTTCTTGTATTGAGATTCCGGGCTTTGCCTTGATTGAGATTTGAAACTCGCTTCTATCTTCTTTTAGCATAAATTCATTTCCTAAAGTCCCTTCTACATAGAGTGAGAATATAAAGACTCCAAATACACAAAGAGTGGCAAGAGTCATATTTTTCTTACTACGCATAAGAAATGCTAGAGTATTTGCATAGATTCTATCTATCTTTTCAAAGAAAGGCTGTGTGGCATGATAGAATCTTGACTGCTCTGCTTTTACTACAATAGAGCTACACATAGGAATGATAGTTATAACAACAACATAGCTTATAGCAACAGCTACTGCAACGGTTAGCCCAAAGCTTGAGAGAAATTTCCCTGCTATACCACTCATTGTCCCAACAGGGATAAACACCGATAAAAGCATCGCAGAAATTGCAACAATAGCAAAGCCAATCTCTCTTACACCTTCATAGGCGGCTTGTCTTTTTGTCATGCCATGCTCTAGCTTTTTATGTATGTTTTCAATAACAACAATGGCATCATCAATGATTATCCCAATCGCAAGAGTGAGAGCCAACATTGTAAGCATATTAAGCGTAAAGCCCATAACATGCACGAAAAAGAAAGTCCCTAAAACTGACACGGGAAGAGAGATAGCAGAAACTAGTGTAATTGTCGCATTGCGTAAAAATACAAATACAATAAATACTGCTAAAACACCCCCTAATGCTAAGTCAAACTGAATATCTTTGATTGATGAGCGAATGTAGTCTGTGGTATCCCAAAAGGTTTCTATATCATATCCCGGGCTTACTAGCTTTATTTGCTCTATTGCTTCTTTTACGCCATCTGCTATGTGAATCTCATTTGCACCCGTGATTTTTTGCACTTGTAAAATCACGCCTTTTTTGCCTTTATAGGTCGCATAAGACTTCTCTTCTGCTAGTCCATCTTCTACTAATGCTACATCTCTTAGCTTTAAGCCGTCTTTAATAGTAATATCACCTATTTCTTCAACGCTTATGCTATTAGAATCTGTGATAATGTAAAATTCTTTTGTGCTAGATAAAAGCCTACCGCCATCCATTTCTCTATTTTCTTTGCCTATTATGCCCGATAAATCTGTAAAAGTGATTCCATATTTATTCATCAAAGTTGGATCTGGGAAGATTTTAATCTGCCTTTCACGATAGCCACTAAGCTGCACATTACCTACACCACCTATGCGTTGCAGGATTGGAGCTACGACATTATTTGCATGTCGCATGAGTTCAGGCGCACTCTTATCGGTGGATAAAAAGAGTGAAACAATAGGGGTGCTGCCTGTATCTAGCTTTTGCACACTTGGCTTATCAATCTCTGAATCAAGCACAATCGCATTGACCTTATCACGCACATCATTGACTGCCACTTCAATGGGCTTTTCTAACTCAAACATAACGGTTACTATGCTAATATTTTTTGCTGATACTGATGATACAAATTTTAAACCATCAATAGCTAATACCGCTTGTTCTATCTTATCTGTAATCTTTGTTTCAATCGTATCTGCACTAGCCCCTTTATAAGTCGTCTTTACCACAACAACAGGGAAATCTACATCAGGGAATAACGCCTTTGCCATGTTATTTAACGCATAGAATCCAAATAGAATCAAAGCCATAGCAAACATAAAGGTTGTAACCGGTCTTTGTATCGCAATTTTATACATAAAGATAGCCTTTTATGCTTAGTGTTTATTAGAGTTATGAAAATTAAAATCGTATTATAATCAATGTGTTGTGAAATAATGTAAAAATTATTTGCTATTGCAAATATTTTTTATAAAGAGTGCCTAAAATTACCCATTTATGCTGCTTTGAATAGCGGGTTGTGCTTAGAATCTTAATATATGTGGCTACACTATTTCACCATCTCAACGCAACAAAGACTTTCTGTATTGATGTAATGTGAAGCGAGTTTTATTTAAAAATATCACAAAGCATTGTGAGTTAAAATTAGCTTTTGTTAAAGAGGGATTTTGTATTCATTTAGAAACTTAAATAAACATTTACCAAAAATGCAAATTTTTAGATAATATCGAAATTCTAAGATTTTATAAGGTTTTTATTTGGAAAATTTCTTTCGCTTTTTTGTTTTTTGTTTAATCGTAGGACTTGGATTCTACTTTACCTTTCCTTATGGATTGAGTAGTGCGGATTTAAATGCGACTTTTAAAAGCATTGGAATCACGCTTATACTTACTACTGGTGGGGTTTTTATAGGTATTGTGGTTGGAGTTTTACTTGCATTTTTAAGAATGCTGCAAATTCGCATTTTAAACTTTCTTATTGATGAATACATTGATATTTTGCGTGGGACACCTTTGCTTATACAGCTTTTAGTGTTTGCCTATATTGTATTTGCGACATTGAATGATAACTTTTTAGCCGCCCTTGTTGCTATTGGATTAAACTCATCGGCATATATCGCAGAGATTGTAAGGGCTGGGATACAAAGTGTAGATAAAGGGCAAATGGATGCTGGTAGAGCTATGGGACTAACGCATTCTGCGACAATGAGGCATATCATCATGCCACAAGCGATTAAAAATATCTTGCCTAGCCTTGCGAATGAATTTATCGTTGTGTTTAAAGAAACTTCTGTCGTGGGGCTGATTAGTGTCAATGACTTGACAATGCAGGCAAAGGCATTACAAGCGGTTTTGTATAATCCAACGCCATATATATTTGCGGGGGTGTTTTACTATATGTGTGTGAAAATTTTTTCATGGCTTACAAAGCTTTTAGAAAGGGAGTTGCATAAACATGATTAAGGTGCATAATCTCGTAAAAAGCTATGGCGAACATACAATTCTGCATGGAATCACAACGCAGATTAAAGAGGGCGAGGTAGTCGCTATCATTGGTCCTAGTGGTGGTGGTAAAAGCACTTTTTTGCGTTGTCTCAATCTACTTGAGATGCCAACAAGTGGGCAAATCATAGTCGATGGCATAGACATTATGGATTCTAAAACAGATATTAATAAAGTGCGTCAAAAAGTTAGCATGGTCTTTCAGCATTTTAATCTTTTTCATAATAAAAATGTGATAGAGAATCTCACATTAGCCCCTATCCAAACAGGGATTATGACAAAAGATGAGGCAATGCAAAAGGCTGGAAACTTGTTGCAGCGAGTAGGACTTTTAGATAAAGAGAGTGTGAAGCCCTCAAAGCTTTCAGGCGGACAGAAACAACGCATTGCTATTGCTAGAAGCTTATGTATGAATCCTAGCGTTATTTTATTTGATGAGCCGACTTCAGCCCTTGATCCAGAGATGGTAGGAGAAGTCCTAGCTTTAATGCAAGAGCTTGCGAAAGAGGGCATGACAATGGTTGTTGTTACGCATGAGATGGGCTTTGCAAAGAATGTTGCAAATAGAATCTTATTTATGGAAAAGGGGCAAATTGTCGTTGATGATAATCCCAATAAAGTTTTTAATACGCCAGAAAATGAGCGTTTAAAAGAGTTTTTAAACAAGGTTTTAAATCACTAGAAAGGAAATTTATGAAGAAAATTTTGTCGTTATTGTGTGTTGGTTTTGCGTTATTTTTTGTCGCATGTAGCAAGGAAGAGGCATGTGGTGGAAATGATAAGGAATTAAGAGTTGGCTTAAATGCAGAGTATCCGCCATTTGAATACAAACAGGACGCAAAAATAATAGGCTTTGATATAGATATACTTGATGCAGTCAGTAAGAAAGTGGGCTTTAACTATACGCTAAATCACATGAGCTTTGATGGTCTTATACCCGCATTAAAGGCATGTAAAATCGATATGATTATCTCAAGTATGAGTGCGACACAAGAGCGTATGAAGCAAGTAGATTTTAGCATTCCTTACTATGAGGGTGAGACTTTGTATATAAAGCGAAAGGATAGTGCTGATATAGTCGATAAAGATTCTATTAAAGGTAAAAAAGTCGGCGTATTTCTTGGCACGGTGCAAGAGCAAGCCGCACAGAAAATGAAAGATGAATACAATATTAAAGTGGTAATGAGTGAAAGCATTTTAGGCGCGATACTAAACCTTAAATCGGGCAAAGTCGATGTGGCATTGGCAGATTATGCAACCGCACAAGGCTACCTTAAAGAAAATGAAGAACTTATTGGATTCTATCATGAAAAAGATGGCAGCGAGGGACTATCCATCGCATTTGATAAAGGCAAACATGCAGAATTACTCGCTAAAATCAATGAAGCAATAAAAGAGCTTAAAGAAAGTGGCGAATATGATAAACTTTTAATAAAGCATAACTTAAGAAATGAGAATTTGAAGTAGCTGTTGTATAATGCGTATTTTATTTGATATGTATTAGATTATATATAGAATCTGGCGATAATCTATCGTAGATTCTAAGCTATATTACTCATATTAACTGATGATGTCTTTGTCTTTGAAGTTGATTAATGTTGGTTATTACAATGGTTTTTGCAGATTGCTTGGTATGTTTGGATTTTACCTAACAATTCACAAAAACATGTTGAGTGTAAATCTGGAGAATATTAGCCTTGTAGGTCAGCGTTAAGTGAAATATAGCATATAGCACAAACATACAACCTTTGAACTTTACGGGGCGGCATTGCATTACCGAGTGAGATGTTTTATAATACCTAAGCCATCCCAATTACATAGGTTATAAATACTTTGCATGCAAGTTAAAACAATGTAGGCAAGAAAAATACATTACTTTTTATATTTTTATGTATCAAATATTTGAAAAAATCGACATGTCGTTTTGATACTTAATGGGTCTAAAAATTGCATAGACATACACACATTAATAAAGTTTAAAAATCCTTAATGTAAGGCTTTTGTGTGTTAATATAGCTCTTTATTAGCGATAAGAAATATAACTTCAGAATCTAAACTTTGGCATGTGATTGATTCTATCAATCACACATACAAATAGTGAAAGCAAGTAGCCTATGGGTTAGTGGCATTGGTGTTAAGCTGTGATTTACAATTTGACGAAACATAAACCAAATGCTATCTCATCACACATAACCCTATTTAAATATAGTTTGGTGCATCATTTGCAAACAGCACTAAATCATTTTGTTTGCCACTCTCGGCTAGAATCTCTTCTAGCTTTGTTTTGTCTTTGAGTATGATTTTTTGCGGTGTTTTTATGTGTATATCAAGGATTTTTGCGTTTAAATCACCTGTGATAATTGCTATATCAAACACTTTATCTATTTTTTGTGCTAATTCTATATTACTTGCTTCATCATGCTCGACTAAACCCGGCGTTACGATGATTTTTCTACCATGATGAAGTGAAGCAAGGCGGATAGCCTCACTCATGCCCTCAAGATTCCCATTAAAACTATCATCAATGATAACCTTTTGTGCTGTGTCTATGCGTTGCAATCTATGTGGTATAGGTGTGAGTTTTGCTACTGCCTTTTGCAATGCGTTTATATCCATGCCTAGCGTTTTTGCAATCATGATTGCCACTGCGATATTATCGATATTAAACCGCCCTAATATCTTGCATGTAAATGGCACAAAAATAGAATCTAGCTCTAAGCTAAATGAAGTCTTTTCAAGTGTAGATTCTATATCTTTAAGCTTTGGTGGATAGGCTACAATCTTTTTCATATTTGCTTCAAACTGCGGTGGCAGGACATTTGCATAGCTATTATCTTTTTGCACAAACGCATGTGTAAGCCTTGTTGAATATAGCAGTTCAAACTTTGTTTTTGTCGTTGTCTCAATATTTTTAAAATATTCAATATGTGCGTGTCCTATCTTGCCTATTACTGCATAATGATGCTGCAGCAGTTCTGCAATCTCTCTAATATCCCCGACTTGCCTAGCCCCTGCCTCTGCTATATAAATCTCATGTGTAGCATTAATATTTTGATTAATATCTGCGACTAAGCCCTTATAGGTATTCACACTGCGTGGCGTTGCATAGACACTAAATTGCTGTTGTAAGATTTGAGCGATAAAGTTTTTTATACTTGTTTTGCCATAGCTTCCAGTGATGGCAATAATCTTTAGATTCTGTAATTGTTGCAATTTATTATGTGCTTTTTTCGCATAGATTCTAAATAGCAAACTCTCACACACATTCGCACATAAAAAGCCTAAAATAAGCGGCACTAAAGCATATAGCGGCACTAAAGCATATATATGTGTATGAAAAACAAACACACACAAGCACACGCTAAGGATAGTAAAAAGCGAAATAAATGCAAATAAACGCTTGATCCTTTGTGTCCATACAAGCTTTTTATCAAGGCTTTTATACCACAAAAAAAGCAGGGGCAAATACATCAAATAAAAATATCCATAAAAAAGCATACCATGATAAAACATCGATAGCCCCGCATATATAACAAGCGGCACGACAAAATAATAGATATGCCATATACTTTTATGATGCTTTGTAAGGATACGCAAAAAGCTGTAATTATACCATTGAAGCGTAGTCGCAAGATAATAAGATAATGCGAATACAAAAAGTATGTAAGTAGCAATATCAAAAAGCGATAAAAAAAGATTCATCAAGGTAATACCTCAAAGCTTGAAAACTCCATTGAATCTGTTGAATCGAGGTGTTCTATCTCAAAAGAACTCGCTTTCATTCTACCATTACCCTTTTGCAATGCTGCTAGAAAATCACCTAAATCTTCAAGGCTGACAAATATTTCTACATGTCCGTTAGCAAGGTTTTGCACACTGCCTTTATACCCTTTAGAATCTGCATAGGCTTTCGTAAAGTTTCTAAACCCTACACCTTGTACCTTACCCTTTGCTGTGATTTTGTAATGTCTCATATTGGTCCTTTATGTGAAAATGTGGGAATCTAGATTCTTGTTATTTTGAACCTTTAAAATAACCAAGTTTCTCTTTTGGAATCTAAGATTCAAAATGTTTTATTATCCTTAATAATCATTGGCAACCAAGCTTTTATCAACTCACCCAAAATGTGGTTCTAGTTTGCGTTTTGCAAGTAGGTGAAAATGCAGGTGTGGGACTTCTTGTCCGCCATCACTCCCGATATTAGTTATTAGGCGATAACCGCTTTCACGCACGCCAAGAGTATCTACTACACGCAGGATAAATGCACTCATATCTCCCATAAGACTTGGTGTAACGCCATTAAAATCTTTTACCCATTTTTTTGGGATAATAAGCACATGTATCGGGGCTTTTGGGGCAATATCATGAAATGCCATAAACTCATCATCTTCTAATACAATATTTGCAGGGAGTTCTCTATCAACGATTTTTTCAAAAATGCCTTTTTCTGCCATGCTATATCCTTTTCTAGTTTTATTTGCCATAGTTGTATTTTGAATGTATCATTCTAGCAAAAAATACATACTTTGTAGCAAAAATCCATTTTCTTTAGATAGAATAAAGCTTTCACAGAAAATATTACAAGACAAAAACCAAAGAAACACTAAGGGCTTTGCATGTTGGAATTAAAACAATGTATAAAAGACACGTTTGCAAAAATAGCACAAGCAGATAGTAAGGAAAGTCTAGAATCTTTACGCATTGAAATGAGCGGAAAAAAGGGTTATATTACACAAGCATTCAGTAAACTAAGTATGCTTGGAGGTATAGAGAAAAAAGAAGTAGCAGCAGAATTAAATATGCTTAAACGAGAGTTTGAAAATATTTTTCATATCAAAAAAGAAGAGATTGATTTAAAAGATTTAGAGCAAAAACTAAAGAGTGAAAAAATTGATACAAGCTTGTTTAAAAAGAGTAATTTTGCAAGCAATGGACACCCAGTATATCAGATGCGTGATATTATCATTGATTATTTTGTGGGATTAAACTTTTCTTTGCAAGATGGTCCTTTCATTGAGGATGATTTCCACAACTTTGAGGCTCTGAATTTACCAAAATATCATCCTGCAAGAGACATGCAAGATACGTTCTATTTTAAAGATTCTATGCTTTTGCGGACACATACATCGCCAACACAAATACGCACAATGGAAACTAATAAGCCGCCTATTCGTATGATATGCACAGGTGCCACTTTTAGACGAGATTATGATATGACACATTCACCTATGTTTCACCAATGTGAAGGTTTGGTAGTGGAAAAAGGTGATCACATAAGCTTTGCTCACTTGAGATACATTTTAGAGGACTTTGTGAAACATATCTTTGGCAGTGATGTAAAGGTGCGTTTTCGCTCATCTTTCTTTCCTTTCACAGAGCCTAGTGCGGAAGTCGATGTGAGTTGTATGTTTTGTAAAGGGGGGGGGTGCAGGGTATGTTCGCATACAGGCTTTTTAGAGATACTTGGTTGTGGTGTGGTAAATCATAATGTATTTCGTGCGGTAGGCTATGAAGATGTGAGTGGTTATGCCTTTGGCATGGGGATTGAGCGGCTTGCTATGCTGAAATGGGGGATTAATGATTTACGCAGTTTTTATGAGACAGATTTGAGAATCTTGGAGCAGTTTTAATGATAGTTACAAGTGAGAGTTTAAGCCATTTTATTCAATTAGGTGGAATCGATTGGAAAGAGCTTGTGCGAGTGTTAAGCAGCATAGGCTTAGAAGTTGAGAGAGAATATGAGACTACAATCCCACAAAATGTTGTCGTAGCAAAGGTATTGAAAAGGATACAGCACCCAAATGCTGATAAATTGAGTGTGTGTGAAGTGGATATTGGCACTGAAGTATTACAGATTGTATGTGGTGCGAAGAATGTGTATGCAGGGCAGTATGTAGCCTTAGCACTTATAGATTCAGTTTTGCCTTTTGGTAAAGATGGTAGCACTACGATTACAAAGAGTGAGATAAGGGGCGTTGAGAGCTTTGGTATGCTTTGTTCTAGCATAGAGCTTGGATTGCCAAAATTAAATGATGGAATCTTAGAGCTTGATTCTAGCATTGGTGAGCTTGTGCTGGGTAAAGAGCTTTACACTTACTCAATATTTCACCAAAGTGTGCTAGAGCTAGGCATTACCCCAAATAGGGGGGATTGTTTATCTGTGCTAGGTGTAGCAAGAGATATTGCAAGTGTGTTTAATCTCATTCCTAAAAATATTGTCGCAAATGAGCCAAGCATAGCACTTGGTGTGGGCAGATTCTTACAAGTTGTGCCGCATGGAGATTTGCATTCCTCACTTTTATATAGAATCATTGAGATAAAAGAGGGCTATACGCCACTTGCCATTGCCCTAACGCTTGGACTAAATGGCAGATATAAGCAATGTCCTATGAGTAACTTTGCTGAATATACAACATACATGACAGGTGTTTTATTTAATATATATCCTATGGATTCTAGTGATGTATCTAACAATGGTAAAGAAGCAAAGCTTTTAGTAAAGGCAGATGAAAGAGGCTTAGAATCTGTCTATGCAGAGTTTCATGAAGATGAAAATGTAAAATATACTAAGCTAACAAGCATTGGTGCGACTTCCTATGAGATTGAAAAGCGTGATTATCCACGAACCTTTATATTAGAAGCAAGTTTTATAGATTCTGTATTAATTGCCAATAAAACCTATGGTATGGATAAGGCAACCTTGACACAGGAAGTTTTACATCGTTCTACAAGAGGTAGTAATCCAGATTTAGAACTAGGTATGAATTTTATTTGCAAAAGCTTAGAATCTCTTCATTCAAATCTTTATTCAGGTGTGCAAGAAATTGCAAGGACTTATTCTCCAACAAATATACAAATGACTTTTGAATACATTTCAGACTGCATTGGAAATACAATAGAAAAAGAAGAGATAGCCCTTTTACTCAAGCGATTAAATTTTAGAATCCAAGCTACTTGCGATGAAAATTTCTTCATCGCCCAGCCACCAGCTTTTAGAAATGACATTAAAAGTAAGCAAGATATTGCTGAAGAAGTGCTGCGTCTATATGGTGTTGATAATATACGCCCAAAAAAGCATATTATAGAGCAGATACCACAAACTACACAAGCCTATATCACGCACCAAAAGACAAAGAAGCTACGCGCAAAAGCACTAGCACATGGCTATATTGAATGTGTGCATTATGTCTTTGATGATTCTAAAAAGTTGGAGACATTAGGCTTTGAACCATTAAATGAAGATAAAAGGCTTTTAAATCCTATTACAAGTGAGCTTGACATATTACGCCCCTCACTTATCCCGCATATTTTAGAAAGTCTATCGAAAAATAAACGCTATGGATATGAGGGCATACGACTTTTTGAGATTGGATATGTGTATGATAAAGATAGAAATGCAAAGCAGAAACTTGCCTTTGCAATGAGTGATTATCTAAAAACGCCAAGCTATCCAAACCCTAAGGGAATAGGGCTTGACTTTTTTAACTTCGCACAAAATGTGAGTGAGATTATCGGTAATTTTGAGTGCATTAATACCGCAAGTAAGTTTCAAAAATCAAGGCTTATCCACCCATATCAAAGTGCAAATATGCTACAAAATGGCGTGATTATCGGCGTAATGTCAAAATTACACCCAAATATTGCAGAAATGTATGATTTAGGAAATGTATATTTTTGTGAAATCGATTTTGCCTTACTACTCGCACAACAACAAGATGATAAACTTGCAAAAGAGTTTTCAAAATATCAGGCAAATAAGAGAGATTTAACGCTTTTACTTGATAAAAATGTAAGCTTTAGTGCGATAAAATCAGAGCTTGAAAAGGCATCATTGCACGATATAAAAGAGATTTTACCACTTGATATATATCATGAAAGTGATGGCAATATAGCCTTAAGCATTCGTTTTGTTTTTCAATCCATGAATGAGACACTTACAGAATCTCAAATGCAAGAAAGTTTGCAAAAGATTCTAGACATATTAGAGCAAAGATTCCATGCGAAACTAAAGCTTTAAAGGGCATGGAATCTTTTTTGCTACATTGACTATATTTGAGTCAAAAAAGGAATATGAATGAAATTTGCTAAAATTATTGCTATTTTTGGGATAAGTGTGTTTTCTTGCGTGAGTGTGTATGCTAGTCAAAATCCATTTATGATTAATGCAAATCAAAGGGATTTTCAAGCACAACAAAATAATAAAGGTAAAAAGCATTTAACAACAGAAAGCGTGCAGCTTCCAAGTAACGCAAGAGAATTAAAAAGCGTTACACTCACTTTTCAAAATCTTGATGGCACGACTGAGAGCAAACAGCTAAAAGTAGATAAAACAATCGATTGGCATTATCCCATTAAAATCACACAGCAAGAGGCTATAAGAAATATTTCTAAACGATATTTTAGCTTGAATGATTTTGAGTTTTACATGGAGGGCAAAACCTTTGTGATAAGCTCACCAAAGCATAGAATCTTACGACATTTTTTACTTGCAAATCCTACGACTATTGTGGTGGATTTTAGCCGTGATAAAGGTGCAGCCTATGATGGCAATATCGGCACAGGTGAAAAGTATTATGCAAAAGTTGGCGTAAATGCAAAAAGCAATCTCTACCGCGTAAGCATAGAACTCGATGGAATCTATCAATACACATTGAAAAGTGCTAAAAATAACACACATACGATACAGCTAAGATAGATTCTTGTTGTAGCTTAAACAGAAAGAATCTAAAAATTCCTAAACTTATCAAAACATAGGCATGAATTGCACATTTACTCTAATATACAAACATTTCTTTCTTCGTATTAATATTTTAAAAACTTAGGCACTTTATGCAATCGCTTATTTTATGTAAAAATAAGCGATTGCAACCCAAAAAAATAATAACCATAAAAAAAATCAAAATATTTGCAAATCGTTTTTTTTTTTTTGTAAATTGCGGCATGAGTTTATAAAGAGAGAATAGAGGCGATGATTATCTTAGCACATAGGGGTTTGAACCATTATATAAAGGCAAATGCAGTTATAGAATCTAATGTGAAATCTAACATAAAAACAGACATAGAAAGAAAAAACGCATTTTCTCATAATGAAAATAACGCAATAAAAAGAAACATAGAATCTAACATAAAGGCACATAAATCTGGTAATAGTTTGCAAAATTTTTATGAAAGTTTTAGTTTGGGTTATGGTGTTGAGACAGATATTAGAGATTATTGTTTGGATTTAGTGATTTCGCATGATATGGCAGATTCTAATGCAGAATCTTTTGAGACTTTTTTGCAAACATATCAAAAACATGGTAATAATCTCACACTTGCCCTAAATATCAAAGCAGATGGGCTTTGTGTGCCACTAAAAAAAGCGTTGCAACAATATTGCATTGGCAATTATTTTGTCTTCGATATGTCCTTGCCAGATATGCTTAGCTACATAAAGCATGATATGAATGTATTCACAAGGCAGAGTGAATATGAAAAAATACCTGCATTGTATGATAAAGCAAAAGGTGTATGGCTTGATGAGTTTTGTAATCATTGGATTAGTGAAGAAATAATTCTTAAACATTTGGATAAAAAGAAGCAAATTTGCATTGTATCACCAGATTTACATAAGCGAGATTTTTGGCGTGAATGGGAAGAGTATAGATACATTATAAATAAGCATAAATTGCATAATAAAATCATGCTTTGCACGGATTATACACAAGCAGCAAAGGAGTTTTTTCATGGCTAAGATAAGAGCGGTTATTTTTGATATGGACGGAGTGTTGATTGAAGCAAAAGATTGGCATTATGAAGCGTTAAATAAAGCATTAGGGCTGTTTGGCATGCAAATTAGCCGTTATGACCATTTAGTTACTTTTGATGGATTGCCAACAAAGAAAAAGTTAGAAATGCTATCTATGGAGAGAAATCTACCACAAGGACTTCATAATTTTATCAATCAAATGAAGCAACTCTATACCATGCAGATTGTCTATACCTCTTGTAAGCCAACTTTTATCCATGAATACGCTCTCTCAAAGCTAAAATCAGCGGGCTACAAACTTGCCGTATGTTCAAACTCAATACAAGCAACCATTGAAACCATGATGCAAAAATCAGCTCTTTTACAATACCTTGATTTCTATCTCTCAAACCAAGATGTAAAAAAGCCAAAGCCAGACCCAGAAATCTATAATAAGGCAATAGGACGACTTCAGCTTAAACCAGACGAAGTGATGATAATAGAAGATAATGATCACGGCATTAAAGCAGCTAAAGCTACAGGGGCAAATGTGATGATAGTCCAAAGCGTTTTAGATGTGAATCTAGACAATATTCAATCACATATAGATCGTTTTGAAAGGAATGCAAATGATTAATGTGCTTATACCTTTGGCAGGAAAAAGTATGTTTTTTGATGATAGTATCAATATTTTCCCTAAACCACTTATTGAGATTTGCGGTAAGACTATGATAGAGCATTGCTTAGAGAATCTTGCTTTAATTCCTAACGCACGATTTATCTTCGTATTGCGTGAAATGTATGTGAATAAATATCATTTAGATAAAACAATCAAGCTATTAAGTCCAAATACAGAATTTATCGTGCTAAAAAATGATACTGCGGGTATGGCATGTAGTGCGTTATTTGCGATTGAATACATTAATAATGATAATGGGCTTATTATATGCAATGCAGATCAAATTTTAGATTGTGATTTATCTAAGATTCTAAAATATTTTGCAGATTTTGATGCAGGTGTTATTACATTTCCCTCCATTCATCCACGCTACGCTTATGCGTGTTTGGATAATGATGGCTTTGTCGTGCAGGTTGCTGAAAAAGTGCCATTAAGTAAAAATGCCATAGCGGGATTTTTCTATTTTAAACACGGAAGATATTTTGTAGAATCTACACAAAGCATGATTTATAAAGAAATAGCACATGAAGAAAAATATTATATTGCCCCTTGTCTTAATGAAATGATTTTAAAAAATCAAAAAATTGCCGTTTATAACATACCAGCAGAACAATATCATACTTTTTATAGTCCTGCTAAGATTACAGAGTTTGAAAGGATACACAATGCTTAAGCAATTAACGCAAGACTACATAAAAGCCTTTGGCACAAAGGATATAAATGCGATTTCTAATATGCTATGTGCGGATTTCACACTATGCGATCCAGAGATTAAAAAGAATGCAGTAAATGGGATTCAGGGGAAGGAAGCGTGTTTAAAAGCAATGCAGGGTATCTTTGATGGCTGCAAGGCATTAAATTTTAAAGCAAGAAACATCTTTGTTTGTGAAAATACTACTTTAATCGAGTTTTCTTTGCAGATAGATTCTGTCTTACTAGAGGGTGTGGATATTATAGAATGGGAAAAGAGCAATGAAACTTTTTTAATGAAAGAATTGCGTGCATATCTTGATATGCCAAAGGGATAATATGCAGCTTTATAGTTTAGATTCTATGATACGGGGTTGGTTTGTGGGTGATTTTACCCCATCAGTCATTCAAACTAAAGATTTTGAAGTAGGAATCAAATATTACAAAAAAGGCGACTATGAAGAGTGCCATACTCACAAAATTGCCACAGAAATTACCGTGATTGTAACAGGAAGTGTCCGCATGAAGGGCAAGGAATACAAACAAGGTGATATTATCGTAATAGAGCCAAATGAATCTAGCGACTTTTTAGCCTTGAGTGATTGCATTACCGCAGTTGTGAAAACACCCTCAGTTACAAACGATAAATATAAAGTATAGAATCTTTGCTATGTGTAATTTTATCTTAAAGCCCATTTTCATCACATTTCACATACATGTAATTTAAAACTTAATATCTAAGCAATACAATATCAGCTTAATATAACAAAAGGATTCTATAATGATTTGTGTTTTTGATATTGAGAGTGTGCCGGATATAGAGCTATTGCAAGAGATTTATCATTATGAAGGCGATGCTATGGAGATATGCAAACAGGCATTTGCAGCACAAAAAGAGAGTAGCGGGAGTGAGTTTTTACCGCTTAGTTTTCATAAGATTGTATCTATTGCAAGTGTGTTAGCAGATGATTTTGGTAATTTTATCAAAGTGGGGCATTTTGCAAAAGATGTGCCTTTGGAGAATAGAGAAGAAAACTTATTGCAAGAGTTTAGTAGCTTTTTAAACAAGCAAAATCCACGACTCATAAGCTTTAATGGCAGGGGTTATGATATGCCACTCATCGCCATTCGCTCACTCAAATACAATATCAATTTATCAGGCTACTACGAGACAGACAATCAGCAGTTTGGGAAAAACAAATGGGAGAATTATCGTCAAAGATATAGCGAGAGATTCCACCTTGATCTCTATGATACATTGGGAAATTATGGTGCGACAAGGGCGCTTAGCCTTGATGCTCTTTGCAAGATGGTAGGTATTATGGGAAAATATGAAGTGAGTGGTTCGCAAGTGCATGAGCTAATTTTTCAAGAGAATGATTTAGCAAAAGTTGATTTCTATTGCCAAAGCGATGTGTTAAATACCTACTGGTTATTTTTAAAATTCGAGCTTACAAAGGGTATGCTACAAATGAATGATTATCTGGCAAACCTTGCATTAATGAAAGAATCTTTACCTGAAAATGCCCCGTATAAAAATGCTTTTATAGAATCTTTGGAGAAAGAATTAGGGCGTTACAGCTAAGGCATAGTCAATGCAATTTGAATTCTAATCTCATTTATGGTGTTAAAGGCAATCCAATAAGACTGGGTTTTGCATCTCAAATAAAGACCACATGGCTTATATACCTTGCCTATAAATTTACACCTTTAGTTTCTGTATAGCCAGCTTTCTGTCCTTTTGCTTAAAGATATAATTACCAGCGACAGCTATATCAACGCCGACATTTTTTAGGGCATGGATATTTGTATCATTAATACCGCCATCAACTTCTATAAGGCATTGCGGATTACGCATTAGAATCATATCTTTTAAATCTGCTATTTTTTCTATCATATTTGGGATAAACTGCTGTCCGCCAAAGCCCGGATTCACACTCATGATAAGCACCATATCAATATCAGTAAGAATGTATTTCAATCCATCAAGTGGTGTGTGTGGATTGAGAGCGATAGCAGGTGAGATTCCATAAGATCTAATCTTTTGTATAAGTCTGTGCAAATGCTTTTCACTCTCAATATGCACACTCATATATTTTGGTGCTAAAGACGCGTATAAATCAACAAAAAAGTCTGCATCTTCAACCATAAAATGTATATCTAGCGGGATCTCACTTATGTCCTTAATCCCCTCTAATACGCAAGGTCCAAGTGTCATATTTGGCACAAAATGCCCATCCATTACATCAATATGTAAGAGATCGCACCCCCCTTTTACAACAGATTCTATCTCTTGTGCTAAGTATAAAAAATTTGCGGATAAAAGACTTGGGGCGACTTGCATGAAAGCACTTTGGGCTTGTGCGTTATTAGCAAATTGCGGCTCACTATAATCTTCTGAATCTATATTTTTCATAGATATCTTTGCTAAATCATCAATATCTCGTGCTTGTTTTAATGAATGGAGTAATTTCTCAAACTTTGGATCTAACATGCCCTATCCTTGCAAATCATTTGAAATATTCTTACCAAATAATCTTGTAATAATACAAAATAATCGTTAATTTCAAAATAATCATTATTGTAGAGAACATCGCATGTTAAGGCAAGTATATAAAAACATGGAATCTAGTCTCAAAAATCTATATATTGCATCCAAGCAATTAGAAATAATCACTAAAATACGCTTTCCCCTCCGGGATAATCTCTTCTAAAATATCAATTGTTATGTCGTCTGCATCAAGCCTATTAATCTGTCGTAAATATAGCGGTCGCTTATATCCCATAAGCATGGTTGTGAGTGTTTGGATATTAATATGTAGCGTATAGATAGAATCCCCTAAGTCTTCAAGGCTAGAGCTAGTCTCTCTTTCCATAACCTTTACTTGCTTTACATTTGGGCTAAACTGCACGATAAATTGCCTATTATTCCACTCAAGCAAAGGATCACTCACAATAAAGCAAAGCATAACATTCATATTGATAGAATCAAAAGGATATTGTGATAAAAACTGCATAACATCAACGATTCTTGCCATGATATAGGGCTGTGTGGTCTCTTTTATATGTCCATCTTCTAGCAGGAATGCAAGGTTATGATTGCTATAATTTGCTCCTTTTACCTTATCAAACATAGATTGATGTGCGTTTATATAACCCCAGATTCCATAATGGGCTTCTTCATTGAGATAGACTAACTCTTTGATTTTAAACACATCATTTTCTAGCAGATACACAATGTAGCCTGTGGGCTTGTCGTTGCTATCATAATAGATTGCGATCACCTCATCATCGACATCCCACCGCCAATACTCATCCCATGCGAGTTTATTGCGGATAAGACAGCCATGCGTTTGTTTTGCAAACTCATCGTGCAGGGCGATTAAGTCCTTATTATCACAATCTACCCTTTGTATGATTCCATCGACTTTTGGGACTTTTGGAGTTTGGTGGTCTTTCATGCTAAAAGTCATTTTATCACTTACAATCTCCCAGCCACGAGAGCGATAATAGGGGATTGAGTAAGGATATAGGCAGGATATGCTTTGCTTATTTTTCCGCATAGTTGATAGAATCTCTTTCATTAAATCTGCCATAAGACCAATGCCAGAATACTCTGGATAAGTCGCAACGCCTGTTATACCACCCATCTCAAAAATGCTATTATAAATGTTTATTTGCATAGGATAAAGTGCGATTTGAGAGACTAGTTTGTCTTTATTAAACCAGCCAAGCACATAGGCATTTTTTAACACAGGGTATTTTGACTGCTTAATAGCGGCATTATTCCAGCCAAATGTCAAAAGATCTTTTTCTGTTACTTGAAAGGCATAACGCAAAAGCTCATTAAACTCTTCTACATCATCTGCTACAAGTTGCCTTAATGTGAGTTCTTTTTTTAATTGTGATTTTTTCATGGCTTTCCTTTGTTTAAATATGAAATTATAGTTTAGATTCTCATATTTATCATTTTAAGCAAAGAAAAACTTTGTAATTTTAATTTCATAAGAGATTGTGCTGTGGATTATGTAGGTCTAAAACTTAATGGCATGACTTTGAGATTAGCAGAGATTAAATCGGTTCAAATCTTCTGCATGTCTTGTATATTTTTTTGCTGTATATAATCCTGCGTCAAATCTAAATAAGATTCTAAAGATTACTCAACAATCTCTCATCACGCATATTGCGGTAATGCAATCTCAAGTGATTGTGGGATATTGCCAAGTTGGGTTTGGGCTTCGGCTTCTTCAATGCTTTGAAGTTTAAGGTTATTTTCCTTTTGGTCTTTAGAGTCATTTTGTCCAGCATTACTGCCACCTCCATCATGTGTGCTGAAGTTTAAATCAAGGTTATTAAAGCCTATTTGCATAAGATTCTGTCGCAATTCCTGTGCGTTTTGCACAAACATTGTCATAACATTCGCATTTGAAGTAATGCTTACCTGCAAGTCTTTGCCCTTCTTAGAAATAGTCATTGCCACTTGCCCTAGATTTGCGGGATTAAGCTCTAGATTAATGCGTGTAATAGGCGGTTTATAGTTTAGAATCTCTTCTTTAAACTGACTTGCAAAATGCTTCATAGCTTCCCTTGCCATCGCATTTTTCATATTCACTTCTTGCTTTGTATGCACGGAACCCACTTCCTGTTTTGCATCGACTTTTTCCTTTGGTGCTTCTTCAACCTTTTTATCCATTTTGTTTATAACTTCTGCTTCTTTTGCTTTAGAATCTGTCTTTAGATTCTCTGCAAATAAAGCATCAAAAGGCTTTTGCACATCCATTTCAAAGGCTACATTTTTAGAATCTTTGATTTCTTTTGGGTCTAAAAACTGCCCTTGTTGCGCCCAGCCTTGATAGGTTTTTTGTATAGTAAGAGAATCTTTGCCATTAGCAATTTTAGAGCTTTGCTGTGCTATGTGTGCGGTAATTTTGGCTCGATTTACTTCAAGTATATCTGCTAAGTCTTCATCACCTGTAATACCCTGCAATTCTTCTAAAAACTCTTGCTCCATAATCTCATTGCGGACTTTAGATTCTGTAATATTTTTTGGTTGAATATGTGTGCGTTCAATCACCATAGATTTATCGCCATCACCGATTTTAAACTGCAATTTTTCCATTTCATTTTGTGCTTTTCGTTTGGCATTGGCATTTGCATCATAGCGGTTTAATAGCTCTGCTAATAGTGCATCTTTTTTTGCTTGTTCTCCCATGTCTTGCATACTTGTTTTTGCAAGTGAAGTGCTTATTGCCTGTCCTTTATCCTGCAAGGAAAATGCAAGTCGTTCTTTATTGCCCTCAAGCAGACTTCTATCCATTAAGTCTTGCGGATTTATGGGATTTTTCTTACCATTTTCTATAATCTCCATTTTTTGTAGATTGAGATTTCTTGCTTGTGCTTCCTTTTTGACATCATTGAGACTTTTTAGTTGAGATTCTTTATCTTGTGCTACATTTTTTGCTTTAGAATCTGCTGGTTTTATCTCATCTTTTTTTGGACTTATTTCTTCATCTACTTCATCTACATTTTCGCTATTTTGCTGCAAAGATTCTGCTGTAACATCGAGCTTATTCGCATTATCTTTTTTATCTTTAGTTTTTGTGGAATCTTCTTTTTTTGCGATTTTAGAATCTTTGGGGCTAGATTCCATTTTATCTGTTTTGCCCTCTTTTGCTTCTTTTAGCTTGTCTTGCAGGTCTATCTCTTGTGCGTCTATTTCTTCGCTAGATTCAGTATCTTTATCTTCTTCTTTACTCTCTTTCAAAGCTTTAGCAAGTGTTGCCTCATCTTGCTTTTTATTTGGCTTTGTTGTGAGTGGATTTGGCTCACTTTCTTTAGCTACATTTTTAGAGTCTTTAGAATCTTTTGCTTCTTTAGATTCTTTCATGTCTTTTTTATCTGTCTTTTTTTCACTCTCTTTTGTTTCTTTTGAGTCTTTTATCTTTGTAGAATCTTTTTGCTCTTTACTTGCAAGTGCTTCAGAAAATGAGAGTGTCGTGGTATCTGTATCTGCTTTTTGCTTTGGACTATCTGTGGGCGTGGCTTGAGATTGGCTTATCCCAGAAACATTCATATCAGCGACCATAAAGCACCCCTTATAATTTGTAAATATCGCTAAAGTAGAAGCAAAATTTATTCCCAAATAGTGTATTTTTAATACAATATGATACAATGCTAACTTTCAAAATGTTTTGATTATAAAAATAGGAAAAATATTGCAAACATTTTATTTTATTGCATATAATTGCAGATGGATAGTCAATATTTGATAATTATGCAGGAGTGATGTATGAGTCAGAAAAAAGCTGATTTTTTGGTTGATTTGCCTATGGTTTTTTCGGTGGTGAAACCTGAAGAACTTGTTGCAAGTGCGAATGAATTTTATGGCACAAATATGATTTTGCCAGAGCCCGGCAGCAAGTTTGATGCGCGCACAGAAAGGGGCATTATCCATGAGTTTCATCTCTATAAAATTACGATTAATAAACTTGACAAAGATGAGAGAAGTTTAAAAAACAATGTGAGTGGATTTGAAACTTTCATGGAAAAAATGGGGATTTTTACAAACCTTTATGAAGTTATGACTTTTACAGAAACTATTACGATTTTTTCTAGCCTTGAAGAAGCCGATGTGTTTTTACGCGCATGTTTGCGTTCAAACTCAAACCTAAAAACAAAAAGTGCATTCTTATGCACAGATACAGAGATAGAAGGACTAGATTAATTTTTATATTTATCCTAAAGATTCTACTTTTAGACTAACATGTCTACTTGGCATAAAGATAGATTCAATATGGCTTTTAATGTAGGGCTAGAATCTTTCATGCTGAAATCTTAATTATGGTTTTGTTTCTACACTTTCTAGTCATAGTAAGTTGTGATACGATTTTTGTAAGAGTTCATATTATTAAATGCATATTTTACTGATGATTCCAAAGTATAATGTTTAGAATCTAAAAATTGTCATATTGAGCGTAGCGAAATATCTAATACAGAATCTAACAAAAAGATTTTTCACCTATGGTTCAAAATGACAAGAAAAACTAATTTCTTGCTATTTTTTGTGCCACAAGCCATGCACTCCAATCATAAGGCAGAGAATCTTAACTTCTAAAACACTTAAATAAAGCTTAAAAATAAAACAAGATTTCATCTCATTTTATGTAAAAATATCGTTAAATCCCATAAAAATGTTACATTTTTTCCATTGAAATGCAGAAAAATCGTTTTTTTTTTTT
>NZ_JMKW01000033.1 GCF_000686565.1 Helicobacter bilis ATCC 51630
ATCTATTTAATAGACTTTCATAATGTGATTTTATTAAAGCATGCAGGTTACTATCTATATCATCTTTTTTCATAACAGATTCTAAAACTTTAGGCAGTGTGTCTTCATAAGGCAAAAGGGGGATAAAATTTGGTATTTTTACAACATGCTTACCGCTTCTTTGCCATTTTAGCAATTCTTGTTCGTTTAAGAATACAATGCAGTCAAATAGATTATTTTTCTTTTTCCATTTTTTAATCACAGAATGCACGATTTTAATATATTTTGTGTTTTTAACTCTAAATCGTGGATAGAAAAAAGCAAAATCAGATTCTATAATGATATCATAATCCCTGTATCTATTCATACGATAATTAATCACTAAAGGCTTTATCCAACGCCATAAAATCCGCTTTAATCCGCGATAATCCTTATGTATATCATCAAAGTTATGTAGATAGCTTACGCTTACTTTTGGATTAATAGGGTAGGCATAAGGCTCTTTTTCACTTATATCAGTATAATATGAAACAATGCCTATTTCATAGCCCTTAATCTCACAAAGTGCATTACAAAGGTTAATAACAACTCTCTCACTCCCGCCCCTGCATGCAACATTATGAAGTGTAAATAGAATCCGCATAAATCACTGCTTAACACTATTGTTTAATACCAAGTAAGGTTTCAATCATTCTATCAATTGTAGTGATTACCTTTGCGTTTGCTGCATAGCCGCCTTGAAATTTTATAAGATTTACCATCTCTTCATCAACACTTACTTGTGAGATTGCTAAATGCTCTTTTTTAATCGCTTCTAATACACTTTTCTTTGTATCAAGTGTGATTTTTACTTCTTGTGTTTGATTAGCTACTGCACCTGTTGTGTATTGATAAAATTCATTTAGCTTCATGTGCTTTTTATCAAGCTTATTTTGATAAAACTCAACCTCATCGTATTGTAACTGCTGCATCATATTTGCTATATCAAAGTTACCACTAACTGGCATAAGCCATGGGCGAATCTTTGTTGGGTCTTTTCTATACTCTCTCTCAAGATTAATGCTAGAGGCATCATTACCAGAGAAAAAGCGATTGATACCAAATGCACCTGTGAAATTTGTGCCTTCATCTTTTAAGCCGACATAAAGCCCTTTTGTTGGATACTTTGAAGTGATTTTAAACTGCCTTGCATCATCATCATAATATGCTTGAAAGTAGTCATCAAAGTCATCTAGGGCGTTATTGTTATTGTTATCATCAGTATTTGCGTTTATTTGCTTGACTATATCGTGCATAGTTGTTGGCACATCAATGTGAATGTCCTTTTTTGCTAATACCTCGCCATTTGCGTTATAGGCATAGAGCGTAAATTTACCCATTTTGATATTATAGTTTGTATCTCTCAAAGCTTCATTTTTACCGATTTCTAAAATATCGCTTTTTATAGAATCTGTCCCGCTTTGTGCGTATATTGTATTTGTAGATTCTATAAGCCCTCTAGCAAAGCTATCAAGTAGATTCATATAATATTGCAATTTACCGACTTTTGTGCCTTCATAGCCATTGTTGTATAAATCAATCAAAGCACCGACTTTTCCCTCGTCCATGCGGTCTGTAATATCTACATCTTTAAAGTCATAACCGCGTATATAAAGCCTATTTAGCCCTGCTGCATTATTGCTTTTATTTAGCACAATAGGGTGAAAGTTTGCCCCATCAATAAAGCTAAAGCCATGCCCTACGCTAAAGTTATAGTCTTCATCAAAGTCGGCTGCTTGAGATCCTACAAGATTATTTGCTTTTAACTTACCTTTAAAAACATTGCCACCTAGTATCTCTTTTAAACGAAACTCTAATTCATCTCTTCTATCACGCAATTCATTTGCTTGTTTTAAGGTAAGGCTATCTTCCATTTCTTTCATTTTCTTATTGATTTCAGCGATTTGCGCTCCAAGCTTATTGGCGTCATTAATCTGTGCTTCCATCTCTTCGCTTTTTTTGCGTTGTAAGATTAAAAGCTTTTCTTTTGTATCATTAAGATTTCGTGTGAGAATCATCGCATTTTTTGCTAATACCTGCTTTTGTGCGGTATCATTTGGGTTTTGTGCTATATCTTTCCATGAGTTAAAATACTCTTCTAAATCATTATAGATTCCCACGCCCTCTACATCGGGGAAGAATGTGCTTGCTTCACGCAAAGTGGTAAATTCTGTATCAAAAAAGTTATGTTCTGTTGCTGCCCTTGAATAGCGAGAGAATACAAACTCATCATGCAATCTCTGTATAGAATCAACATTAACCCCACGACCAAGATTATAATCTGGAAAATAAAGTGGTGCTTCAGGATGGACTATAACCCTTTGTCTTGTGTAAAATTCATCACTTGCATTGGCAATGTTGTTACCCGTTACATCAACCATAAGCTGGTGTGCATGTAAGCCCGTTGTGCTTGTGTGTAATGATGATAAAATACCGCCCATAATGTCCCCCTTACGCTTGGATTCTTAATAGTTGGCTTTGTTCTACGCGACTTTTATAGTCGGCTTTTTCACGCGGGATAAGTCTATCAGCAATAGAAGTGTAAAACTCACTCACTGCAAAAACCATGCGTGCATAATGCGTATTAATGCTTTTGAGTTCTTCTAGTGTTTTACGCATATCTGCTAGAAGTGTATTTGCCCTCTCATCTAGAATCTCTGTTAATTTTAAATGCGGATTATTTTGTGTAAGCTGTAACATCTCTTGGTCTATCATGCTTTTTGCAAGCTCAAACTCTCTAATTGTTGAAGCTTTTAAAGCACCGCGTTCAAAAACTACTTCATGATTTGCCGCTTTTACATCTTCAATATCACTATGTGTGTAAGCAATGAGTGATTGCAATTTAGCGATTGCGTCAGTAAGATATGTATGGAGTGTTTCTGTCTTTATCATAGTCCAACCCTAGTAATGAAGTCAAACAGACAGAAACTAAAATTTGTAGAGATTTATGAAATCTAAGATTTATTAAAATTTGTTGCTTAAACCTTATCGCAAGACATAACCTTACAAAATAGAATCCTAATAGAATCCTGCCCTGATAGAATCCTGCAGAAGTCTAAGCAACAGAAACTTAAAAATCTTAGTGAAGCTAAAAAGCTTATTCTCTGTATCTGCTAGATTCTCTAATCCCCTAGATACTCTAGCATAATGTAGAATCTGTCCTTATACTAGAGATTAAGCAAACTTTGTGCCATTTTTTCAGAAGTTGCAGCTAAATTGATTTGATAGTTACCATTTTTAATATCTTCTTTAAGTTGGGCGATTCTATCGCTATGCTTTTTATCGCCAACATTTGAGAATAGACCATTTTCTTGCTGCTTATTTTCAACGCTTTTTTCATAATTGCGGTTTATATCATTTCGTTCTCTTGCTTGAGTTTGCTGAACGGAAGCCGCTATACTGCTAGCAATTCTCATATTTGTCTCCTTACAAAAGATTTTCTTACTAAATCGGCTAAAATATAAAAAATTCAAGTGTCCTACTGAATTTTGTGCTGAAATTTTATTGAATCTTTTTATTCATTTCTGATTGAAAATTCTCCACCGTAGTCGTGCCACCTTGTGATTTTCCACCGCTATATGAATTTGCCCCCTTATATGTATAAAAGAGAATAAACGCCATTGCGTAAAGAAAACACACAAAAACTATGGTAGGATAAATCCAATTTCGCACATTCTAGCCTTTAAACTTGTGAAATTAAGATTTATATACAAAAAAAAGATATAATCTAACCTTTATTTCACTTATGACACTCTTAAATAAGAGTATCTCAAACATAATGTTAGCAAATATAATACCAAAATTCTAACATATTTTAATTTTTTTGTGAAGTATTTTAAAAAAGGAAAGTAAAAGAGTAATGAATATTTTTTGCAAAATCATACTTCTATACTGCGTTGCGATGAATATAGCAGTATTTGGCACAGAAAGCCAAGATTTATTAGGTAAAGATTCATCAAGTAAAGATTCTCAAAATACAGATAATAGCACAAAAGAGATAGAATCTAAAGTCTCAAAGCCCACAAAAACAAATGGATTCTACGCAACCTACACAGAGCAGTATAAATGGGAGTATGGCTCAACTTTCTTGGGCTTTTTAGCAAAAAATAATATCTCTGAAAAGACATATTATAACCTTAGCCCAGAAGATAAAGAGTTAGTCGCTGATGTAAAAACAGATAGTGATGTGTTTGTTGTGCGTGATTCTTTAGGGAATCTGGTGCAGGCTTTTTTGTCATTAAATGCAGACACACAGGTGCATATTTTCTATGATTTTGCAAAAGAGCAATACAGCCTTGAGATTATTCCCATTATTTCAATACAATTAGAACAAAAAGTTGTAGCACAAATCCAAGATGGTGGCGGACCATCAAGTGCATTATATGGAGCAACGCAAGACCCAAAGCTAAATCAAGAGTTCATCGCCGCATATAAAATGCGTCAAGTCGTGCAAAAAGGCGATAGAATCGCAGCAGTCTATCTAAGACAATACAGACTAGGAAAGCCAATTGGTGCTCCCGATATAAAGTCCATTGCTGTGGAATCTAATAAGAAATTTCAATATCTATTTGGATATAAAAACCGCTATTACGATTTAGATGGAAAAGAGATGGCAAACTTCTTTTTAATTACACCCGTTAAATATCGCAGAATAAGCTCTAGATTCTCATCAGGGCGAAGACACCCCGTTTTAGGCTATGTGCGTCCGCATTATGGCGTGGATTATGCTGCTATTACAGGCACACCAATCTATGCAGCAGGTGAGGGAAGGATTACTTTTTCTGGGGTAAAAGGTGGGTATGGTAAGGTTGTAGAGATTAATCACTCTGGTGGGATTAAAACCCTATATGCCCACATGAGTAAAATTGCAAAAAGTAGTCGTGTTGGCACTTATGTGAGACAAGGCACATATATAGGTAATGTCGGTAGCACGGGACTTAGCACAGGACCGCATTTACATTTTGGCGTGTATAAGAATAACAAGCCTATTAATCCATTAGGACAGATTAAAACCGCACGCAGTGAGTTAAGCGGAAAGGATAAAAAAGCCTTTAGCGAGTTTGCAAAGGAAGCAAAAGAAATACTTGATACATTTGTGAAAAATGCGGCATTTAATAACAATACCTTTGTGATACAAAAAACCCTTATCCATGATGACTCATTAGATGAAGATTCTGATGAGATTGAGTATAACGACACCACAAGCGATAATACTCCACAATAAAGGAATGCTATGCCAACAAACATGCTTTACTACAAAGGACAAGATACACCCCTGCCACTTCCAAACACACCAGAAATTCTTAGTATAAGCCCACTCACAACTTCAAAATACCTGCAATTACAACAAATAAGATTCAAAGAAAACAATGATATAAAAGTGTGGGATATTGCAAATGCCAATGATAGCGTTGCAATTTTGCTTTATAATAAGGACAAAGATGGCTTTATCCTTGTGCGACAATTTAGAGTAAGTGTATTTTTGAAAAATCCCTTGCATGGCTTTATGTATGAGCTATGTGCAGGATTATGCGATAAAGATATTAGCCCAAACGAGATTGCAGTCCAAGAGATACAGGAAGAATGCGGTTATCATGTAGAAGCAAACAAGCTAGTTTTAATCAATCAATTTTATAGTAGCGTAGGTATGAATGGAGCGCGTCAATATCTCTTTTATGCAGAAGTAAGCGACCAAGATAGAGTGAGTGAGGGTGGTGGCAATAAAGATGAGCAAGAATATATTGACATTATCTTTGTGCCAAGAGAGCTTATACATGAATTCTTACAAGATTCTAAATGCCCTACAACACAATCTTTTGTGTATGCGATTTTATGGTTTGAACGACAAAATTTTCCTACAAGACAAGAGAATATTCAACAGATACCTAAAACTGAACTTGACAGATTCGAGAAGATTAAAGAACTTGAAAATGAGTTAAAAATAAAGCAAATGTATCTTAAGGAAATTGAATGTTGTGGTGATGCTGATATGGGGATACACTAGGTTGTGATTTTGATGATGCTTTTTGGGAATCAGTCCACATAAAAAGATCATTAGAAAAAGAAATAGATGAAATAAAAACAAAGCTTAGTGATATTAAGGATGAAGCCAATAATGCATAAATTTAGAATCAACAACAAAAAGTATGTATATGAGTTACTAGAATCTATTTTGATATAGCAGTAAAATTCAGTTTAATAACCAAGCAGCCATTCTGTCAAAGCAGAAAAGTTATATTTAATCAAAATGTGATATAAAAATTGAAATCTAAAGTTAATTGGTTGGACTATTAATCAATCTTCAATACCGCAAGGAATGCCTCTTGTGGGATTTCGACTTTGCCGATTGCTTTAAGTCGTTTTTTACCCTCTTTTTGCTTTTCTAGAAGTTTTCTTTTTCGTGTAATATCCCCGCCATAGCATTTTGCGGTTACATTTTTACCCATAGATTTCACGGTCTCCCTTGCGATTACTTTATTGCCAATACTTGCTTGAATAGCCACTTCAAAAAGCTGTCTTGGCACAATCTCTTTCATCGCAGATACAAGTGCCTTGCCTCTCTCATAACTCTTGCTTTTATCCACGATAACACTTAAAGCATCAACAACTTCCCCTGCCACACGCACATCAAGCTTTATGAGATTACCCTCTCTATACTCAATCGGCTCATAATCAAAACTCGCATAGCCTTTAGTCTGTGATTTCAGCTTATCATAAAAATCCATAATGATTTCATTGCTTGGCAGGGCATAGGTTAGCATAACGCGATTTTCATTCAAATACTCCATATTCTCTTGCACGCCTCGCTTGTTATTCAGCAGCACGATGATATTACCTAAAAACTCACTTGGCGTAATGATAGTAGCTCTTACAAATGGCTCTTTTATACAAGCAATCCTTTGTTCTGGTGGCAACTCGCTTGGATTTTGCACCATAACCATGCTGCCATCTGTTAAATGCACTTCATATACAACAGTCGGTGCTGATGCGATTAAATCAAGTCCAAACTCTCGCTCTAATCGCTCTTTGACAACCTCCATGTGTAAAAGCCCTAAAAACCCAACGCGAAATCCAAAGCCAAGTGCCACACTGCTTTCTGGCTCAAACTGCAAGGCAGAATCATTAAGCTTTAATTTATTCAAAGCATCGCGTAAATCCTCAAACTTATCTGTATCAATAGGATAGATACCTGCAAATACAAAGGGCTTTGCTGGCATAAAGCCCTCTATTGCTTCACTCGTTGGATTCTCAAGTAAAGTAATAGTATCGCCAACCGCCATTTCTGTAACACTTTTTAACCCAAGATTTAATATCCCAATCTCGCCACTTTTTAGAATCTCGCTATTTTGCTTATGAAGCGGATGCGGATAGGCTAGCCCTAAGACTTGATAGGCATTATTTGAACTCATCGTTTTTACCATATCACCCTTTTTTATCTGTCCCTCCATGATTCTAATAAGCCCTAATGCCCCTAAATAGTTATCAAACCATGAATCATACACAAGGGCTTTAAGCGGTTTAGAATCATCAATATGTGGTGGCGGGATAAGTGTAACAATGCTTTCTAATAAAGATTCTATGCCTTGCCCAGTCTTTGCACTCACAAGCACCGCATTAGAGCAATCAAGTCCTAAAATACTCTCAATCTCTGCGATAACTCGCTCGGGCTGTGCGGCTGGTAAGTCAATCTTATTTATCACAGGGATAATCTCAAGGTTATTTTCAAGGGCGATATAGACATTTGCGATAGTTTGGGCTTGTATGCCTTGACTTGCATCAACGACAAGCAGCACACCCTCACATGACTTCAATGAACGCGACACTTCATAGCTAAAATCCACATGTCCGGGCGTATCAATGAGATTTAGAATATAGGTTTGCCCCCCTTGCTGATATAAAAGCCTCGCACTTTGGGCTTTGATAGTAATGCCCCTTTCTTTTTCAATATCCATGGTATCCATCATTTGTGTGCTTACCTCACGCTTAGATACACTGCCACATGCTTGCAGCAAACAATCAGCAATGGTGCTTTTACCATGGTCGATATGGGCTATGATAGAGAAATTTCGAATATTACTTTGCATGTTATACCTTATAGAATCTAAAATGCGACAACGGAGTGCCATAAATATTATGTCTTATGTAAATGGCTAAAAGGCTAGATTCTATCAAAAATATACATGATTGTCAAAATATCTTTTATTTAGGGTTTTATTGCATGGATATTTCTTTATGTTTTATTATATTACAGGTTATAGTTCATAAGACTTTTATGTTGTTATGTGCGTTGCTGTAACTTGATAGGCAAAGATTATAATGCCTTTCCTTGCCTAGAATACCACATTTTGTGGAGACAAATCATTAAAGCTTATGAATTACGACTCGCCCATCATGCGTGTTACAAGTCGTTTCATTTTTTCATCGACTTTTTTGTTAGCATTGTGTATTTGTGTAGTCATTCTCTCCCATGCTTCTTGCGATGAGAGTCCGCCATCTTTTGCTGGGACTTTTTGATATTCACCATCGCTTTTCAATTCATATCTTTGCATAGTGTCATTTAACTGCAAGGTCAGAATCTGCATGAGTTTTTCTGCTACGCGTTTATTTATCGCTGGTGTGAGTAGCTCCACTCTACGCTCTAAGTTTCTTGGCATAATGTCTGCACTTGCAAAGTAAATGTTTGTTTTTGCGTGCTTGAAATAATAGATTCTAGCATGTTCTAAATATTTGCCAACGATAGAATATACATTGATATTTTCGCTCAATCCTGTAACGCCGGGCTTCAAGCAGCATATACCGCGTATGATGAGATCCACTTTTACGCCCGCTTGTGATGCTTTATATAACGCATTTATAATGTCAATATCTACACATGCGTTTGCTTTCATAATGATTTTACCTTGTTCTTTATGTGCGATTTCGTCATTGATTAATTGCAAAAGGTGCTTTTTTATCTGCGTTGGCGCACTATATAGCGTATCAAGTGTAGCGCGTTTAGAGCTACCCGCAGAGAGTGAGTGAAAGAATTTTACCGCATCTTTTGCAAAGGCTGGATTTGCACTAAGCAAACTCACATCTGTGTAAATTTTTGCAGTTTGTGCGTTGTAATTACCAGAGCTTAGATGCACATATTCATGCAATTTATCCCCCTTTTTTCGAATGACAAGGGCTATTTTTGCATGCACTTTTAGATTTGGCACACCATAGATTACATGTGCCCCAGCAGATTCTAAAGCCTTTGCCCAGTGAAGATTATTTTCTTCATCAAAGCGCGCTTTTAGCTCAACAAGCACGGTTACCTGCTTGACCTCAGCGGCTTCTGTCAGGGCTTTAACAATGGGCGATTTTGCTCCTACACGATAAAGTGTCATGCGGATAGATAGCACATCAGGGTCTTTTGCTGCTTGTTGTATAAACTGCACGATGGGATCAAAGCTCTCAAATGGGTGAAATAGCAATATATCCTCTTTTTCAATGCAATCAAAAATATTCACAGAATCATCAAGTGGTGGCAAAGTCTTTGCTACATATTGTGGCAAGGTAAGATATGCGTATTCTTTTAATCCTACAAGCTCCCAAAAGGCATTCATGCCAATAGGCGTTTTATATGTATAGACATCTTCTTTTGGCACTTTCAACTGGGTATTGATAAAATCTAGCAATTTTGTATATTCGCTCTCTTTGTTCGCACTGCCGACTTCAAGTCGCACAATCTCGCCTTTTTTCCTTGCCCGTAAGCCCTCGCTCATAAGCGCGATAAAGTCATCTGCCTCATCTTCTTCTATCTCCATATCCGCATTTCTTGTAACTCTAAATGGCAGATACGCAAGTGTCTCATAGCCCTCAAATAGCTCACTTGCAAACTCCCCAACAATGCTTTCAGTAAATACAAAAGAGTCGTGATTCACACGCACAAAACGCTTCAAAACGCGTGATATACGCACCATGCCATACTTTATCTCATTTGTTTCCTTATTTTTTAGTGTTAGGGCTATGGCAAAGCTTAGATTATTAAGATGGGGGAATGGATGCACAGAATCTACAACGATAGGCACGATAATGGGATACAAATAGGTCTTAAAATATTTGTGCATCTCCTGCTTTGTTCTAGAATCAAGCTCATCAAAATTGCGTAAAATAAGCTTTTCTGTCGCAAGTGATTTCTTAATATCATTATACAGATTTGCAATAATATCTTTTTCTTTGTTGATGTATGTGCGTATGGCATTTAGCTGCTCTAAAGGCGTGAGTTTATCAGCCCCGCTCTCAATAACACCATTTGCAAAAAGTCTCTGCAAACCAGCTACTCTTATCATGTAAAACTCATCAAGATTTGTGCTATAAATCGCTAGAAACTTTAGTCGCTCAAGTAGGGGCAACTTTGTATTCTTTGCCTCATTTAAAACGCGTGTGTTAAATCTTAGCCAACTCAACTCGCGGTTAAAATACATGTCTTTTTTTGCGATTTCTGCGTTTGTCTGTTTATCCTTTTGCATACCACTCTCCTTATATCTTTCTTATATTTTACATTATTTTTTGAATTTCACAGAGATTTTATGCAATTATGACTATTTTATAAGCATATAGTTATAAATTTTGATATGTATTTTAAGAAAATGTGGTAGGGATAAAGATTCTAAATAGTTAGAATCTTGATGTTTATTGTAAATTTGTAGAGATAAGACAGGATTAGAATCTACAAAAAGATTTTACAATTTCTAACTTGTATGCTAAAATCTGCTTACACTAGATTCTAAGCATGGAATCTAGTGTCATGTAGGTATTCACAAGGGACTTATACAATAATGCTTTGCACGAATGCAAACTAGCAACTATAAGTTGAGATAAACTCAAATGGATGTGGTCTTGCTTCCCAGGGCCAGATTTCTGTTTCAAACTTATATGCTTTATATACTTGTAAAAAGTCTTCGCTAAAGACATTGCCCTCTTTTAGATATTCTCTATCAGCAAGCATTTCTTCAATAGCACTACGCAATGTGTGCGGTAATTGCTTGATACCTTTATCTCTAATTTCATCAAGGCTTAATTCAAAAAGATTAATATCCATAGGCTCACCCGGATTTGTCTTTTTTATAATGCCATCAAGTCCTGCCATAAATAGACTAGCAAAGGCTAGATAAGGATTACTCGAGCTATCTGGGAATCTAAACTCCATTCTTTTTGCTTTCTCCCCTTGATTGTATGGAATCCTAACACTTGCACTTCTATTTTGCGCAGAATATGTTAGAATGCTTGGGGCTTCAAAGCCCGGTATCAGCCTTTTGTATGAATTTGTGCTAGCATTTGTGAAGGCTGCTACACTTCTTGCATGTTTCAACACACCGCCTAAAAAATGCAATGCCATTTCGCTAAGCCCTTGATATTTATCACCTGCAAAGCAATTTTTACCATCTTTCCATATACTGATATGCACATGCATACCGCTGCCATTATCGCCATATAAGGGCTTTGGCATGAAGGTAGCGGTTTTGCCATTTAGATGTGCTACCATTTTTACGACATATTTTAGCTTTTGCACATTATCTGCTGCTTCTATCATATTGCCAAAACGCACACCGATTTCACACTGCCCTTGTGCGACTTCATGATGCACGACAAATGTTTCTAGCCCCACTTGATTTAGCACTTTTACCATTTCTGCACGAATATCTACTAAGGAATCCACAGGGGCAACGGGAAAATATCCACCTTTTAAGCCGGGTCTGTGTCCTATATTACTCCCACCTTCAAATGTCCTATCTCTATTCCATTCTCCATCTTCTGTATCCACCTCATAATATTGACAATTTACAGAATCTCGCATTTTAATGCTATCAAATACGAAAAATTCATTTTCAGGTCCAAAATACGCACTATCGCCAATGCCTAAATCAACTAAATGTCGCATAGCTCTTTTGACAATACTTCTAGGGCATTTCTCATAAGGCTCATTTTTATAAATATCCCAAATATCACAGAATACCACGATTGTAGTATCCGCAGTAAAAGGATCGATAAAATATCGCACAAGCTCTGGGATAAGTATCATATCAGATTTATTAATAGGCTGCCATGCTGCAAGGCTTGAGCCATCAAATGGAATGCCCACTTTAAAGGTATCAGAATCAATGGCTGACATTGAGAAGCTTATATGATGCCAAGTCCCTTTTATATCTGTGAATCTAAAATCTACAAATTCTACTTCATTTGCTTTACAAAAATCAAAAAAAATCTCAATAGATTCTGGTGTGTTATGTGTGCTAGTCATACTTAAGACTCCTTTTTTATTGCTAAAGCGGGATTATAGCATTTTACATAGAATAAAAAATAAATAGCCTATAAAATGCACTAAAGCCCTAGCAAATAGAGAATATCACATTAGACTTTATGATAAAAATTTCTCTTTAAAGCTCGCCACAAAGACAACTAAAATGATAATAGGGATAATATATTTCACATATAAAAACCAAATATTTACAATGCCTGCATATTTTTCGCTTCCTTGCAATATTTCTTGCTTTGCTTCATCTTTAAGCACCCAACCTACAAAGATAGCACAACCAAGGGAAGTAAAGATAAAAAATATAGTCGCACTAATATCATCAAAAGCATCAAATATACTCTTTCCTAGAATCTTTATATCACTCCATGCGTTATCACCCAAGATTGAGGGGATATTACCAAGCACAAACACCACACTTAAAACAAGGAATACCGCTACTTTTTTATTCATACCAAATTTCTCTTCTGACACAACGATTAAAACTTGAAAATTTGGCAACGAAGTCGTAAATGCCGCAAGCATAAGCAAGCAGAAAAATGCAACCATAAAAATCGTGCCACCATGCATTTTAGAAAACACAATAGGCAAACTCTCAAATACAAGGCTAGGACCAGCAGCAGGATCTACACCAAAGCTAAAGAGTGATGGAAAAATCATAAAGCCAGCTACAACTGCAATTAAAGTATTAACAACACCAGTAGTCACAGAGGTTTTAATAAGCTGTTCATTCTTATGCAAATGCGATGAGAGCGTAATCATAACGCCAAATCCAAGCGATAATGCAAAGAATACTTGCCCCAATACTACGATAAATAAATCAAGTGTGATTTTACTAAAATCCGGTGTTAAGTAGTATCTAATGCCCTCCATAGCACCATCTAAAGTAACATTTCGTATAACCATGCCAATCATAAGGCAGAAAAGAAGCGGCATGAGAATCTTTGCGGCTTTTTCGATTCCATTGATAACACCGCGAGTTAAAACAATATAGTTTGCCAAAACAAAAAAGAAAGTAGCAATACTTACTGCAAGTGGTGCATGAACGACACTAGATTCCCAAAATGCCTTTGTCTCACTAGCAGAAAGCGTATGCGAGAGAGAAAGTGAGCCTGTTATACTATTAAAAATATAGTTTAAAACCCAACCGCCAATCACCATGTAATACGCCATAATACCAAAACAGCCAATCAGCCCAGTAATACCTATAATCTTCCAAAGTGGCGATATAGGTTTGCCATTTGCTGTGCCACTAAAGCAATCAAAAGAGTTTTTATGCATGCGTCTGCCAATCGCATTTTCAACAAGAATCATAGGGATTCCGATTAGAATCATCGCTATACAAAATGTAAGCACATACGCACCACCACCATTTTGCCCGACCATATAGGGGAAACGCCATGTAGCCCCAAAGCCTATTGTCGCACCAGCAACGGTTAAAATATATGCGAGTTGAGAACTCCAAACAGGTCTTTGCATACTAATCCTTATTATGTAAAATGTCAAATCATTTAAGTAACTTGATAATCAATCATGATTCATTTATGTAAATAAATATGATAAACAAGATTATCAAAAAATAACAAAAAAGCTTATTTTTACAAAAAGTAACATAATAGAATCTATGTCATAAGAATAATGTTTTATGTAAAAGCAAATCGCTTGATTGCTATCATAAATGTAGAATAAAGTAAAAACTGCATGTTATAAACGCCAATAAGACAAAAGTAATAGATCTATAATATTGTGAATATTGAAAAAATTATTACCAATTTACACAGACAGAAAATATAGATTCTGCAACAAATAAAAATATTTCATCTTCCCAAAGGGTCAATATGGTAATAAACATGTGCTAGATTTCCATATAGCTCAATTACACCTATGACCAGCACACACTGCAATAAGCTATACAATACGATTAACAACACGAGATTTATTGTGAATCTAGAATTCAAGATAAAGCTAATCCAATAGGACTAAATTCAATAGCCCATAGGTGCGTTGTGGAGAGAAAAAGTGTAGGGTTATGCTTGCGGTTGTGCGTCTGTATCTTGCGGATAGTAGTTAGCTATTGGTTCTGCGAGTTTGTAATGTGGGTATTTAATGCTATCAAGGACGATTTGAGCCATAGTGAGATTATCAAAGTTAAAAACTAAAGGTGCAAGGAAATTAATCGTTGAGCGTTCAATTGGATTTTGCATAACCATGATATTAGCGGTTAGAATATTTTTACTATTTTCTAAATCAAGCAATAGTTTTAATGCCATAGGCACTTCAAATTCATAAGTTTCGCGTAAAACAAATGGATTAACTAGAGTAAAAATTGGTGTCGCATCATCAGCATTTGTTAATCGCAGAAAAACTTCATCAAGCTTTTCTAGCTTCATCTTATTAACATGCTCAAAACCTAAAATTGGCGACTTGACTTCAAAAATCATAACACTCTCCGAGATTAACATTATAAGTTGCGAATGCTACATACACAATGCTTTTAGTATTTCTTAAGCCCTTAAAGCTATATAGCAAAACGAATATTTTACCAAAAAGTTTATAAATATGCAAACATAACACGAATTTTTTATATAATATCGTTTATTTTTTAAGCGGAGTTTATTTTGCAAAATAAAACACTTTACAATACATTTTCTTCCTATTCTACCATGTTATTATGCCTATTTTTATCATGTTTGTTTATGGCATGTAGTAATAAGGATAAAGAAGTTGTCTATAATCAACCAGCAAGTTTTTGGTATGAGGGAATCTTTAAAAACATACGACTTGGGAATCTAGAGACAGCTGATAGCTACTTTTCTTCCTTACAAAGCGAGCATTTAAACTCGCCACTTATACCAGAGGCAATGTTAGCCTTAGGACAAGCTCATTTAAGTAATGAAGAATATATTTTATCGGACTTTTATTTTAAAGAGTATTTAAAGCGATATGGAAATGCAAATAATGCCGATTATATTAGCTTTTTGCGGTTAAAATCGCATTTATACGCATTTAAAAACGCTTCAAAAGATCAACAATTTATGACAAATTCTATAATCTTAATACAAGAATTTATGGAGAAATATCCAAATAGCAGATACATGCCTTTCGTGCATGAAATGGAAGTAAAATTTGTGCTAGGGCAAAATGAGCTGAATAAGGCTATTGCAAGAGTGTATGAAAAAAACGATCAAAAAGAAGCAGAACAGATATATAAGGAAAGAATAGATTCGGACTTGCAGAAAGCCACAAAGCCAACACCATCAAAGGTGCCATGGTATATGGTGCTACTTAACTGGTAGAAAATATATAAATACAAAGAAAGGATTATTATGGATAAAGAAAATGAAGCATTAGTTACATTGCCTGTCGTTGTAGAAGAAGAAATGTTTGTATTTCCTTTTATCATTGCCCCCATTTTTATCTCGGATAAAGCAAATATAGCAGCCGTGCAAAAGGCTCAAAAAGGTAATGAAAATATATTTGTAGTATGTGCGAAAAATAATCCAAAAGATAATGATGTGCCATTCTATGATGTGGGCGTTGTGGGTAAAATCATGCGTAAGGTGAGTTTGCCTGATGGGCGTATAAAGATTCTATTTCAAGGAATTTCAAAGGGCAAAATCACAGAGATTATCAATGTGGAGCCACTAGAAGCACAGATTGAAGTCATCACTTATAAGCCAAGCAATAAGCAGACAATAGACGCACTTCTAGCAGTGTTTATGGAAAAGATTAATGCCTTAGCACATTTAAGTCAAAACATTTCGCCTGATTTATTACGCAATATTGAAAGCACAGATGATCCAAATAAAGTTGTAGATTTAGTAACTTCTACTTTGCGATTAAAAAAGGAACAAAGCTATATTCTATTCTCTAGCAATGATACAGAAGATAGGCTTATGCTTGCTACTCAAATGGTGCTAGAAGAGATTGAAACACAAAAATTACAAAAAGATATAAAATCAAAAGTGCATACAAAAATGGATCAAATTAATCGCGAATTTTTCCTAAAAGAGCAATTAAAACAGATTCAAAAAGAATTAGGTATTGATAAACAACGAGATGAAGAGATAGACCAATATTATAGCAAACTAGAAGAGTTAAAAAGCGGTATGCACGAAGACGCATATAAAGAGATTAAAAAGCAAATCGATAGACTATCCCGCGCTCATCCTGATAGCTCTGATGCAAATATGGTGCAAAACTATGTAGAATGGATGCTAGAGATTCCATTTACAAGTGTGAGTAGTAAAAAATTAAGCATTAAAAATGTAGAAAAACAATTGAGTAGCGATCATTACTCACTCGTTGATGCAAAGCAAAGGATAGTAGAGTATTTTGCAGTCAAACAGCTTTTAGAGCAAAGAGCAAAAGATAAAGCAAGTGAATCTAAAGAATCTACAAAAAAAATAGAATCTAAAAAAGAAGAGTTAAAAGAAGATTCTAAAACTGATGAGACTATCAATACAAATGAAAAGCATAAAGGCACTATCCTTTGCTTTTATGGTGCGCCCGGTGTGGGTAAAACTAGCCTTGCAAACTCAATAGCAACAGCACTTAATAGACCGCTTGTAAGGATTGCACTAGGTGGTTTAGAAGATGTGAATGAATTAAGGGGGCATAGACGCACTTATCTAGGCTCAATGCCGGGTAGAATCGTGCAAGGCTTAATAGATTCTAAAAAGATGAATCCAGTCGTTGTGCTTGATGAAATCGATAAGATTGTAAGGGGAGTAAGGGGCGATCCTACAAGTGTGCTTTTAGAGATTCTAGACCCAGAGCAGAATGTGAGTTTTAGAGACTATTACGCAAACTTTAGCATAGATTTATCGCAAGTCGTATTTATCGCAACGGCAAATGATATTTCACTCATTCCAGCACCGCTTAGAGATAGAATGGAGTTTATAGAAATCAGCAGCTACACACCGCAGGAAAAATACGAAATAGCAAAAAAATATCTCATTCCACAAGAGATTAAAAATCATGGCTTACGACCAGATGAGATAAAAATCTCTAAAGATGCGATAGAGACCATTATCCACAATTACACAAGGGAAGCAGGGGTAAGGAATCTCCGCAGGAAAATCGCACAAATCATGCGTAAAGCCGCAGTCGAGATTCTAAGCAATAAGGCACAGACTATACAAGTAGGCGTGAAAGATTTAACAAGACTATTGAAAAAAAGTGTATTTGAGATTGACAAAGCAGAGAGAAAGCCAAGGCTTGGTGTAGTCAATGGACTAGCATGGACGGCAGTCGGCGGCGATGTATTAAAGATTGAGGCATTATCCCTGCTTGGTAAGGGTAATCTAAAACTCACAGGGCAATTAGGCGATGTGATGAAAGAATCTGCTTATATCGCTTACTCTGTTGTGAAAAATAGACTTGATAATACCCTGCAAAAAGACTTTAAAAAGTTGAATGCTAAATCAAGCAATACAGAATCTACAAAAGATACAGAATCTAATGTCTATAAAAGCCCCACAGAAACGCTTGATATTCACCTGCATGTCCCAGAGGGTGCTACGCCAAAAGATGGTCCTAGTGCTGGCATTACTATGGCGTGTGCTATTGCCTCAATCCTATTTGATAAAAATGTAAGGCAAGATGTAGCAATGACGGGCGAGCTTAACCTTAGCGGTGAAGTCCTGCCTATTGGAGGGCTTAAAGAAAAGCTTATAGCAGCCTATAAAGCAGATATTAAAAAAGCTCTAATCCCGCTTAAAAACTACAAAAGAGATTTAGAAGATATACCAAAAGAAGTGCAGCAAAACCTAGAAATAATTGCCGTCCAAAACATTGATGAAGTCTTTAAACATGTGCTTTTGTAGATTCTAAGCTATTTTAAAGAATTAGAATCTCTGTAAGTTTAGAGTCTTTTTTGAAATCTGTCTAGTAAGATGATAAGTAACACCGAGATTCTATAATTCTTATAGAATCTATTCTTCACAACTTTATTTTTTGTAATAAATTTAAAATCTTTACTTAATGTATCTCAAATCTACACTTTCATAAGCAATGGCGAATCTTTTGGTGCATTTTAACAAAATTTTAGATTCCATGATATTAGATGTTTCACCTTTTTCAAAGGCCTAACATGACAACAAGTAGATTCCAATATCATTCTCCACACTAAAAGGTAGATTTTCTAATCATTTTATAAAGCCCGTTTTTAGATGATCTAAACTCATATAAGGGTAATGATAGATTTCAAGCAACCGTTGTGCCAAAAGCGTTTTGCCTGTATGGCTTTCCCCACCGATTAGAATTATCATAGTTTTCCTTTCTATTGTCTTAGCATATTTTTTGTATTATGGCATAAACAATTCACACAAAAGGACACAAATGCTAACCAAACTCGCGCTTATCAGCTTAGGTGGTGGTATAGGGGCGGCGTTACGCTTTTATGTAGGCTATGGTGTTGTATCTATTTTGCCAAGTCAATATCTGCATTATAGCTTCATAGCGACATTTTGCATCAATATGTTAGCGTGTTTTGGTATAGGGCTATGTGTGGCGATGATAAAAGGGCAAGATTCACTCTTATTTGTGTTTCTTACTATCGGTTTGCTTGGGGGATTTAGCACATTTTCTACCTTTAGTCTAGAAGTGCTAAAACTCCTGCAAAATCATTGTATCCTTACTGCAATGCTTTATATGCTACTCTCTAATATATGTGGAATCTTATGTGTGTATTTAGGCTATGTGTTTAAGGGCTAGATTCTATAAAGCTTTAAGATTCTAGCCTTTCACATACTTTTGCAAATGCGCTTTGTATTCGTTTATGTATCGCTCTATTTGCGGATTTTTCACCACATAGCCTAACATCTAGTGTAGCTCAAGGGGAAATGTGAGATTCTTATTACCAACTAGATATGATAAGTAGCTGAAAAATTTGTTATACTTCTGCTTTTTGTAATCACAAAGGAATGCAATGGCAAGAAATGAGGTAAAAACAGATTCTTGGGTGAGGGATTTATTAAAGGTTGCAAACATACCTTTTGCAGAGCAGGGAGGAGGAACTAAAGAGCTAGATGAAGCGTTTAAAACTGCTTCCAAAGCCCTTAGCGGTAAAGCAGGCTATCCAGACTTTTGTGCGGTGGTAAAAGACTTTGTATTTGTGTTTGAAAACAAAGCAGATATAGATAAGCATTGCAAACTAGATTCAAAAAATTGCATTGATTTAGAAAATGCAGATTCTGTAAAAAATTATGCCGTTAATGGTGCGATTCATTATGGCAAACACTTAGCCAAACACACAAATTATAAAAAGATTATTGCCATAGCTGTAAGTGGCAATGAAAAACGCCATAAAATCACGCCTTATTTCATCAATGAAAATGGCTTTGTAACTAAGGATTTAAAAGATTTAGAAGACTTTATTGTCTTTAATGAATATAATATTGAAGAATACTATACTAAAGAGATTCTAAAAGAACAAACTAACCAAGAGAAAACAACAGAGCAACTTCTAAAAGATGCGAAAGAATTACACGAAGATTTACGCAACTATGGCAATTTACGCGATACTGAAAAGCCTATTGTGGTTTCTGGTATTTTACTTGCCCTAGAAGAGATAAAGTATAAAAACTTTGATTTAGAGCGACTAAATACAGATAAGCAAAAAAGCGATGGGATAAAAATCTATGAAGCCATAGCAGATAATTTAAAACGCGCAAATGTCCGCCCTGAAGTGAAAAAAGATAAATTATTAAGTCAATTCTCTATCATAAAAGATACACCAAAAATCAATGAAACTAACAGCACCTTAGGCAAAACACCGCTAAAACATTACACAGAATTTCTCTATAAACGCATTTATCAAAATATTAAATACACGCAAACAAGCGAGGATATTTTAGGATTATTTTATAGCGAATTTATGAAATATGGCGGTGGCGATGGACAGACTTTAGGCATTATACTAACCCCTAAGCATATTTGTGAGCTTTTTTGTGATTTAGTGGAGTTAAAACCTAATGATGTTGTATTTGATCCTTGTTGTGGAACGGCTGGATTTTTGATCGCTGCTATGCATAATATGCTTTCACAAGTTACAGATGAGACACAAAGGCAACATATCAAAGAAAATCAACTTTTTGGCATAGAAGAAAAGCCTGATATGTTTTGCATTGCCACGACTAATATGATTGTGCGTGGTGATGGTAAAAGTAATTTAGAAAATAAAGACTTTTTAAAGCAAAATCCCTTTGAGCTTCAAAAAGATATAGCCGCAAGCATTGGTATGATGAATCCGCCCTATTCTCAAGGCAGCAAGGCAAATCCAAATCTTTATGAAATCGCCTTTAGCGAACAGCTTTTAGATTCTCTCACTAAGGGTGCAAAAGCGATTGTGATAATCCCGCAAAGTGCCGTTACAGGAAAAAGCAAAGAAGAAAAGGCGATTAAAGCAAATATTTTAAAAAAGCATACCCTAGAAGGTGTCATCACTTGTAATAAAAATACTTTCTATGGTGTAGGCACAAACCCTTGTATAGCCATATTTACTGCGTGGATTCCACACCATAAAGACAAGATTTGCAAATTTATAAATTACGAAGATGATGGCTTTGAAGTACAAAAGCATAAAGGCTTAGTAGAAACTATACACGCTAAAGATAAAAAGGCACATTTGCTAAAAGTCTGGCGTGATGAAATGGAAGCAGAATCTAAATTTTGCGTGAAAACTACCATAGAAGCAGAAGATGAATGGCTACACAGCTTTTATTATTTTAATGATGAGATTCCAAAATACGAAGATTTTGATAAAACAATGGCGGATTATCTCACATTTGAATTTAATATGATAACGCACGGACGTGGATATTTATTTGGTTTAGAGGGAGATGATGATAGATAAAGAAATATATCAACGACTTTTTTCACAAAAAAGACTAGATAGCTATGCGGATTTGAAAGAACATTTAGATAATTTTAAGTTAATAAACTCTATCGCAGCAAAAATGGGGCTTATAGAAATTGTGCTAAGAAATAGCATTGATTATGTGGTAAGCATAAATGATAATGAGTGGATTTTAAAATCTCTTTTAAATACCAAGTTAGCCCATCATCAAGCATTATCGCAACAGAGTTTGGGCTTTTGGCTAAGAGTGGTGGATTTTTACAAGATTCACAATCAGCTTTTTACAAATAAGTTTTTAAAAAGCTTAGATTTTAAGCGGTATTTTATGGGGAATAAGAATAAGGGCTTAAGAGATTATCAAAAAGTAAGTTTGTTGTTGCTACTTTTTAAAAATTTACGCAATAGGGCATTTCATTTTGAGAATCTCTACAAGCTAAATAATGATAACAAGCCACGATTAAGTGCGTCTATACAAAATAAAAACAAACAAAAAATGATTATAAATCTAGCAACAGAAAATATTGAAATCTTTTTAGATGATATATTGATGGGTTTAGTAGAAAAATCTTTAGAAAGAATAGGGGAAAAGGATCCCCTCGAAACAAAAAGAATTATAGCAGAATTAAATCAAGGAATCAAGTAAGGAGACAATATGAATGTAGATTCTATGAAATGGGGCGAGTTTAAAATTTGTGATTTGTTTGAGATTGTAGGCACTTATACTACGCACCCAAGAGAGCTTATGCCAAATGGTAGAACACCTAGAATAACTTGTGCAGCAACCAACAATGGATTAGACAACACTTATCAAAATGTAGCCACAGAAAAAGGTGGAGTTTTAAGTGTGGATAGTGCAACTATAGGCTATATAGCTTACCAAGAAAACGACTTTATAGCGACCGACCATATAGAAAAGATAATGCTTAAAAATGGTAAGACTATGAATCGTTATGTTGGATTATTTATTAAGCAGTGTATTGATAATGCTGTTTTGCAAAAATATGGATATGGATATAAATTTTCACAAACTAGAATTAAAAAACAAATTATTAAACTCCCCATAGATTCTAAAGGTAATCCACACTATGAATTTATGGAATCTTTTATGAAAAACTTAGAGCAAAAACATTTAAGAAAAATCATAAAATACTATGAAAATAAACTTTTAGATTCTAATGGGGGGGGGGGGGTAATATTTGCCACCCACCTTATCTTACTGAATCTTCACTTTGCTATACCGATTCCATATCCTGCCATACTGATTTTTTATCGTGTCATACCGATCTTTTGCCTTGTCATACTGAGCAAAGCGAAGTATCCCAAAGACATAACGAACAATCCCACACTTTTACAACAAAGCAAAACCTTGCAACTTTCCTTGAGGGTAGCCTAATGGAAATTGCAAAGAATGAATTAAGTTTAGAATCTGTGCAGTGGGGCGAGTTTATTGTTGGCGAGATTTTCAAAATAACAAATTCAAAGCCCTATCATAAAAATAATTTACAAGTAGGCAAAGGAAAAACGCCCTATATTACTAGAACTTCTTTTAATAATGGTTTGGAAGACATCGTAGAAAATGAAAACTTCTCTTTAAACCCAAAAGATACGATTAGTTTGGGTGCTGAAAATGCTGACTTTTTCTATCAAGGCATAGAATACATTACAGGCAATAAAATGTATTATCTTAGCAATGAAAGGATTAATAGATATACAGGGTTATTTATCGCACAAGTTTTGCAAAAAAGCATTGAAAGTTGTGGTTTTGGATATGGAAAAGGCTTAACAGGCACAAGATTACACAATAGAAAAATAATGCTTCCCACAGATTCTAAAGGTAATCCACACTATGAATTTATGGAATCTTTTATGAAAAACTTAGAGCAAAAGCATTTGCAAAAAATCTTAGCTTATTATACACATAAACTAGATTCTAGCGGGGGGGGGGGGTAATACCCTTTGATTATAATGATTATTGTGCTTTTATAGAATCTAGTAGGCAAGATTCTACCTTTTCTTATACTTGCAACCTTGATAAATTGCAATGGAGAGAGTTTTATTTCTATAAAATTTTCCATAAAATAAAACGCGGTAAAAGACTGATTAAAAAGCACCAAATAAATGGTAAAACACCCTATATTTCTTCTAGCTCTATCAATAATGGCGTGGATAATTTTATCGATAATGATAAAGAAGTAAGGAAGTTTCAAAACTGCATTAGCCTTGCGAATAGTGGGAGCGTGGGAAGTGCATTTTTTCACCAATATGAATTTATAGGGAGCGACCATATCACAACGCTTGAAAATACAACATTTAGCCCATATATTTATTTGTTTATGTTGCCTTTAATTCAAAGGTTAAGCGAGAAATATAGCTTTAATCGTGAGATTAATGATGTGAGAATCAAAAGAGAAAAGTTGGTTTTACCCATAGATTCTAAAGGCAATCCAAACTACGCTTTTATGGAATCTTTTATGAAAAACTTAGAGCAAAAGCATTTAAAAAAAATCATAAAATACTATGAAAATAAACTTTTAGATTCTAAAATAAAAGCCTAGCATCAATCAAAGAATCTAGCAAAAGTTAAAATCCCCTTAGCTCTTAACCCTTTCCAATCGCATTCTAAATAGCATTGTAGCCACGCCCATAGATAAAAGCACAATGGCACAAAGGGCGGTGTATTGCGTATTAAGCAGTGAAATGCAAAGTCCGCATAGAGCCACGCCTGTGCTTAAGCCGATATTTGCCGATGAGACAAACAAGCCATTTGCAAAATCAGGGGCTTGTGGATAGGGGTGCGTTATCACATAATGCACGGAATTATTCACAATGCCGACCAAGATTCCAAGTAGCACCGCAAATATAAGCAGCACAACCCCTTGCTTTGCAAACACAAATATCAACGCATATAAACATATCATTCCAAGCAAAGTCGCAAGAATGGTAGCGTTTGCATTTTTAGCCAGTGTCTTTCCAGCGATGATATTACCCACGATATTCATACTGCCATACACCGCAAACACAATGCTAATAAAATCAAACGACACTTGTGTAATGCTATGTAAAAAGTCCGAAAAATAGGAATAAAATCCAAAAACCCCAGCATTCACGCACACAACTGCAAAGATAGACACCCATAAAAATGGAAATTTGAGAATCTCTAATTGCGTAGTGATTTTGGGGGCTTCATTGTTTGTCATATTTGGCACAAAAAGTAGGGTAGCAAGAAATGCAAGGCTTGTGCAAAGGGTGAAAAACCCCATCGCAAAAGCAAAGGAATAATTCCCTCCTAAAAAACTTGCAATAGGCACACCCAAAACCATACCAGCACTTATCCCAGCAAACACCCTTGCAGTAGCCTTTAGGGCTTCTTGCTTGTTTTGAGAAAGACGCGTTGCCATACTTAAGGCAAGGGCGATATAAATAGGGAGAAAAAACGCAGGAATAATGCGAAAAATAAGCAACGCCCAAAAGCTATCCACAAACGCTGCTGCTAAAGAAGTGAGACTAAAGATAGCAAGAGAGATAAGCATAAGCAATTTTGGCTTAATCTTTGAGCCAAGCAAAGGGGCAATAGGCGCACAAAACACAACCACAAGCGAAAATACACTCACACTCCAGCCCACATCATCAATGGATACGCTAAATTTCTGTGCCACAATGGGGATAATCCCATCATTCCAAGCTCTGTGCTGATAATCCCAAACAAACCAAAACATAAAATCCACAATAAAAAATTATGATTCATCTTTTTCCTTTTCGTATAAAAATAAATGTGAGGTGAAAATTAAGGAAAAAATATGCTAAAAGAAGCTAAAAATGCACTAGATAAAGTCATTATAAAATCAAGAATCCACTTTTACAAACCGATTCAAATTGCCGAGATTCTTTATCGTGATAGAATCTTTGGCGATATAGATTTAAGTAATCTTGAGACATACAGAACCAAAAGTAAAGCTTGGAGAGATGAAGTTTGTATCGCTCTGCTTGGTAGAATCTCTACAAGTTCGGCAAAATTCCAAGATGATTTATTCAATGCAATTCCCCCCAAAATCATAGCAGAGCTGGGAAAATTTAATAGAGAACATAATGGAGTAGTTGAAAGCTATATCTATAATAAATTCATTGGCAAATATATACAACTTAACAATGCACTTAATTATTGTTTGAATACAGATAAAGCACATTTTGAGATTTCACATTTTATTAATTTATTTTGGTATGAGGCTGGATTAAAGCGCAGTTTGGATAAAGTCTATGAAATTATCACACATTCACTTTTTGATGTATTAGCACAAACTTTAGAATTAAGCATTACTCTCTCAATCAATCAAGATAAACTCAATATCTTAAAAGAGTTTGAAGATTTTGCACAATCTGTAATTTGCTTAGATTCTAACAATCTCTTTATCACACAAAAAGCACACATTTATAGAGTGGGTGTAACCAATGCAGCAGATAGAGGGCTTGATATGTATGCAAATTGGGGAGTAGCAATACAAATCAAACATTTAAGCCTTGATAGTGAATTAGCAGAAAGTATCGTATCTCATATTCAAAGTGATAGAATTGTTATTGTTTGTAAAGAAGCTGAAAAATCTGTCATTTTATCTTTACTTACGCAAATTGGCTGGAAAAATAAGATTCAAAGTATTATTACAGAATCTCATTTAATTGCTTGGTATGAAAAAGCAATGCGTGGTAGATATGCTAACTTACTTGGCGATAAGCTTTTAGAAACGCTTTGTTTAGAGATTACAGAGGAATTTCCCTCCGTAAAAGAATTACCTGAAATTCTTAAAAATAGATATTATGAGAGTTAAAGATGAATTCTAAAATACAATTATTTTTGCCCCCACGGTTTTTTGGAGAATGTAAGCAATAGAATCATCAACGAAGTAGAGGGCATTAATCGTGTAGTGCAGACAAACGCTTCTAAGATTCAGAAATAATAATGCTATTTTAAATGCTTCAGACACAGCTATGCAAAAATTTGCAAAGGAAACTTTGGGCTACACTCGCTCAAAAGGCTTGGATTTCATCGCAAGATTTAATGGGAAAATGATTATCGGTGAGGCAAAGTTTCTAAGTGATTTTGGCGGACATCAAAATGCCCAGCTTGAAGATGCAATGAGTTTGCTCAACACTTCTTTAACTCCAAATATTATTAAAGTAGCAATTTTAGATGGAGTATGTTATATTCAAGGTAAAAACAAAATGTTTGAGACACTCACAAGCATTTATCAAAATCACAATGTTTTGTCCGCTCTACTCCTAAGAGATTTTCTCTATCAGGTGTAGCAATGTTTGATTTTTTCAACTCTTTTCAATCTCCGCAAAGTGTTTTGCAACTCCCATTGAGTAAAGAATTACAAGGAGATTTCAATCAAAAAAATCTCCTTATTTTTGATGATAATCTTAACGCTATGCAAAATCTTCTACAAAATCCCTTGCAAAATCAAGTCAAAAGTTTTAAAAATAGCATTGATTTAGTCTATATTGACCCTCCATTTGGCACAAATCATATTTTTAGGCTAGGTAGCACAATGAGTGCGAGTTTGGATTCACAAATCGCCTATAAAGATAAATTTAGCCTAGAATCGTATTTAGAATTTCTCTATTAT
>NZ_JMKW01000034.1 GCF_000686565.1 Helicobacter bilis ATCC 51630
ACTTTGACTTGTATGCAGCATTTTTCTAATTTCTTCTCCTAGAGTATTTGTAACAACTTCTACTCTACCATTTGCATCTCTTACTTCTGTAGTAAAGTCAAGATTGACATAGCTATCAAATACTCTTGCTATCTCGTTTGTATCACTACCTATCTTTTTCTCTAAATCATCTAGCATGTGATTTAATACATTTTTTAATTCATTTAATTGTGGATTATGTGGTGTTTCTGTGATTCTTGCTCTAAAATCACCTGCTTCTATTGTTTTAGCGGTTTCTACGGCTTGAACTACTGCTTTAGAATCTTGCTCTAATCCTAGCTTTGTTTTTTGAATATTATCATTAATAGCATTACCCATTTCACCTAATTCATCTTGAGCAACAATCTTAAGAGGTTGTGGTGCATCTTTGCGTTCGTGGTTGAGATATTTGAAAAATTCAAAGAGTGTGTGAGAGATATGCTGGATTCTATTTACCATTGTTGTGCGGATAAAGATAAATATGATAAGAGAGATTAACGCAATAGCCACAATGCCTACAAGAATCAGCACAAGCTCAAGATTATCAATAGGCTTTTCAATAGAGCTAAATGGGGCAAGTGAGACAATGCTCCAAGTCTCTCCTATGTTGTTCCACGCTTCAAATGTCGCAACAGCTGCCTTTGAAGTCTTGCCGTGCAGGGTTTGGTATGTGTAGATTCCATCTTTTTTACTCATCACTGCTTGTATCAACTCTTTTGCACTTGGATGGGCATTTATCTCATCTAGCTTTTTGAGACGAGTTCTTATAGTGTTTTCCCTATCGGAGTTAAAAATCACTATGCCATTTTGGCCTATAATAAATCGTTGCGCCCCCTCAAAAACATCTAATTCAGGGTTGCCAAGTCGTCTTTCAATACTTGTGAGATCAAGCAAATTGCCGACAATCCCCACAACCTTTCCATTTTCAAATATGGGAGCGAAAATTGTCTTATAGTAGAGGTCTCTATCGCCAAATTTTGCTTGTTGAGAGAGAAGAACGCTTAGAGTCTGCACTTCATTATTTTGAAGTTTGCTAAGAAGCCGAGGACTCGCATCTAATAGCTCATTTGGTCTAATACCCCTTATACCCCCACTTTCGGCTGGTTTATCATCTATAAAGGCTAAAACAAGCTCACCAGAGCTAATTTTGTTTTTTGAGACAATTTGATGTTGTTCTGTGTAGTCCTTTGATAGAATGATAAAGCTCCCCACAGAGTAACTTCCGGAATCTAGCATAGAAGATAAATATATGCTTAGCATTTTTTCATCAATTTTTTGCCCATCATCAATCAAACCCGAGAGTATCTTGCTACTGCTAAGTGTGTTTCCAAAGGTTTCACTCATAATGTTTTGAACGAAATTTTGATAACGCTTAGCCGTGTTAGTAAGTAGCTTATCACTCTCGGTTGAGAGAATGCTTGAAGCGGTTTGGGATACAATAAATACCATTAACGCCACACAAATGGCAACGACTAAAGAAGCAACAAAGATAAGCTTTGTGCCGATACTGAGACGATTAAAAAAGCTCATAACAACTCCTTAAGGCAAGAATAAAAATATAAGCCGATATTATACAAAAAAAAAAAACAAACAAACAAACGATAACAAACAAGTGGTATTTACTCATTTTTGAAGCGAAGTTTAAATATTTTTTTATCAAAAACGGCGATGTGGAAAAGTGAATCAAAAATCTTAATATCCAGCAAAAAGCCTTCAACTTTCACTTCGCACTTTTTGGTATCGCTTTGAATGGCTTGAGCTTTAAAGGTTATCTCGTGTCCAAGCTCAATGGGTGCTAGGAACTTCACATCTGAAGCGATAAGCACGCTATATTTTTTATTAATCGCTGCCATTGCAGCAAAACTTGCAGCATTAAACACAAATCCGGCGTGAATCATCTTGCTCTCATCCATAATCATACGCTCATTTGGGCGAAACCGCACGATTGCCTTGTTTCTATATAGCTCAACAAGCTCCCCAACGATGCTGGGGGACATAGAGGTGCAAACTTGCAAATCGTCATTTTCTAAGGGAATATGGGCATTTTCTTCATTTAAGCCATCATCTGTCATTTTTACTCCTTTTTAAGCTTGAAATATCCTCGCACAGGTGCTTGATAGCCCTCTATTGTAAGGCTTTGATCTTGTTGCAAAAAACTTTCAAGACTTTGAGAATCTACCCACGGCGTTTGCGTAAATCTACACCGCCCACATCTTCCCAATTTGGAGAGAAAGTGGCTGTGCCGTGTTGGTTATAATCCTGCAAAATCGCCTTGCCATCATCTTCATATACGATAAACATTAAAGGATATTTAATGAGCGATGAAGCTGAATTAAGAATAATTCTTTGTTGCACCACATTGCTTTTATCAGTATTGACAATATCTCTTGCTAATACCCTTAAATGCTCTTGGACTTCATCGCCCATTGTTATCATTATGCTACGATAGGCTGATTCTAGTGTTTGTGCTTGAATGCCTTGGTAGATTTCTGTTACATCATTTTTTGTCTTGATGAAATTAAAAACACTAATAATAACAATGATAACAGAAAATATTGCGACTGCACCGGCTGTGAGTTTTCCACTTAATGAACGAAACATTGCGAATTCCTTCTACATTACTTATCCAAAATTTTTTATGTCATAAAAATAACATAAATCGTAAAATCTGGAGTTATAACACAGATTCATGTTAAATAGTGTGAATAAGTAAGCATTATTATAATTAATTAGTGTAGTTTCTAAGCATAAATCCATAGTAACAATTGAGTTGTAAAGATTAATATATGAAAATTGGCAAAATATGGTTGTATCGATTTATAAAAATATCAATCATTTTGCGTGTTTTCTGTGATAGATCTTTCTGCAAAGCTCATGCGATGGATTGCAGGTGATGACATAATGATTTGTGTTTGTTTGCCGTATTATCATATTTAGTTTCTTTTTGCCTATTTGTAAAACAAGGCGATTATTTTGCCATGTAAGTGAAAAACGATTTGTGTTTATTTGGGCGTTTTGTAGTAGTGAAGTTAGGGTTTGTTGATTTAGAGGCTTTTTTTGCAAAAATGCGTAATAGGCTTGTTTGTTTATCTCTTGCTGCAAGGTTTGTATATGTAGGTTTGCTTGACGCAAGGCTAAAGAGTTTGTAGTATAGGGTTTTAGCATGAATATAGATAGGATTGATAGTAAAGCAAGGCTTAATAAAATCTCAAATAAGCTAAACGCATGGGTATATTTTATCTGCATTTTATTCCTATTTTTATTTCTAGGGTTTTTTATCGTCCCTTATTATAGGATATTTTGTTTTGTTTGTGGAATCTTGATGGAATCTTTGGGTTATAGATTTTTGGATTTTTATTAAAGCATAGAATCTAAAATTAAAAGATTCTATAATGTGGATTCTGTATGGTGAGATTCTAAAGATTCTAAAAGATAGAATCCAAAAGCATAGCTACATACTTATCGCATACATTCTTTTGCGTTCGCTTGAGCCTAAGATTCCAAGCTGTTTGCGGTATTTTGTGATCGTTCTACGCACCATTTTTAGCGCAAACTTTTTTTCTATGAGTTCAAGTATTTTTATATCTGATAACGGCTTTTTCTTATCTTCATTGCGTATGAGTTCAAGTAAGAAGTCTTTAATACTTGCATTAGAAGTATCGCCATCAACTGCCGTTGTAAAAAAGCTTTTAATTGGAAATATACCGCGATTGCATTCTAAAAACTTATTGGCAATAGCACGCGATATAGTGCTTGGTGAGTGTCCAAACTCATCGGCTAGATCCTTAAGCTTCATAGGTTTTATCTCTCCGCCCGTGAAAAACTCATATTGATATTCAATAATCATAAGTCCAATCTTGCGTATCGTTGCCTTACGCATATCGAGTGCATCAACAAGATCTCTTGCCTCTTTGAGTTTAGTTTTAAAATACGGATTTTCCTGTGCATCTTTAAAATGCGGTTTTTCAATAATCATACTTGGGTAATAGGAATCATTAAGGCTTAATTCAATACTATTTTCTTCTTGCGTAATGATAATATCAGCAATGACTGCACTAGAATCTTCATGGAAATCAAGGCTAGGAACACGTCTAAAACCACGAATAACTTGCATAACTTTGTCATAATTTTTATACTTTTTGTATTTTATGTGATTTTCAAGATTCTCTATAATCCGTAAAGCAAGATCATAATCCCCATCTTCTAAATCACTTGCATCAAGCTGAAATATTAGGCTTTCTTGCAAGTCTTTCGCACCTATTCCACCCGGCTCTAAATGACAGAATCTCTTCCTTACTCTCTCTATCTCATCAATATCAGTTTGGATTCCAACATGCTCTAAATCTGCAAGTAACTCATCTGTATCGCAGTCAAAAAAGCCCTCGCTATTGAGATTATCAATAATGGCTAGAGCTATTTCTTGGCTTCTTTGTGTGGGGAAAAGTGGGGGATTAATCTGTTCTTGCAAGGTTTCAATAAGCCCTTTTTCATAAATAGTAAGAAGCTCGATTTTATCGCCCATTGAATTTTTAGTATTGTGCATACCTCTTTGCGGAGATTTAAGTGGTGTGAGTTTTGTTTGTAGGCTTGAAGTAAGTGCTGATTGAATCTCTATATATGGGTTATCCTCACTAATTTTACCTAGCGTTTCTTCTAGCTCATTAATAGGGCTTTGGAGAATAGGCAACCAACTTTTTAGCGTTGATGATAGTTTTGACTTAACAGCGACATTCTGCCTTAACTTTGCCATTGCAACACACGCCTTTTTAGAATCTTAATTGTATAATTGTAGCAAAAAAGTAGAATTTTCTTGCTAAAAATCACTTAAGTCTTTCTTAAATAAAATGGCGTAAAACCCCATGTTTTAAATCACTTATCCTCTAGCAGCAAGCTTATTTATTGCCTCTGCATTCAATTCATCCATATGAGTTTTCATCACACGAGAATACATATCAACAAGCCTATTTGTCTCAATCATGCCTGTCATTTCTAACACTGCATTAACATTGCTTTTTTCTAAAAAGCCTTGTGCAACCGCACCACTATTATAGGCGAGATTTGCCCCCGCCAAACCTTCAGAATCTGTATTATTAGGCTCCTTTCTCTCTTCGATATAAAGACTACCACCAATCTTTTTCAAAAACTTTGGATTATCAAAAGTAACGATAGCTAAACTTCCACCAGCGATATTATCCGCCATGCCCTCATTGCCAAGCTCTTTAAAGCTTACATTTCCATTTGTATCGACATTTATTTGCATGTTTGCATTCATTAAGATTCCGCCCTCATTATCGATACCATCGCGAGATAATACATGGAATCCCTCTTGCGTTACAAGATAGCCATCATCACTTATACTAAAGCTACCATTTCGCGTATAGGCAATGCCATTTGGAGTCTGCACGGCAAAGAATGTATTGGGAGATTTCAAGGCAAAATCAAGCGTATTTTCAGTTTGCTCCATAGAGCCGACACTAAAGTCTGTGTATTCTTCTGCGATTGTAGGCACACGAGTCATTGTGCGGTTTATAAACTTCGCTGCTGCCTTTGTCTCATCGGGTATAGGCAGAGTGTCTTGATGTCCTTGCACCATACGCAAAAAATCGCCTATTACAACATCATCGCGTTTAAATCCATTTGTATTGAGATTTGCTAGATTATTTGAGATTACATCGAGTCGATTAAACTGCGTAATCATACCGCCTGTTGCACCATAATATCCTGTTTGCATAGTTCTATCCTTAGAATTGTTTTGTGATTATAAGCAAAAAACTTTCCATTTTTGTGTTTTTTAGGTTATTTATAGAATCTTTTTGTTTTGGGGTTGTGTGTTATAGATTCTATTTTTTAGGATTTGGTGTATATTTTGAAAAGAGTTAGATTCTAAACCATTTGGGTGGGTGCAGGGCGTAGGGGTGCAAAATAGCAAGAATTTAAATTTTATAACAAATTGTCATATTGAGCGTAGCGAAATATCTTTAGTCTTTATGATAGTTTGTAAAGCCACCATTATGAAAGCGAAGTATTTTAGAGATAGAATCTTTTGAGTATTTTATATGTAATAAATCACTAATAAGGTTATATGCAATCTTAGCAACCTCAAGTTTTTAAGTTAAATCTTTTTATATAAATTAGATAAAGTTTCAATAATTTAAGCGTGTTGTAATTATTATTTTATAATCGCTCATTTATGCTAACTTTAATTTAAGGATATTCTATGATACAGAAGCTATGTAGGCGTATTGTTTTGACATCCTGTGTGGGTATAAGTGTTGCATTTGCACTTGATGTAGTAAAAAATTTAGAGAAAGATTGTAATGGCGGTAATGCTGTTGCTTGTGTTGATCTTGGAAATATGTATGATTTTGGTTATCCTTTCAAGCAAGACTACAAAAAAGCGACAGAATTATATCAAAAAGCATGTAATGGTGGTAATGCTCGTGGTTGTTCCAATCTTGGAGTCATGTATCGTGATGGCGAAGGTGTAAAACAAGATTATAAAAAAGCGGCGGAGTTGTTTCAAAAAGCATGTAATAGTGGTAATGCTGGTGCTTGTTCTAATCTTGGCTTAATGTATGATTATGGTAAAGGTGTAAAACAAGATAAAAGTAAGGCAAAAAAGCTATTTGGCGATGCGTGTGATATGGGGTATCAAGGTGGCGTGATGATTATAGGGATTAAACGAAGCTGGTGTGCAGTAAGGACTAGATAATACTTTGTGATATTTTGTAGTTTATTATACTTGTTTTTATAATTGTTGAAATGAGACATTTATTATATTAAAAGGTGAATAGAAAGGACGGAATCAATTCTGCTGGAAATCTCATTATAAAGCAAATTGATGTTATTAATATTTTTGAAAACTTTAAAGCATATAAATCACGAATATTCGCTGATTCTAAACCTAAAAATCCGCACGCTCAAAGACGATATGACCTCCACACAAGCAAAAAGATTCTTTAGCAACTATAATTTTAGATGTTATCCCAGTTTGACGCAAATAGCAATAAGCAGATTCAAGGCTTTCATATTTGTTTATTCCAAAATAAAATATAAACAATTTATCTCGTCACAAGAGGCAGTTGTGATGCTAGAGATTATGTGGAAACTGGTTTTGGAATTTATTGACAAAAGGGCAAGTGCCACACAAGCCTACTGCGAAGATATGCTAAGGTTCTATATCCTAAAACACACGCATAAACCTTCTTTTTTTGTGCGTTTTGTGAAGAATTCTACCTTTGTGTTGTGAATCTTTGCAATTTCTTTGACAATAAAAAGTCCTAGTCCAAGTGAGTGGCTGCCCTGCTTTGTATTGCTGCCTTGATAGTATTTTTTTGTAAGATTTGCAAGTTCATTTTTTGCCACACCTAAGCCATCATCAATAACGGCGATATAACCATCATGTATTTGCACGATGACCTTTGTGTTTGCATATTTTAGTGCATTATAGATAAGATTATTTAGGACTTGTTCTATTAAGATTCTATCTGCAAATATAAGGCGGTTTTTGCCCTCTAGCACAATCTTTTTATCCTGATATACTGCTTTTAAAAGATAGTTATGGAATCCTTCTATGACCTCTTCACAAAGCAACAAAATATCAAATTGCTCCATTTTTATCGCAATGACATTGTGTTCTAAACTCTCGCTTAAAGTAAGCTTGTTTAAAAGGGCATTAATCTTTTTACTATATATCATAATGCGATGCAAAAGCTTATTTCGCATTTCTTCTTCCATTTCTTTATGAATCATAATGGTTTCAATGCTTGCTTGAATAATGCTTAGTGGATTTTTTATCTCATGTGAGATACTTGCTAGAAGTTGTGTTGTTTGGAGATTTTTTTCATGTAGTTTTCTTGTGCGTTTTTGGATTCTATTTTGTTGTTTTTGCATGGCTTCACTTAGGGCTTTTAACTCGCTAATATAGGGATTATTATCCTTTTTTAATGCCTTAAAATTAATATCTTGAAACTTCTTTTCTTTTAGATTGCAAAGGGCATTTTTTGTAGATTCTATAAGATAAGCGTCTTTATCTATTTCTTTTTTGCGTAAAAAATGTGCTAATACAAGAAGTAAGCCAAGTAGATTACAAACTATGGCTATGCTTGTAAAATCAAGCAAGATTGCAAGAATGGATATTGCAAAGAAAGTCCCATAAACTAGCATAGTTTATAGCCCTCATTGCGTATGGATTTAATCTTTACTTCTTTAGTTTCTTTCTCTATTTTTTTACGCAGTCGTTTTATGCCGACATTTACGCTATTTTCATGATAGCCATCTTTGTTTCCCCATGCGTGTTCAAGTAAGAAGTCTCTGCTTAATGCCTTGCCTGCATGCTGCATGAAGCACTGCATAATGCGTGTTTCAAGTGGGCTTAATTGAATATTAATATCTTCAATGCTTAATTCCTTTGTATCGACTTCTAAGGTTATATTTTTGTATTTCAGCACAGATCGCACAGAATCTTTTTTATATCGTCTAAGCACTGCTTGAATGCGTGCTACAAGCTCATCAAAGTTAAAAGGCTTTGTTACATAATCATCAGCATAATGTAGCCCCTTTACCCGCTCCATAGGCAAAGACAAGGCACTCACTACAATAAAGGGTATATCATAGCCTAAATCTTTTACTTCCTTAATAAAGTCTAGTCCATCTTCTGCCACGAGATTCCTATCTACTAAGATAAGGGCTACATGCTCTTTTTTTAGGAATCTTTTTGCCATATCAGTATTGAGACAGCCCACAACCTCATAACCACTTGCGTTTAAGGCAGCATTTAGATTAAGCTCGATTAAATCAAGCAAATCTTCTTCATCATCAATACATAAAATCACTTCATTCACTAGCTATCCTTTGCTTTTGTTAGTTAGCAATACGCAATTTTGGATTCTACCTTTTTTTCAATAATATGTAACCAAATAATCCAAATCTATACAGCATAATTAGGCAATATAAGGCTATTTATTATGTAAAATATTTCAACACAGAATCTTAAAAGTTATAGCAAAGATTACACAAAACATTTACAACCTTGTTTTAGCCTAAAAACATTATTTTTTGACAACTTTATGATAGAATGATTTTTTAGTTATTTTGTAAATTTGTATCTAAGAGAAAGGGGCTAACATGAAAGAATCAACATATATTTGGAAAAATGGCAAACTTATCGCTTGGAGTGAAGCGACCACGCATATTTTAAGCCATACTCTGCATTATGGTAATGCCGTGTTTGAAGGCACAAGGGCGTATATGACAAAAAAGGGATTAGCGATATTTCGCCTTGATGACCATACAGAAAGACTTCTTAATAGCGCAAAGATTCTATTAATCAAATGCCCTTATACAAAAGAAGAACTCAAACAAGCACAAATTGATTTATTAAAAGCAAATAGCAAGGATTTTAAGGGTAATGTATATATCCGCCCGATTATTTATCTTGGCTATGGGGCTATGGGGGTTTATCATTTAAATTCGCCTGTTGAAACCGCAATAGCTGCGTGGGAATGGGGTGCATATCTGGGCGAAGAGGCTTTGCAAAAAGGCATTCGTGTAAAAATTAGCTCTTTTGTAAGAAATAATGTAAAATCTACAATGGGTAAGGCAAAGGCAGCGGCGAATTATCTTAACTCACAAATGGCAAAGCATGAGGCTATTGCAAGTGGCTTTGAAGAGGCTTTGTTGCTTGATGATAATGGCTTTGTAGCAGAGGGTAGTGGTGAGTGCTTTTTTATCGTTAGAAATGGGGTATTAATCACACCGCCTTATGACAACACACTAGAATCTATCACACAGAAAACGACTATTGAACTTGCAAAAGATTTGGGTATAAAAGTTGAGCAAAGACGCATTACACGAGATGAAGTGTATATTGCAGATGAAGCATTTTTTACTGGGACTGCCGCAGAGATTACCCCTATTTGCGAAGTAGATTTCCGCACTATTGGTGCAGGTAGTCGTGGAGAGATAACAAAGAGATTGCAAGATGAATTCTTCAAAATTGTTATGGGGGAACATGAAAAATACAAGCATTTGCTGACATACATTAACGAATAATGTTTGCATTTTGCATGAAGCTATGAATGCAAACAATGGATTCTATAATATTGTGCTATAATCACGCTTTGACTATAATCTAGACCTATACAAAGGAACTCAATGCCAATAGATTTAAACGAACATAGACGCAAACAACAAAATAATACACCAAAGCAAACACCGCCAAATAATGAAAATAGAAATAATGGAAATGGCAATAACAATGGTAGAAACAATAAGGGCGGATTCAATATGGATTCTGTGCCGATGCCAAATATGCCAAGCGGCAAGTTTCTAACCTTTATTATATTTGCGGTTATCTTTATAGTAATTTTTGTGTTAGCACGACCATTTGTCATTATTAATTCTGGTGAAGTTGGAATCAAGGTAAATCTAGGTAAATATGATGATGTGCCTTTAACGCCGGGCTTACACTTTTTTGTGCCAATCATTCAGCAAGTCATCGTTGTAGATACTAGAATGAGAGTATTGCATTTTTCACGCAATGAAGATATGGGAAGTGTGGGTAGAGATGATCAGAGTGTATTGCGAAATGATGCGATTAGTGTTATGGATTCTCGTGGTTTGCCTGTGTCTATTGAGCTTACCGTGCAGTATAGACTAGACCCCGATAAAGTCCCAGAGACTATTAAAAATTACCGCGTATCATGGGAACAAAAAATCATTAATCCAGTTATAAGAGATGTTGTGCGAAGTGTTGTTGGTAATTACCCAGCAGAAGATTTACCAAATAAACGCGATGAGATAGCAGGACTTATCACTTCAAGTTTTGAGACCAAATTGCAGGCTACACCAAATCAACCTGTTATTTTTGATTCTATTCAGTTAAGAGAGATTGTATTGCCACCTATGGTAAAAGAGAGAATTGAGCAAGTCCAAGCTGCAAAACAAGAAGCAGATAGAGCAAAACAAGAAGCAAACGCTTTGAGAGAGAGAGCGCAAGGTAGAGCCGATGCAGCAATTATTGAGGCAAAAGGTCAAGCACAAGCAAACCAGCTTTTAAGCGAGAGCTTATCACAACGATTGCTTGACTTGCGTCAAATAGAAGTGCAAGGTAAGTTTAATGAAGCATTGAAAGAGAACAAAGATGCACAAATTTTCCTTACACCGGGTGGTTCTGTGCCAAACATTTGGGTAGATTCTAAGTCAAAACAACGCACAACAATTAGCAATCACTAATATTTGGGGCATTGTATGAATCTTGTAGAGACAATATTATGAAGCGAGTGGATAGTATGAAATGCTTACATATTGCTTGGGATAATAAAGGATTAATCCCTTGCATAACACAAGATTCTATAAGTAATGAAGTGCTTATGCTTGCCTATATGAATGAAGAGGCACTAAATCTTACTTTACAAACAGGGATAGCACACTATTTTTCACGCTCAAAGCAAAGGATTTGGAAAAAGGGGGAGCAAAGTGGCAATATACAAGAAGTATGTGAAATAAAGCTTGATTGTGATAGCGATTCCATCTTACTTCGTGTGCGTCAAAAAGGTGTGGCATGTCATACTGGTGAATTTTCATGCTTTTTTAAAAACATTGATTCTATAAATAAAGATTGTGCCAATAATAACTTAGAGATTACAAAAGATTCTCTAACACATAGCCTAAATACTTATGATACACTAGATACGCTTTATCATACGCTTTTAGAGCGTAAGAATGCAGATAGCACGACTTCTTATACTGCCTCACTTTTTGCAAAAGGCACGAATACTATTGCAAAAAAGATTATTGAAGAAGCAGGGGAATTTTGCTTTGCATTAAAAGATAGAGATTCTAAAGAGATTATTTATGAATGTGCTGATGTGTTTTATCATATTTTAGTGGGACTTGCGAGTGAGAATATCCATCCAGATAGAATCTATCAAGAGCTTATAAGACGCATGGGTGTGAGTGGGATTGCAGAAAAGCAAAGCAGAATACAAACATGCAATGAAGTAAAGGATAAGTAGGCATGAAAGAGCAAATACTCAATTTTATCTCATATTTTCATCTGTATGATTTGATTTTATTTGCGTCATTTGCATTGATTGCTATGTGCTTTGTGTTTTTATCTTTTATTTCATTTCGCAGAAAAATCATTTCTATTCCCCTATTTTTGTTGGGATTTTGTATTATTATTGCCATTCCTTTTGCAATGCGTTATTTTATGGAAGAAAGATTCTACAAGATAGAAAAAGAGATTGCTTACGATCGCACTTATAATTATTCTGATGTGTATCAATATATTGCGACAATTACGAATGTTGGTAAAAGAAATATTGCTGGTTGCGTGTTTTCACATCAGATTCTTTATGATACAGATAATGAGCAGGGGATAACAAAATACAAGCACAAGATACTGAATCTCGTAAAGCCCAAAAAAGTTTATAATAGAGATATTCCTATGGATTTAAAAGTAGGACAAAGCATAAAGATTTCAGAAGTTATGGAGAATTACGCACATAAAGGGGAAAAATATATCACAAAAATAGAGTGTTATGGTAAAGCTAGACATAAAGAGAATGCAAAAGTTTTACAAGGATTCTATAAAGACAATAGCAAAACAGAAGATAGTGAAAATACAGATTCTAAAAAAGTGGCAGATGAAGCAGGAAAAGATGATATGAGTGCATACACTGATGAGATAAAAAAGCTAGATGATGATAAAAAAGCTAAAAATATAGCCTCACAAACCCAAAAGGTAAGCACAGAAAAGCAATCACAAAATATTAATATAAATACACAAAATACAGAATCTGCAAACCTAGATTCTAAAGATAATCAAACACAAGATAGCATGAATACACCGCCAAAAACAGACACGCCGCAATCACAAGGCATACCACCACAAATCATGCTGCCACCGCAAGAAGAAACATTAGCACCAAACTGGCGTGAAGAAAGGGATAAGTTTAACCCACCATTGCTAAAAGAAATGCCTAGATAGAATCTTTGTGGATTTTTTAGACTGAGATTCATATATTTGTTATATGTGAGATGACTATTAAATTATGCGATTTCATTGTGCGTTTTAACTAGGATTTTTGCATATTTTGAATGAATTATTTTAAAACAATAAAAATCATGTTATAATAAACTATTTTTACATTGAAAATAAGTTAATACCAAATGGGAGATACAATATGGCTGTGAAACTATTATGCCTATCATCTGCAAACACAAGTCCATTCGCCAAAGCCTTTTTGCAATATATCGCTAAGCATGATTCAATCGAGTATGATTACGCAGAGATTGAGCCTTATGTGCTTGCTAAGATTCCATTCACAAAGCTTTTAACGCATTTTTGCTCCCAAACACCAGATTATGTCATGTCTTTTGATGGACATTATCGCTATATTAAAAATGACCCAAAAATCCCTTTTATTGAAATGAGTAATTCTGTGGCAGGACCCATTAGGACTAATCGCCCCTTTATCAAAACCCCTGTAGAATGGGAAAATAAAGTAGTCAAAGTAGAACCAGCATGGTATAACAAGGTATTGCCGATTGAAGATAAAACGATTTATAGTATGCTTGATTCCTATCGTTATGTATATTTACGCTATCTCGTTGCAGAATCAAAGAAGAATCCAGCAAGAAAAGAACCGCCATTTGCCTTTTATATCCCTGATTGGAACACGCACACAGATGATATACTGAACAATATTTATCGCTATTTGGATTTTTGCAGAGAAGATCGTTGTGGTTTGCATGTCGCATTGTCAAAAGCTGTGTTAGATCCAACTGATATGAGTTTGGAAGAAAAGTATAAGATGAAGCGAAAAAGCATTGATACTACGCTAAAGATTATCCATGATGAGATTGATAAGTTTAATAAGGAATATGAAGAAGAGGGGCTTATTGGCAGAATTGTAGAGAATACTAACTATGAAAAAGACTTATTGAAGTATGACATTCGTCTATTATCTATAGAGCCAAGTAGCACAACATGGCTAGAAGCACTCTATATGCTTAAAGTAAAAGGAGTGCAGTGCAATAAGATTCGACTTGTTTTTGCAAGCGGACGCAGATTCCCGGGCACAGACGACTTTGATAAGATGTTGCCTGATGTTGAGAAGTATTTTAAAGAGAATCTTATGCGTAGAGATAAAACGCAAATGCTTGGATATATCTACACGACAACAGATAGATTCTATCATTTCTTAGATTTTCAAGAGAATTTTGCACTACACATGGATTTTAATAAAATTGCTGATATTATCGCAAGTGGTGGAAATATACAACAGCAAGAAGCACAATAAGATTCTAAATATTTAGTCTAACTTGTGCTTTTTTATATCCCTTCTTAAAACATTAAAGGCTTTTAGCCTTTTGTTATAATCTTAAGCCATACGCAAATTATTCTCAATTATTATAAAGGTTTTTATTTATAAGAAGTGGCAAGTAAAACAATGCGAAATTCATACTATTTCAAAATATTTTCCCTTTATTGTTAAAGTCCTATATACATAAATTATTTATAATGCAATTTTATATGTTTATGTTACTTTTATGAGGGTTTATTATGCAAAAGAAAAAACGCGTTTTGATTAAATTTTCTGGTGAAGCTCTTGCTGGTTCTGGTGGATTTGGTATTGATTTAGATATTTTAAAGTTTATTGCAAAAGAGATTAAGAATCTCTATGAGTGCGGATTGGAAATTGGCATTGTTGTTGGTGGTGGCAATATCATTCGCGGTGTGAATGCAGCTCAAGGTGGGCTTATCAAACGCACAAGTGGGGATTATATGGGTATGCTTGCGACTATTATTAATGCCGTAGCAATACAAGAATCTTTGGAGAGTTTGGGACTTGATGTGAGAGTGCAAAGCGGCATTGATGTAACAGAAGTTTGTGAGAGCTATATCCATAGACGCGCTTTAAGACATTTGGAAAAAGGGCGGATTGTAATCTTTGGTGCTGGCACTGGAAATCCATACTTTACAACCGACACTGCAGCGGTATTGCGTGCTATTGAGATTGAATCTGCTGTGATTGTGAAAGCTACAAAAGTAAATGGTGTTTATGATAAAGATCCCAATAAATATAATGATGCGACACTTCTGCCTACACTAACCTATGATGAAGCGCTAAGAGATCATATTAAAGTGATGGACGATACTGCGATAGCTCTCGCTAAAGACAATAAATTGCCAATTCTAGTATGCAATATGTTTAAACCCAACAATCTTATTGATGTATTGGTCCATGAAATTGGTGAATTTTCGCTTGTGAAGTAATTTTACACAAAGCAAAAAGTATAGAATCTATGCCGCCACACATTCAGTCAAACACTCACATTAAAGTCTTGCAATCGCATTTTATACAATCAGTCCAGACAATAAAGGATTGCCCACCGCAAAACTGCACTGAGATAGCCATGCTAGGACGAAGCAATGTCGGCAAAAGCTCGATTATAAATCTTTTACTCAATCACAAACTTGCAAAAAGCTCAAGCACACCGGGCAAAACGAAGCTCATTAATTTTTTTAGCACCACTTGGGAGCTAACTACTAACAAAGACTCTACGCCCAACACACATGACAGCAATGCAATGCAATGCAAAACAGATTCCATGCAAAATAATCAAGATTTACTACAAACAGAATCTATGCGAATCCCACTTATATTTATCGACTTTCCGGGCTTTGGATATGCAAAAGTGAGCAAAGATACAAAGAAAGTGTGGGATAAGCATTTGACTGATTTTATCTACAAACGGCAGAGCATTAAATTATTTTGCCATTTAATCGATTCCCGTCATACAAATCTAGCGATAGATACAGAGATTGAAAGATTTTTGCAAAAGATTGTAGAATCTAGACAAGATTGCAAACTTCTGCAAATTTACACAAAAGCCGATAAGTTAAACAAGAGCGACTACCACAAGCTAAAAACTCAAAACAAACTCACAATATCCACACTCAAAAAAACCCCGCAAGCCACACAGCAACTCTATCATGCAATTTTACATGCAAGCCTTAACTGGTAGTTCATGTTGCTTTCACGCAAATACACTTTTTCTTTTAGTATGACATACAATCTCTCTGTAATAAAATTACGAAAAATAAATATATAAAATCCCTAAATGGTAAGATTTGAAAATTTCATACACAAAGAATACCCTTAAACACATTAGCACATAAAAGCCTTATATAAAGGGGTTTTATAACAAGCTACTTTATAATTGTTATAATTCTTTTTTTACTTCTACACATGTATTTTTGAGTGTATTCTAAAAAAGGATACACAAAACATTACTACATGTTAAAGTATGTTTTATGCGCTAAGAAAGCATATACAACCACATGTTGAAACCTATCAAATACCATTAAGCAGAGAGAATGTAAAAACTAAAATATGTTTTGCTTACCCTACATTGTTGTGTTTTATATCAAAGCATTAATAAGTCTGTAACACCTTAAAAGTAATTTTATGTCAAGTATGATACGCATTTTGTAGTTTTGTATAAGTAATATTTGTATCTGTGAAAACATATATAAGCATTAATTTTATTATGTATTTTTAGTATGCAAACTAAGCAAAACAATATGTTTAATAAATTTTAGAATCTTCATAAATCTTTGGAGCGATAAAAATGGCAAAATAGCAAAGCTTAGTAGGAAAATCTAACGATTCTATCATTTCTTTTAAATGCCTTGTAATCGACAAAAGCTCGTTATTTACCTGCCCCTTGCCAACAAATCAAACTCACTTCAATAATGCTTTCGCTCTCTTTATCCTTGCAAATAATATCAGGCTTATTTCCACCTGCAAAGCACTTTGGCAACCCTTCATCATCAATGCTATAATTTGGCGTAATTTCTAAGTCTTTAAAATGTTGCTTTAAGGCGATTGCAGTTAAAAACTCAAACCTTACAGGCTCTGGGATAAATCTTAGAATCTCATCTTTGCTTGTCTTATTTTTGCTAGTTAAAACGCTTAATTCGTGGTAAATTTGCTCTTTGCTATATTGGGCGGCAAAAGGTCAAGCATTTTTTGCTTTAAGCTCTCTTTATTTGTGTCAATTTGCTCTTTTAGCTCTAATATATGAGAATCTATTTCGCCCATATATGCAAAATAAGCCTTTTTGTCATCAAATTTTTCATATTGTGAATAATGCTCTAACACATAATCAATCTTTGATATTTCAAAAGTGTTAAAGTCTATAAACCTACCATTTCCACGCAGTGAGATAATCCCTGTAATTCTCATCTTTCTAATATATTCATCTATGGATTCGTTGCAAACTTGCGAAATTTTAAAGTGTTTTGTGTTGCTAATTTCTAAAGGTTTTAAACATTTTTCATGATATTTGCGATCTTTTGGATGTGGGAGCATGAGATAAAAATTAAATTGACTTCGCCTACTTGACCACAAAGTATCATTTTAAACTGCAAACAAAAACTTTTTTGATGCCATATTAGGGTGTATTGCGCCTAACAGCGATAGGTAACATGTAGAAACCAATCATTGTTCTGAGCTTAATGCGGTGTTGGGGAGGGGCTATGTAGAATCTCATTTCATTCTACATATGGGCAACAGAAAACCTTATTTCTTCATTTTCTCATGCACACGAGATATAGCTTTCATATCTCTTGCATCAAGTTTAAAGTTAAAAATATCAGCATATTCTTTTGCTTGTTCTACGCTACTTGCTGGTGGTAATGTGATAAAGCCACTTTGCAAACTCCAACGCAAAGCAACTTGAGCACCTGTTTTATTATGTTTTTGTGCTACTTTTTGCAAGATTGGATCATATACAGAACCTTCAAAGTCTCCAAGTGCTGTTGTCGTGCTTACAGCAATTTTTCTATTTTGGAATCTCTCTACTAATACTTTATTTGCATGATTTAGTGTAAATGGGCTGATATTAAGCTGACTCACCATAGGCTTAATCTCGCATGATTCCATAAACTCATCAAATTGTTCTGCCTTAAGGTTTGCAATGCCAATGGATCGCACTCTCTTTTGCTTATATAGATTCTCAACCGCACGCCACACTTCTCTTGTAATCTCTAGCCATGAAGCCCTACCTTTTGCCTCTGCAACCTCAACAATGACTAGGTCAAGATAATCTGTCTTCATCTTTGCAAGTCCCTCGTTGAAAGCATCTAGCACTTCACTTTCTGTTGAAATGCCCTTTGGCAATTGCAATGATAAAAATACATCTTGTCGTGGAAGCTGACTAAGCACATATCCATCTCCAGCCTCACTTGTCGCACCATGTGCTTCTATGTATTTGAAACCAGCTCTTAAAGCCTCTAATATAACTTGTCCGCCTTCCTTTGTGCCACCTAAAGCATGTGCACATGAGTCAATCCCATAGCGTGGAATCTCTACGCCATTAGATAACTTTTGTGTGCTAAAAAAACCTTGTATATCAACACGGGGTGCAGCAAATGCTACATTAAATAGGCTTTGTCCAAGTAGCATTGCACCACCAGCTATACCTGCGATTTTTACAAATTCTCGTCTTGTCATTGTGTTTTGCATATATTCTCCTTTACTTTCGGTAAGCCAAAATTATACAACATAACCTATGTATTTGCAAGGATTTTACAAGCTTTTACTCAAAAGATTCTCATTTTTTTATTAGAATCTCACTTTTATAATTCCATAATAATATTTAGGAATCACAAGGGGGATTTTATGCAGTTTCAAATCCAAGCAAAAGTTGGCAAGGCAAGGGCGTGTAGCTTTACTCTAGCGCACGGCAAGGTAGAAACGCCCATTTTCATGCCTGTTGGCACACAAGGCGTGATTAAGGGGCTAAACTCTCTTGATATTAAAAATATCTTGCAAACAAATCTCATTCTTGCAAACACCTATCATCTCTATCTTAGACCGGGTATAGAGACACTAAAAAAGGCAGGCGGGATACATAATTTTGCAAATTTTCATGGTAATTATTTGACCGATAGCGGTGGATTCCAAGCGTTTAGTTTGGGCGAAAATGTCAAGCATGAAGATTGCGGTATCGCTTTTAAATCACATATTGATGGAAGCAGGCATTTTTTTACCCCTGAAAAAGTGCTTGATATAGAATATGCGATAAACTCTGATATTATGATGATTTTAGATGATCTCGTGGGCTTACCGGCGACAAAAGAGCGACTTCTAGATTCTGTAAAACGCACGACAAAATGGGCAAAACAGAGCATTCAATATCACAATATGCAGAAAGAAAAACATGATTTAAAGAATAAAATCTTTGCGATTATGCAAGGTGGCACAGATTATGAAATGCGTAAAAGAAGTGCAGAGAAACTCACAGATCTTGGCTTTGATGGCTATGCAATAGGTGGCTTAGCCGTTGGTGAGAGCAGTCAAGAAATGTATGAATGCCTTGATTATGCCTGTGATTTTTTACCAGAAACAAAGCCTCGTTATCTCATGGGGGTTGGCACACCTGAGAATCTTTTGGAGGGCATTGATAGAGGGGTGGATATGTTTGATTGTGTTATGCCTACGCGTAATGCTAGAAATGCGAGTATTTTTACACATCAAGGCAGACTAAATATCAAAAAAGCATGTTATAAGAATGATTTCACACCGCTTGATTCTAAGTGTCATTGCTTTACTTGTTTAAATTTTACACGGGCGTATTTACATCATTTATTCCGTGCAAATGAGATTACTTATCATAGCCTTGCAAGTATCCATAACCTGCATTTTTACATTACGCTTTTAAAAGATTCACGACAAGCAATAATAAATCAAACATGGCAGGAATTTAAAAAACAAAAATTAAGTGATTTTGGGCAGGTGGATTAGTTTGTAAATCTAATCTTAATTTGTGTAAATATAAACAATTAAAATCCAAATCATCTTTTTACGAAAGTTTCAACACTTAAAACTTATAACTATACGCAATGTAAGGATTATAGTCTGCTACCAAGCCATCTTGCTCTACGCGTAACGATTGAGTTGGTAGGAATTTTACGCCGATTTCTACCCTATGATGATAAGCGATTAATGCGCTAAATCCACCTTGCACCATTACATTACCGCTTGCTTTAAAGTTGCTTACTTCTTGTGATGATGGCGTAATAATGGGCGTTTGCATATCAAAATAGATAAATGCCCCAGCCCCGATACCAGCAAAAAATCCTAGTGTATTCTTATAATTTTTATCAATGAAAAAATCCACCATAATATCTAACCCAAGACTTGCCATAAGAAAAGTGCCATCATAGGCATTTGCATCTGTGCGTATGGGCGAAAGATTGTCATTTGTAAAATCTAGGGCGAAATATCCACGCATACCTATGTATTCATCAAGGTAGCTAATCACTCCACCTCTAACGCCCATTCCCATGCTAAACACATAAGAGGGCTTATTATTCAGCAATCTTTGAGTGGGTATCATATTGAGTGCGACCATGACATACATGCCATTTCTCTCTTTATTTGCTTGTTTGAGTAGTGAGAGCTGTTTTGGCGTTTTTTCTGGTAAGCTAGTCTCTCTTTGCACAGAAATATTTGTTTGTTGTTGAGCGGTGCTTAGCGGTTGCAAATAATTAGCAGTATTATCTTTTGGAAAAGCATTAAAATCATTAGCACAGCATATACTAAAACTAAGGCAATATAATAGCTTTTTTATAGAATCTATATTTCTAAACATATTAAAGCAAACTTTCTTCATAGCTAATAATTCCATCTTTAAATAATTTTTGACTTTGTTTCTCTAGTGTCGGTATGCCTTGATAAAGAGATTCTATAAAGCTTTCATCTTCAAGCATCAAAGTTTTAGAATCTAACTTTTTATGAATGCTAAAATCAAATACTTCTTGCAATAAGATTCTCTTCCCATAGCCCTGTCCATAGCACTCATGACAGCCTTGTGCGTGAAATTTCCCTTGTATTTCTTCCTTACATGCAGGACAGAGTGTTTGTATTAATCTTTGAGAGATTATAAGCTTTAGTGTGGTTTGCAAAATGTATTCCTTTGCACCAAGATCATATAATCTAGCAAGGCTACTTTTACAATCACTTGAGTGGATACTTGCCATTACCAAATGCCCTGTCAAAGCCGCTCTCAAAGCAATATCTAATGTCGCATTGTCGCGTATTTCGCCTATCATAATAATATCTGGGTCTTGACGCAATATATATTTTAATGCCTTTGCAAAGTCAAATGATAGCTCTTCATTGACTTGCGTTTGTGTTATGCCTTGTATTTCTTGCTCGATGGGGTCTTCTATTGTTATAATCTTTTTTGTGCCATTATGTAAGAATCTAAGGCAATTATAAAGTAGTGTGCTTTTGCCACTTCCTGTTGGACCGCTAATAAGGATAAGTCCGCTTTTTGTAAGCAAAGCTTTTTTTAGAATCTCCAAAATCTCTACTGATAATCCTAAAGTATCTAAGCTTTCAAATCGTTTATTTGCATGTGGGATACGCAATACAATGCTTTCACCTCGTAATGTAGGCATAAAAGATAATCGCACATCACAATCTCTCTTATCGTTTTTATAGATAAGATTCTCTAGCTTTAGATGTCCATCTTGTGGTAATCTCATTTCATTAATATCAAGTTTGCATAAAAGCTTTAGTTTCTGTGAGATTTTTGCAAATAATGTAGTATTTATATCCAAAAAATGCACCAAGATTCCATCAATGCGTAATAGACAGAAGGCTTTAGAATCTTGCAGGAATAAGTGAATATCGCTTGCCTGCATAGTAAGCCCAAAGCTAACTAAAGATTCTACAAAATTGCCTTGCAATTCATCTTTTTGACAATATTGTTGTAATTGTAAAGCAAGGCTTATTTCTTTTAAAAAGTCTTGTTTGCATAGATAAAAGATTAATTCTTCTTTATAGCTTTGTTGCAGTTTTTTTGTAAGTGTATCTCTATAACTCGCACTAAAAGGCTCATAAGGCAATACACCAAGTCTATATACAGAATCTGTGCTTTTATGCTTATCATAAAAAATTATATTTGGGAGATAGCTTTGCGGTATTTGTAAGGTTGCATGGATAATATGATAGCTACTTGATAATAGAGATAAATATCTATCGCTCAAGTCTTTTTGCATAAGATAGGATTCAAAATAGGGGTGAGATTCTATAAATTTAGAAAAGATTATTGCTTTTTGCGTGGTGAGTAATGTATAAAGAGATTCCAAAAAATCTTTTTTGGATTTAGAATCTAGTGTATTAAAATAGTCTTGTGATTGAATATAGGGATTGGTGTGTAAAGATTCTGTGATAAGAGATTGTGTCATAACATTTGCCTATATTGCTTCTTTTAATTCTTATTTACAGATTCCATAAATAAAGGGTCTTTACATAAAAATTCTTCAAATAAATATTTATGCTCTTCTGGCAGGGCTTTAAAAATGGTATAGGCTAACTCTCGAATCTCTTTTAATGCAGCCTTTGCGGTCCTTAGCTCTAAAAAGTTTTGCAAGCTTCTAGCATTTATACTCCATGCTAATTCGCTCTTATAGCATTCAGGGATTAAATACTTTGCTATATCATTAGCAATGCCATCTTTTACTGCTAAACGCAGATTTTCTAAGGCTTTTATACTTTGGTCTTTTACTCTTTCATTGTTTGAAAGCATGATATATTTTTCTGCTCTTTTATAGTTTTCTTCACATAGGGGTAAAAAGCTCTCTTCTTTATTGAGTTCTTTTAGCGTATATCTTGTGCTTTTCACTGACAAGCTTACTATTCTATGACGGGCTAATTCTTGCAAGCATGCCCTTGTTATACCTTTAATCTCAAAGTTATAATACAAATGCTCTAGCGTAGATTTATGCTTATTTACATTTCCTACACGATAGATTAAGCCCTTATCAATATCGCCGCCATTATCGCTTTTATTGTGACTATCCCAACAAGTGCGTATAGCCCTGCTACAAACGCTTAAAGGGGTAAAATGCAATAGCGTTACTTGTATGCTAGCTTGTGTGTGAATCTCTTTTGTTTCTAAACTCTCTTGTGCCATTACCACCCTTTTTTGTTGTGTTATCATGATGTATTGATTATGTTTTAGAATATGATTTTAATGCGTTAAATTTTGTAAAAATCAGCGAAATTATAGCAAAAAATTGCCAAAAATAATGCGTTCATATTCTTGCTAGATTCTCACATTTGTGAGAAAAATTTCTAAAAGAAATTATTTTTTAAGTATAATCAAGCTTTTATATTTAAACTATATTTGGACTAGAGGGCTTTGTATGTATTCGCATTTGTTTTATATCATCATGTGGGCAGTTTGCTTTGTACTTGTTATACCTGTGCTTATTGTGGGTGTTATCTATGTATTTATGAGTAATAAGCCACCAAAGAAAGTTGAAAATACAATGCAAATCATGTTTAATATCATAAAAGGCGCACAGACAAAAGCCGCATTTACTGCTTCGTTAGAGCAGTTTAAAGGTAAATATGGTGTGTTAGCTGATGAGAAAAACTTTGACTTGTGGATTCAGTGTATTAAGGAATTAGCAAATTCATCTCACTGGGATACAGATGCGATAGCAAAGTTTGGACAAGAATTAGAAGATAAAAATGCAGCACATGCAAAGAAAATAGCCGTAGCCATAGCCACAGTGCTTAAAACAAAAGATCAGAAAAAATAAGATTCTAAGAGTAGATATGAATAAACTAGCAATTTATCCGGGGACATTTGACCCACTTACAAACGGACATTTAGATATTATCAAACGCAGTAGCAAAATGTTTCAACAAGTAGTAGTCGCAGTAGCAAACTCTGAAAGCAAGAATCCGCTTTATAGCTTAGAGCAAAGAGAGAAAATGATAAACCTTGCATTAGAAGAACACAAAGATGAGATTCCAAATGTAAGCTGCATTACCTTTAGTAATCTACTTGCAAGTTTAGCTGCTGATATGAAAGCAAAGGTGATTATAAGGGGATTACGCGTAGTGAGTGATTTTGAGTATGAACTGCAAATGGGCTATGCAAATGCCTCGCTGAATGACTCGCTTGATACAATATATTTTATGCCAACATTGCAGAATGCTTTCATTAGCTCATCAATTGTGCGTAGCATTATCGTGCATGGTGGGAAGTTTAGCCATCTTGTGCCAGAAAGCATTCATTCCTATATACAGCAATTACACACAAAAGAGTCGCAATGAAATACTATGTAATTGAAGGCATTGATACAAGTGGCAAAACAACACAATGTAATCTCATAAAGCAAAACTACCCTTGCGTGAGTTTAGAAAACTATAAAGATTCCATAAAAGATTCTATCATCGTATTAAATGAGCCCGGCAGCACATATCTTGGGAATCTTGTAAGAAAGATTCTACTAGATAGCCAAACACAGATAAATGAAAAAAGCTCATTTTTACTCTTTTTAGCTCAAAGGGCTGAACTCTTTTTACAACTAAAAAATATATCAAATACAATTATCGCTGATAGAAGCCTTATCTCTGGTGTAGCCTATGCTAAAACGATTGATATGCGTGAAGCATTGAATCTTAATCTCTTTGCAACGGGGGGAATCCTGCCACAAAAAATAGTCTTTTTAGAAACTTCAAAAGACACGCTAAAAAGTCGCCTTAATGCAAAAAGTCTTGATAATATAGAGCAAAAAGGCATACAATACCTACTTGACACGCAAAGCTACTTTAAAGAGATATTAGCGTATTTACAAGATGAAAACTTTATAGAATCTAACCCCAACATAAAAAAGCCAGATATTTTAACACTAGATTCTGCCATGCCTAAAGAAGAAATACACAAAAGAATTTGCAGCTTTTTTGGAATCTAGATGTATTGCTCAATGTGTGGAAAGCTTACATGGCACATTATATGCAAAGAGTGTTTAAAACATTTAGAATACATAGATTCTAAGCGAGTGCTTGATAATGGAGTAAAAGTTTTTAGTAGCTTTGCTTTTAGTGAGTTAAAACTACTACTAGCAAGTAAGAATAACATTATTGGCAGTAGAATTTTCAAACGACTAGGTGTTTATGCGTTATCAAATTTTTTTGAAAGATATAAAGATTTAGCTAAACTAAAGAAGCAAGAAGTAGCCATTCTATCTATACGCAATAAGACTATTGGCATGTATTCTCATAGTGCGATTTTAGCACAATGTTTTAAAACATACGGATTCAAAGTCTTTCATAACGCCTTAATTATAGGTAATAATAGCCATTTCTCTCATCTTACAAAAGAAGAGAGACGGACGCTTGGTAGAAACTTTTCATTTCATTTTAAGCATGATTATTTAGCTGTGATTCTAGTTGATGATATTATAACCACAGGGCAAACTCTACTTGAAGCAAGTGATATTATCATGCAAAATAGCTATACACCGCTCTTTGCATGGACACTTTGTGATTCTAGGTATTAGATCATAGATTTAACTTCGGTATTAAAATATTGTATAATAACTTTTACACATAAAAACTAGGATAAATTGTAAAAGGATATGTATGCAAGCCATCATTTTAGCAGCAGGGTTTGGCTCAAGACTTACGCCAATGACCCTAAATAAGCCAAAACCGCTTTTAGAGATTCGTGGGAAAAGCATTTTAGAAAATATGATTTCTATCTTAAGAAAAGGTGGGGTGCAAGATATTATCGTTGTAACAGGCTATAAGAATCATTTGTTTGATTCTCTATCAAAAAAGCTTCATTTTGAAAAAGTCGTATTTGATGACTATGCGACTTGTAATAGCTCTCAATCGCTTTTATATGTAAAGCATAGAATCCAAAAAGGCACAATCATCTTAAATGGTGATTTATATATTACAGAAGATTTTTGTAGGTTTTTTAAAAGTGGGGTATCGCAATTTTTATCACAAAAGATTCCAGATAATACGACTGCGTGGGGCTATATCGTTGATGAAAATTATAGAATCTTAGACATTGATACAAATGCGACAAGTGGCTATGGAGATGGTATTGCATATTTTGATAATACGCAAGATATTGAAGTTTTTAAAGAAAAACTAGAGCAATGCGATAGTGATGAATATTGGGAATATGCGGTGTTAAGAAGTTTAGATTCTATAAATTATTATGCCTTTCCTTGTGATACTTTATACACAGAGATTGATAGCTTTGCTGATGCGCTTTATCACAGACTTTTAACGCCAGAAGAGATTGCGATTCAGTGTGCTGACGACAAAAAGGCAGTGCGTTTAGCAGGTATTACAAATATTAATTATCTCATTACATTTCAAGGCAAACAAAAAGTGATAAGAATCCCGGGCAGTGGGACGGAAAATGTGATTGACAGACAAGGTGAGCGAAGCATTTTAGAACTTATAGAAAATCTAGATATTACACCTAAGAGTGAATTTTATGGCAGCGGCATAAAAATGAGTGATTTTTTATGCGATTATAAAAGCTTAGAAAAAGCCCAAATTACAGAAAAAGTATTAGAAAAACTCCTTGATTCACTCTTAAAACTTCACAGCATACCACACAAAGATAATACAGAGTATAAGTCCATAAAACTCTACAATGAGATTCTAAAATATGAGAAATTAGCAAAAATCGCACTCACAACGCCAAAAGAGCATAAATATGTCATCGAAGTGGCAAGAAAGCTTGACAATGGGGGGGGGGGGGTGCTATGCCATAGAGATTTGCAATT
>NZ_JMKW01000035.1 GCF_000686565.1 Helicobacter bilis ATCC 51630
TTTACTTCTACTAAATCCCCTGTTGCAAAATAACCTTTATCATCAAACACACTATTATCACTATTAAGATAGCCCAGTGCGTTTGTGTGGGATTTGATAAAAAGCTCATTATTTACAATCTTATATTCCATATTATCAAGGCGGATAAAATTATCCTTTGTTGTAGTCTGCGTGATACCTATCTCACTTGCTCCAAATGTTTGGTGAAATCGCACTTTTGGAAAAGCATTTTTAAGCTTTGCTAAAAGAGAATCTGACATTTTTTCCGTGCCATAGGTAATAAGTCTCAGTGAGCTTAAGTCATAAAGCTGCGTTGGGTTTGAAAGCAAAAAGAGATGAAGCAAACTAGGACTAGCGGGTAAAAGGGCGATTTTATAATCTTGAATACTTTTTGCAATCTCTTGCATATCTTTGCGATTTTTTAGAGTAATGCCACACGCCCCAAGACTTAGCACATTAAAAAGCGTATTTAGCCCACCTATATGATCAAACATAAGGAATAATAAGATATTTATACGCTTTGGCTTTTTCTCTAAAAAGCCTTGAAGCAAGGTGTTTAGATTATGCACTATTGCTTTGGGTTTGCCTGTGCTACCGCTTGAAAAAAGGATTAATCCGCTTGTGTGATTTGCCTGCAAGGAAGCGATAATGCTGTGTTTCTTATCTGTGTTATGCGTAGAATGCAAGGTGTTATTATAGAAAAGATAGTCTATCTGCCCTTCTTTTATGCAGGATTGAAGCATAGGAGAGAATATAGAATCTTTTGGGATAAGTGAAGCAGATAGCGGCGTTATAATAAAGCCATTTTCTACACACGCTAGGAAAAAGGCTAAAGTCTTTAAATCATAATCGCCGATAATGCCAATGACACTATTTGCCTTTATGTCATTTAGCAAATTTAGGGCATTGCGCGTAGAATCTAAAAGCTCCCCATAAGTGTGGCTTTGATCTTGTGCAATAAGACATATAGAATCTTGCTCAAAACTCTCAATCTTGCGTAAAAATGGGTGCGTGAAATTATAAGAATCACTACGCATTTACGCCTCCAAGATAAATAACTTGTGCGGTGATAAAATCACTCTTTTCATCTAAGAAAAACTCAATGGCATTTAGCACATCGCTAAACTCACCAAATCGTTTGATGGCTTGTTGGTTTAAAAGGGCGTTCATTTTTGCTTTAGGGACATTTTTGATTAAATCCGTTGGCACGGGTGTGGGACCAACGGCGTTTATGGTAATGCCAAACTCGCTTAATTCCTTAGCACATACTTGTGTGAGATTGACTAATGCGGCTTTTGAGGCGGCATAGGCGGCTTCTCCCTCTAAGCGTAGCGGGGTGGCGACTGTGGCGAAATTTACAATGCGGTAGGGCATTTGCGTTGTTTGCGTCGGCTTTTTTGCAGGTTTGGACTGGTGCTTCGCACAAGTGGTGCTTTTGAGCTTTTGTTCGCTCAAGGCTCGGTCATTTATGTTTAATAAACTCCCTTCACCTTTCGCTCCAAAACCACTAAAATCACTCAAAAATCCTTCCGCAGTAGAATCCTTATTGTTAGAATCTAAGATTGCAGATTCTTTAAAATCATCACAAACCGCTTCCGCAATGGCATTTTTCGCATTATTTTTAGAATCTAGCCCCTTAGATTCTAAATCCTTTACACGCTTTTTATAGTTTTGCACCATAACCTTTGAGACTTCTCGCAAGAAAAGAAAGCTACCAAATACATTTGTGTTAAAGATATTTTGCATAGTTTTTAGTGGTGTAGTAAGGATATGATTCATAGAAGCAATTCCGGCATTATTTAGCAACACATCAATCGTGCCAAATTCCTTTTTCACAGCCCTTACCATATTTACAACCGCATTTTCATCACTCACATCAAGGGTAAAATGTCTGTAATTTTTATGCTCTAAATTGCTTTGTGTCCGCGAACAGCCACACACAATATCGCCTTTATTTAAGTAATACTCGCTTAAATCCCTGCCTATGCCCTTGCGTGTCCCTGTGATAAGTATAACTCTAGGCATTGCTTTGACTTTTTTCTAGGATATAGGCACTTAGGGTGGCGACATCTTTAAAAGGCGAGTTTCTTCCGCTCATCGTCTTTTCATCGGCGAGAACAAGATTGAGATTAAGCTCATCTGCTAGCATTTCCTCTAAGTCAGCAATAAAGCTTACAAGAGCTAGAGAATCTAAATTGCCCTCAATCCCATAGATTTTTGTTTCAAGCGTTGGATTTTTTAGATTCTCGTTTTCTAGCTCATCTGCTAGAGATTGGAGAGATTTATAGATTAATGATTGGATTTGTGTTTGCATTTTGTGTTCCTTAAGTAGTGTCGATAAAAAATATTTTTACATATAGATTTGCATTATAATATATGCAAAATCGTTTTTTTTTTTTTGTAAAAAAAGCGAAATTATTTTAGTTTTGTGTAGATAAAAGTAACATTTTTAATATTTTATGACAACAAGTAGCGCTTAAAATAGAGATGATTCTATGTTTTTGTAGGACATGTGGGTTAAGAGTTTTCATATAAAGTAAGGATTTATAAAAAATATCAAACGACAATGTAGCTATTTTTAGATTCTGCAACAAATTGTCATGTTGAGCAAAGCGAAGTATCTAATACAGAATTTAAAAATATAGAATCTAAAAAGATATTTCGTACTTACGCACTCAATATGACAAGATTATAGAATCTTGATAAAGTTTATGTGAAGACATTGTGAAATTATACAAAAGGCTTATGTTATACCTTGCAGGATAAATTAATTTGCAATGCTTACTCGCATGATTCTGCCATTATAGCTTTCGCCATTTAGCATACTGACTGCGGTTTCTGCATTTTCATCTTCCATTTCTACAAAGGCATATCCTTTGAATTTATGGGTTGTTTTATCTAGTATCATTCTGCTTGAGATGACATTGCCAAATTGTGCGAATATATCATGCACTTGTTGTTGTGTCGTGGTGTAAGTGAGATTACCTATATATATGCTTTTCATATTTATCCCTTATGATTGATTGCGCGTAAAAACTCTTTTTTTACATACTCTCTTATACTCTTAAAGTTTGGTAATGCTAAATCTGTGTTTAGCAAGTCATTTTCTGGTGTGCTATCAAGGAATTGCGTTACCTCTCTTGTGTCTTTGTCAAGTGAGACTTGCCCTGATAGAGACATCTTTTCATTACCTGTGATTGGATTTTTGATTAAATGTGTGGGTTTTCCACCTATCTTTGCCCAAGTCATTTTTGTAACTAGCCCTACATCATCGCGTATGCCTGAATTATACGCATAACTCCCTACGCCTAAGCATAAAAACTCTGTTGGATTATAGCCATTTTGTTTGCACCATTCATAGATTTTTTGTGCGCGTTCCGTGCTGATTGCATCACCATAGATAATACGCACTTTATCAAAGCCAAAATATTCATTAACAAGCCGTATCACACCTTTTTTAGCTCTAGAATCTTGTGAGTTTTCATCGCCTGTTAATATCAAAAATGGATCGCCTGAATCTGGTCGCAATACAATGGGCTTTAAACGAGAAGAAATGAGATTATACGCATCTTTATCCCTTTTTAAAGACTCGATAATATCCCATAGATTCCATGTGTCAGCTACGATTGATACCATATCATTTGGGAATTGCTGCATGATATGCTTAAAGGTGTGAAGCTCATTTGCCTGTCCGCCTAGACACATTACGCTATGCTCACTTGCTGGGATTGAGCCTAGCATACTTACATTACCGCCATAGTTTTCATATACATTTTGTAATGCCATTATAGAATCTGTGCCAGAGAAAAAGAGGACATGTCCCACGCCGGAATTATAGCAGTCCATAATGCCATTCATACCCCGTGCGGAAAAATCATGGAAGTTAAAACTCTCATCAAGATAATAGCCTAAGCAATCATACTCAATGCGTTTAAAAATTGCTGCCTGTGTCGCTACAAAGCATGTCTTCCATAGCATAGAGTTAAGATATGTTTCAATGAAATTTACAAACCAGCAATGCTTACTTTCAGCACAATGCATTGAGATAATAGGCGTATTATTTGCCACAAATGTCCCCTCTGGAATTGCCTTAAAAGTAATAGGCATGACTTTTGGTAATGTAAGCCATTTATCAATGAGAAATTTATAAGAAGTGTCATTTGGATTTAGTTTCATAAAATCTGCATAAAGTAGTCTTAGCCCTTCTTCTAGCTTTTTTCTGTCCCATTGTATAAACTCATCATATAAAGATTGAAGTTTATTGATAGCTTGTCGCATACCAAAGGCTACAATATGTCCATTTAAAGATTCTAAAGGCAAACGCGGTTTTCTACAATAAAGCAGACTATATACTTCATCAACATTATTTGGATACATTGCCGCATGTGTATATTTATAACAATCCGAAATAAAAAGCAATTGTGGGTATTGCATATAAAGCCTTGTGTGTGATTTAAAAGCACATTGTAACTAATATTTACTAAGATTATGTTTAGATTCTATGGATAAGGACATTTGCCTCTTCTAGAATCTTGCTATCAGTTGCAAAGTCAAAATATCTAAATTGCGCGCCACTTTGTAAAATCCCATCGAGTAAATCCCCACTATTGCGATATTCTAAGTCAAGCTCTGCGATGTCAAAGCCATTTAATGTTTTTGCAAAGCGGATTAATCGCTCATTTTGTATCTGGTGTGTATAGAGATAGCAATATCCCTTTAAGCCATTACGACTCACACGCCCACGAAGCTGATGAAGACTTGCAAGTCCTAGTCTCTCTGCCCCAACGATGACTATAATGCTTAGCTTTGGCAAGGAGATTCCCACCTCAATCATTGTTGTAGCAAGGAGTATCGCACTCTCTGTATTTGCAAACTGCTCTAGCACATCTTCTTTTTCCTTGTCTCTACCATGTGTGCTAAATACATGTTGAAAATGCTTTATCCAGTAACTCTCTGCATCTTTTAGCGACATGTAGGGAATGGGTGCATAACGAGAATCTTTTATCATTTTTTCTTTTTTCTCTTCAGCTTCTTCAATGCGTGGATAAATGATTGCGATTTGATGCCCTTTTGCAAACTCTGTGCGGATATGCTCTATTAGTCTTTGAAAGCCGCTTTTATCAATGATTCTTGTATCAATATCTTTTTTAAAAGGGAGTTCTTTAATGAATGAAAAAGAGACTACATTGTTTTTTAGCATTGCCATTGTGCGTGGGATTGGCGTGGCGGAGAATTGTATATTATGCGGTTTTGTGCGACCATGCTCATCTTTTCCCTCTAGCATTTGTTCTAGCTTACTTCTAGCATTTGTGCCAAATCTGTGCTGCTCATCTGTCATCACTAAGGCAAAATCAGTTAAATCACCGCTTCTATAAAGCAGGGCATGTGTGCCGATGATAAAATCGCCCTCTAGCGGCTTTTTTCTCTCTTTTGCATTACTTGATGAAACAAAGCTTATGTTTATATGCTTTGGTAGATATTTCTTTGCTTCTTCAAAAAGCTGTTTAGCAAGGATTGTAGTGGGTGCCATAAGTATTGATTTTTGTGGATAGGCTAATATGACACTTGCTAGAATAACCATAGTTTTACCGCAACCTACATCGCCCATGACAATGCGTCTGCATGCAAATTCACTTTTTAAATCTTCTTGTATGTCTTTTATGGCTTCTTTTTGTGCGTTTGTTAAACTAAAAGGTAGGGTTTGTAAAAAAGATTCTAAGTCTCCATTGCAACGAAATTTTGAGCGGAATTGTGTTTTCTTTTTACGCAATCTTTGTGTATAAACAAAAATTTCAATAAATTTTAATGCTTCTTGAAAACTCTCTGGCAGGGCTTTTTCTTTACTATATTCTTTAAAAAACTCAAGGTCTGGGTGAAAAATGCGATAGAGTTTATCACTATATTGCTGTGGTATATGTGTGTTTTCAAGGGCTTCTTTTGTGATATGTTTTTGCAGGTCTGCTATCTTTGTCGTGCGTGTTTTAAACTGCATGGTGATAGTATTTGTTGTGCGTGGAATCTTTGGATTTACAAAAGTAGGGGTTAGGGCATTTGTCATTTTATCATGTTGGAATTCAAGCGTTCCTAACACAAAAAGCGTTTTTGTCTCTTGAAATATTTGTGCGTGATAGGGACGGGCATTAAAGATAATAATGCGTAAGGGGGAGTTAAAATCCTTACAAAAAGATTCTATAAAAAGTATATTGTTATGGAATCTTTTCTGTGTGATAGTAACTTCAAGTACACCCCGCTCACCTTGACTAAACTCGGTGATAGGATAGGTTGTATCATAGGATTTTGGAATATTATCTAAACAATAAGAAAGCAGGGCATGCAAAGAATCTTGCCTTTATTTTGCTTGTCTTTGATAGAAGATAACATTTGCTTTTGATTCCACTTCTTCTCTTACTTTTTGTTCTGCTTCTTTGGCTTTATTTTTTGATATGTATGGACCGATTAGATACTTTGACTTCGTAACGCCATCTTCCTCTGTTTTTAATACGCGATAGTTATACTTTGCGATTTTATTCAAAAAGCTTTGAGCTGGAGTTTGTGTGAAAACACCAACTTGTAAATAATAGCCTTGCTCTGGTGCTTTACCTTGATTTGCACTTACGACATTATTTTGTGGTTTTGGGATAATATTGTCATTTGGCTTTTTAGTCTCTTTTTCAGAATCTTTTGGCTTAGTAGATTCTGTTTTGGCTGGTTCTTGTTTTTTGGGTTCTGGCTTTTTAGCTTCTTCTTTTTTAGGCTCTTCTTTCTTAGAATCTGTTTGTTTTTTAGAATCTGCCTGTGGTTTTTGTGAAGACTTTGTTGGATCTGGGGCTATTGCTATTGTGGTATCTTTAGGCGGTATTGGTGTGATAACCTTTTTAGGCTCTTCTTTCTTAGATTCTTCTTTTTTAGATTCTGTAGTTTTGTCTATATTCTTTTTATCATTATGTTGCTTTTCAAGATCCCTTAATGCTGCTTGAAAACGCGCATCATTTTCAAGATCATCATCTTTTGATGGCTTTGTGCTGGTTGTAGGCATAGAATCAGCGTTTGTAGGCACACCTAATGGCGGGACATTTGACATTGGATTATTTACTTGTGCCTCGCTCTCTTGTGGTTTTAATGAATCTCTGTTTGTATCCAAACCTAATGGATTTTGAGGTGGAGTTTGAGAATCGAGATTATGCGCGTAAGGCAGTGTCCTATCTTTAGATTCACTTAATGCTAGTCCATCTTTATTTTGATTTTGCATTGCTTGATTCTGCATATCTTGCAATGGATTATCTCTAGTCATCACCCATGCGATGATTAAAAATACAGATATTAAAATGATGGCCACAATGGTTAAAAGCAATATGGTTTTTGTTTTATTTTTGCTTCCATTGTCATTTTGAAAAATATCATTAACTGCTTTATTGTCGTCTTTCATTGTATAATCCTTTATAGTCTAAAATTTCTCTATTACATGTGTTTCGCCCATGCACCACGCTCTTTTGCATAGACTTCATAGGGCAATGTCAAAATATTAAATTGCGGTGGGACATCATTGCTTGGAAACATACGCCACTCAACAGGACATTTTGAGGCAAGCTTCATAGAAAGGTTTTTTGCAAGTCTTTTTCCTTCTTCTAAATCTGTATGCCCTTTGTGTATGTATAAATGCAAATGACCGGGCGTTTTTGTTTGATAAGCAGTAAAGTTAATAAAGCCTTCATCACGCAACATTAATTGCGCTCTATGATAGAATCTTTGCGGATCTCTGCCATTATAATCAAACACAATATTTTCTACCTTATTGCCACGCAATATAAGGGAGTGCGCGACAGTAATTTCTTTGCGAAAATGGGCTTGCATGACTTGAGAAGTAAGCATGGAATCTACTCGCTCAAATTTATCGTAAAATATGCGTCCGTTATGAGTGGTTTTCTGCCCTAAGCCTTTCGCTTTTGTATAGTAATAGCGTGTGTCAATCTTTATTAACTTGAGTTCCATTTCGGTCATTTGCTATTCCTTATTGCATTTATACTACTTCATTTAAATTTGTAATTGTAACATGCTTTAAGTAAGTTTTGCATTACAAGTTGCAATTACAAGGAAATTTTTCTTATTGCTAATATTACGACTAGAAAATCGCCTTATCATAAACAGGAAATTCCTTGCCAAGTTCCGCTACTTCAGCCTTTATTTTTTGCTGCAAGGCTGTATTATTAATATCATTTAGAATCTCTGCTATTTTTTCTGCTATCCATGTAAATTCTTTCTCTTTCATACCCCTTGCGGTAAGGGCTGGTGAGCCTATCCTTATACCGCTTGTTACAAATGGAGAGCGAGTTTCACCCGGGACCGTGTTTTTATTAATCGTAATGCCTGCATTGCCTAAGGCAATATCTGCGTCTTTGCCACTAAAATCTTTCTTTAAGAAACTCATAAGCACTAAGTGATTATCTGTCCCGCCACTTACTAAATCAAAGCCCGATTTTACTAAAACTTCCGCTAAAACTTTAATATTTGCTTTGACTTGCTTTGCATAGGTTTTCCATTCTGGTTTTAAATTCTCCCCAAAGCCAATAGCCTTTCCTGCGATAACATGCATAAGCGGACCACCTTGCATACCCGGAAATACCATTTTATCAATCTTTTGTGCGATCTCTTCATTATTTGTAAGTATCACGCCACCTCTTGGACCACGAAGTGTCTTATGCGTTGTAGTGCTGACAATATCACAATATGGAAAAGGATTGGGATATTCTCCTGCTACAACAAGCCCTGCTACATGTGCGATGTCAGCCATAAGGATAGCCCCTACAGAATCTGCTATTTCTCTAAATTTTGCGAAATCAAGTGTGCGAGTATAAGCTGAAAATCCACATACAATAATATTTGGCTTCACAACCTTTGCATACTCCATAACCTTATCATAATTAATATAGCCATCAAGCTCCACACCATAAAAAAAGCTTTGATACATTTTACCACTCATGCTAACTTTCGCACCATGTGTTAAATGCCCACCATGACTTAAATCCATGCCTAGAATCTTATCATAAGGTTTAAGCAGTGCCCCATAAATTGCTGCGTTTGCTTGACTGCCTGAATGTGGCTGGACATTTGCGTATTTACAACCAAACAGCTTTTTTGCTCTCTCAATCGCTAAAGATTCTATAGAATCTACAAATTCACAACCGCCATAATACCTTTTACCCGGATAACCCTCTGCATACTTATTTGTCAAAATGCTGCCCATAGCTTCCATAACACTTGGAAAAGTGTAGTTTTCACTCGCAATCATCTCTAAATGCTCGTTTTGTCGTTGCAACTCTTTTTGTATCAAAGAAAAGATTTCAGAATCTGTTGTTTGCATTGTATAACTCATGCTTGCTCCTCTTTTGTAATAGAATTATAGTTTTCACTCACTGGTTTCATCGCAGGGAATAAAAGCACATCTTTGATAGACTTATTATTCGTTAAAAGCATAACAAGCCTATCAATGCCTATGCCCTCCCCAGCAGTAGGTGGCATACCATGCCCTAACGCCCATACATAATCTTCGTCCATATATTGTGCCTCTTCATCACCCTTTTCTTTTTCGGCTACTTGTGCCTTAAATCGCTCAAGCTGGTCTAAGGGATCATTTAATTCTGAAAAGCCATTAGCAAGCTCTCTGCCACCGATAAAAAACTCAAATCTATCCGCAATATTTGAATGTGTGTCATTTCGCCTTGCAAGTGGGCTAATCTCAATGGGATATTCTGTGATAAAAGTTGGATTAATAAGCTTAGATTCTACAAAATTATCAAAAGCTTCACTTAGCAATTTATCATGACTTAAGCCCTCTTCTATCTTTATATTATTTTGCTTTAAAAACGCATGGAGTTTATCTCTATCTTCAATTATATCTTTGTCTATATTGCCTATTTTTGCTAAAGATTCTCTATAAGTCATAACGCTAAATTGCGTGAAATCAATCAACATATCGCCAAAAGGCAGCTGCTTTGGTAGGTTGAGAGAATCTAAGAGATAATCAAACAATTCTTTTGTCAGCGTGATTAAGTCGTGGTAAGTATGATATGCCCAATAAAACTCAATCATGCTAAATTCAGGATTATGACTATGGTCTATCCCCTCATTGCGAAAATTTCTATTAATCTCAAATACCGCTTCAAAGCCCCCTACAACAAGTCGTTTCAAATACAACTCTGGGGCAATGCGTAAATATCTCTCTACATCAAGGGCATTATGATGAGTGATAAAAGGACGCGCATTAGCCCCACCGGGGATTGGGTGCAACATCGGCGTTTCAACTTCTAAGAATCCCCTATTTTCAAAGAATTTACGCACATGAGAGACTATCGCACTACGCATACGAAAAGTCTCTTTTACCTCGCGATTTACAATTAAGTCTAAATATCTTTGTCGATAGCGAAGCTCAATATCGCTTAATCCATGAAACTTTTCTGGTAATGGCACAATGGCTTTTGTGAGAATCTTAAATTCTAGTGCATGCAGACTAAGCTCCCCTGTCTTTGTAACAAAGGGGAAACCATAGACATTTACAATATCGCCAACCTCTAAATTTTTCTTTAGAATCTTAAAAAGATCACCTAGCTCATTTTGTGAGAAATAAATCTGTAAAATCGCATATTCATCTTCAATCTTTATAAAGCTTGCCTTACCCATAAGACGCAAAAACTTTACCCTACCCTTTACCCATACTTTAGAATTTTCGTCTTTTTTCTCATCGGATTCTAGATTTTTTAGTGTATCAAATTTTTCTAAAAAGCTTTTATTATCAAGGCTTACTTCACAATCATTTCTATATGGATTTAGATTTTCTTCTCTTAGTGTTTGTGCTTTTTCAATTCTTTGCTGGATATAGACATTATCAAACATATATTCTCCTTATAAATTTATTTTATTACGCTTTTTACCACTTCATTAGCGGCTTTTGTGGCTGCCTTTTTTACCTCTTTTTTAGTTGTCTCTTCAACTTCTACATATTGTTTTTGTAAATCTTGCAGGGCTTCTATACTCATAATTTTTTCCGCAACTTCATACATTATAGGATAACTTCTTGTGCCTTCAGTCAATTCTTTAATGGGATCTTTTAAGAATCCAACCTGTGTCAGCCCATATACAACAACGCATAAAATCACAAAATATTTTAATGCCGAAAATACATAACCACCAAAATAATTTATAATCGCAATCTCTGGTAAAATCACAACAAAACGCGCGACAATAACACCAAGCACAAGAAAGCCAATCCATACAACCGATAAAATAAGTATAAAAGAAAGCATTAAAAGCACATGTCTATTCTCAAAGCTTAGCCCTGCTAACTCAATATATTTTGCCCCATCAATACAATATTTAGAGGCACAATAGATTCCAATCACAATGCCAAGAACGCCCATAATCTCATGGATAAGCCCATTTTTAAGCCCACGCAATCCAAGCACAGCGACAATAATTATAACAGCAATATCTACATAATGCTTTGTTTCCATATAGAATCCTTAAATCTTTTTAGTTTAAACTTGTGCGAACTTCTTCTAAAATTTCCATAACGCCATTTTTCTTTAGCGTGTTAATCATATCTTGCAATGCGTATTCTACCTCACCTTTATTGCATACACGAGTTTCAGTAAGCACTTTTGAAGCGTCCAAATTCCCTACAACACACTGAATCTCTATTTCTTTTGAATCTAAAATCTGTGCGTGTATGCCAATAGGTGATTGACAACCACCACCAAGCAATTGTATAAAAGCTCTCTCAATATTACAGCATAACGCACTTTTAGAATCATGCAAAGATTCTAAAACTTTCATAATCGCTTGATCTCTAAAATCTGGCGAATACTTAGGATCTCTACACTCAATGCCAAGTGAGCCTTGCCCCATAGCAGGGATAAATTGATTTATCTGTAAATGCGAGATAAAGCCAATATCATCTTTCAAATCAAGACGATTTAACCCCGCACTAGCAAGGATAATCGCATCAAATTCACCCTTACGCAATTTCTCTAATCGTGTCTGCACATTGCCCCTTAGGCTTTGTGTGTCTAAATCCTGCCTTATACGCTTTAGCTGCATGCTACGGCGAAGTGAAGTCGTGCCGACTTTTGCACCCTGTGGCAATGAAGCAATATCTGCATATTTTTCACTCACAAAGCAATCTCTAGCATCTTCTCTTTGCGTGATAGAAACAAGCATTAATTCTGGTGGAATAGCAATGGGAACATCTTTTAGCGAATGCACGGCAAAGTCAATCCCACCACTTAACAATTCATTCTCTAACTCTTTTGTAAAAAGTCCCTTGCCGCCTATTTTAGCAAGCGGTGCATCAAGGATTTTATCGCCCTTTGTTTTGATAGTTTTTAGCACAACTTGAAAGCCAAGCGATTCTAATTTTTCTTTGATATGATTTGCCTGCCATAAGGCTAAGAGAGACCCCCTTGTGCCAAGCACAAGTGGCTTTTCTTGCACCACATCGCTATAACGCTTTGCTATCATACTATCCTCCCAAATAAAACGCATATTATAATATATAATTTTCAAAAAATAAAGCTGTGGTTTATAGAGTTTGGTTTAAAAGTGAGTTATTTATGCCAAATTTTACATGTCATGCAGTATGCTAGATTCCATAATATTACGCTTAGAATCTTAAATTTATCGTAGCAATTATTTCAACTCTGCCCAAGTATTGCCTATGGATAGGTTACATACAAGTGGCACTTTTAGCGTATAGATATTCTCCATAATCTCTTTTAACTCTTTGCTTAAAGATTCTATAATGCTATCTTTTATCTCAAAAATCAATTCATCATGCACTTGTAAAAGCATAAAGCAATCATTATGTAGAGATTCTATTTTCTTATAAATCTCATTCATACTAAGCTTTATTAAATCTGCGGCACTGCCTTGAAATATTGTATTTACCCCTTCCCTTAAAAAGTTTGCCCTCATAAATTCAGTCGCACTAAAAAAGTCAAAATACCTTTTTCTACCAAGTAGAGTCGTGCTATATCCATTTTTAAGTATAGAATCTTTTTGAGATTCTAAAAACTGCTTGACACTAGGAAATGTAGCAAAATAGTTTTCGATATACTGCTTTGCTTCAGTTTGTGTGATATTTAGCGTTTGTGATAGCTTCCTTGCACCCATACCATAGATTAAACCAAAGTTAATAGACTTTGCTATGCTTCTTAAAAGTGAAAAGTCTTTATTAGAATCTTTAAAAAGCAACTTCGCCGTTTCAGCGTGAATATCAGCATTATTATGAAAAGATTCTAATAGCACTTTATCCCCACTAAAATGTGCTAATAATCGCAACTCAATCTGTGAGTAATCAAGGCTTAAAAGCTTATATCCATCTCTACTTACAAAGCCCTTGCGGATACTTCTGCCCATCTCACTACGCACGGGGATATTTTGAAGATTTGGGGATTTTGAGCTTAGTCTGCCTGTATTTGTGCCTGTTTGTAGAAAAGTCGTATAGATTCTATTCTCATTTTTACCTAACTTTAATATAGGCTCAATATAGGTGCTAAAAAGCTTGAAAATCTCCCTATACTCAAGTAATAAAGGCACAACCGGGTGAGAATCTTTTAAGGCAAGTAGTGTGGCTTCATCAGTGCTATATCCGCTTTTACCCTTTCTTTTTGTATCAAGCTTTAATGTATCAAATAGAATCTCTGCTACTTGCTTTGGTGAATTGAGATTAAAAGATACTCCGGCTTTTTCATAGATTTCTTGCTGTAATTGCTGCAAGGTGTGGCTAAAAGTAGTCTTTAGATTCTTAAAATATGAGTAATTGATAGCAATACCGCAATCCTCCATAGCACAAAGTGTGCGTATAAAAGGAAACTCTAAATCTTTAGCAAGTGTGAATAAATGCGGATAAAGCGTATTTTTAAAATAAAAATAAAGCTGAAAAGTAGCCGCCGCATCTTCTGCTGCATAGTTACTCGCCGTCTTTATATCAATAGAATCAAAGGTAGCTTTCTTGGGGACAATATCGCTAAAGGCTATCATATTATGATTAAAATGCTTTTTCATAAGATTATCTAAACTCACGCTTTGACTTGGGTCATCAAGCCATGCAAGTAGCATAGAATCTTGTGGTGTATGCTCAGGCTTTATACCAAAATTATGCCATGCTATATGTAAATCAAACTTGATATTATGCCCTATAAGTGGATAGCTAAAGAGTATTTCTAAGGCTTTTTTTGCATCGCTTTGAGAGATTTGTGCGGGGGCGTTTGTTGTATCATTATCTGCAGAATCTTTACTCATTGTCGTATCATCAAATAGTGAGAATGTAGGCTTTGCTTCTTCTGTGCTAAAAAGATTCTGTGATATGCTTTGAGATTTCATAACTTCATATTTGGATTTTTCACGCTTTATCCCACCATGTAAAAATGGCACATAATAAGCATTCAATCCATCAAAGCAAAAGCTAAATCCTACCATATCAGCTTCTCTCACATCTAAGCCATTTGTTTCACAATCAAATGCAACTAAATTTCCTTTTGGGATAGATTCTAATAGATTAAAAAGTTCTTTAGAATCTGTGATTAAATGGGGGATATATTGAAATGTAGGATTTTGTAGATTCTGTGTCAAATTTGTGTGGGCTGCTAGATTATTGTCATATTGAGTGCGTAAGCACGAAATATCTCTTTTCGATTCCATGCTAGATGTTTCGCTACACTCAACATGACAAATATTAGAATCTAGATTCTCTATCAAATCTGGGCGGGTGCAGGGTTTAGGGTGCATTTTTGTAGAATCTAGATTCCAATCCAAATTTGGGTGGGCTACGGGGTTTAGGGCGTAATTTATAGAATCTAAATGATTGTCATATTGAGACGAAGTCGAAATATCACTTTTAGCTTTCATATTAGATACTTCGCCTAAAGGCTCAGTATGACAACTTATGGAATCTAGATTCTTAACCACTTGGGTGGGTGTAGGGCTTTGGGATGCATTTTCTTTAGAATCTCCGCTATCTTGCGACCTAAATCCTGCTCTCTGCTCAAATGGATTAGCACCTATATCCCCCAAAGGTATAGTTTCTACATATTGCGTATTATTTTTGCGTCTTGGTAGTATCTTTTGTAAAATTCTGTGTAATTCATAGGATTCTAACTCATCTTTGATAGTGAGTAAAGGCGAGTTTTCATACTTATTTTTTTTACTTAAAAAATCATAATTTTGTAATAAATCCGTGCGTAAAGTTACAAGATTCCTACTTATAAAGGCTTGTTCTTTATGTTCTTTTATAAGTCCTGCTGTGCGTTTGCCAAGCAGTGATACTATATTTTCATAATCTTTTTCTATATTTTCATATAAAGATTCTAAGCTTTTAAAATGTGCCAAAATGCTTTGTGCGCCCTTTGGACCAATGCCCTTAATCCCGGGCACATTATCACTAGAATCCCCAACAATACTTTGATACATAATAAAATCATTCGGTAAAACGCCAAATTTTTCATAACATTCTTTTTGCGTAATAGCTTGTTTTTTCGCATAATCAAAGATATAAATCCCCTCACTTATCAGCTGATACAAGTCTTTATCATGACTAATGATTTGTGTTTCATAACCATCTTTTTTAGCAAGGGTAGCAAGGGTAGCTATGCAGTCATCAGCCTCATAGCCTTGCAGTGAGAGCATAGGAAGTCCCATTTTCTCTAGCCACTCTATTGCCACAGGGAGTTGTGCTAAAAGGTCTTGCGGGGCTTCTTTTCTGTTTGCCTTATATTGTGGATAAAACTCTTTTCGCCTATTTGTCCCGCCACCCTCAAGTGTGAAAATAATACATGAATCTTTATGTTCTTTATAGAGATTGAAAATAAGTGTCGCAAAGCCAGTTAGCAGGGAAGTTGGAAAATGCTTTGAGTTATGCAATGGTGGTAGGGCATAATAACTACGAAAAAAGAAGCCAAAAGTATCAACAAGTATAACTTTTGAGAGAGTATTTTGCATGTTGTTCCTTTGTGTGTGAGGTTGGAATATTTTATTTTGTGCATATAGAGATTCTGTTTTGTAGTGTTAGAATCTAGAACTACAAAGCTACATTATAGCATAAATGCAAATGTGAGTTTTAATGCTTATAGCAATGATGGTGTATTTATTTCATAGATTCTGTATCCCTATAGCCTGTTTTTGCATATATAGCCCCAAACGAAAATCTAATGTGTTAAGATTTGCTATTATCTTAAGTCTAAGGCATTTTAGCATATCCCATTGATAATCTAGTATTCCAATATTAGTTGTATATGCCACATAAAATACAAAGCAACCAAATATTTTATATTTTTTCTTCAACAAAAAGCAATTATCTCATCTTTATAGCACAAATCTTTTGCTTGTCTTTATGTATTTTTATTACTAACTACATACATCACAATTTCATACTCAATTCTTCATATCTCTGCCATTTATAATCAAGGGCTTTTTTTGCTTCTTCTAATTCATTACTTAAAGTTTGGATTCCATATTTTTCATATTCGCTTGGTGTGCCTAGCTTATATTCTAAATCTTTAATACATGCTTCAAGTCTCTCTATATCTTCTTCTAAGCTATCATATTCCCTTTGGTCTTTATAGCTTAGCTTTTTTGGTTTTGCCTCATTTTTTGGAATCTCTTGTGTTTTATTAGATTTTGTTTCAGTCTGTATAGAATCTTGTCCTTTAGAATCTTTGAGTTCATTTTGCAATGTATAAATCTCTTGCAACTCGCTTTGTGTGTCTAAAAACTCGCTATATTTTGCATGAGTGATAATATAATTTTGCTGCATAGAATCTATAGAATTTTGTAAGACTAAAAGTCGCTGTGCGATTTTATCTGTAAAATATCTATCATGGCTTACAAAAATGATGGCACATTCACTTTGCATAAGATAATCTTCTAAAATATTCATTGTCGCAATGTCTAAATCATTTGTAGGTTCATCAAGGATAAGGCAGTCATACTGCTTTGAAAACAATAGGGCAAGTGCCACCCTTGATTGCTCCCCACCGCTAAGCATACCTATCTTTTTATCTAAATCTTCCTTAGGAAATAAAAAGCTTTTAAGATAGCCATATACATGTATATTTTTGCCACGCACACTCACTCTATCCCCGCCATTAGGGCAAAATGTCTCAATGAGTGTTTTTGTAGGATCTAGCATCTTTTTATGCTGGTCAAAATAGCCAATATTTATATCGCCTCTTAATATCTCGCCTTGAAAATGAATGCCTTTTGCTTTTAGAAATAAGGGGTCTTCATGCAAAAGACAATGAAGCAAAGTGCTTTTACCGCTGCCATTTTTTCCTACAATGGCGATTTTTTCTTGCTGCATAATACGCAGATTAAGATTCTTAAGAAGTGGCTTATCATGGATATAAAGTGTAATATCTTTTAGCTCAAATAGCATTTTCTTTGTGTTTTTTATAGAATCTTTTGGCAATTCTTTGAGTGTTTTTTCAAGCGTTTGAGTGATACTTCTAGCAAGGCTTGGCATGGATTTTACTTTTTCTCGCAGCTGCATTAGCCGCTCTTTTCTGCCTTCATTTCTTTTTCTTCTTGCTTGCACGCCTTTTTGTAGCCATTGCTCTTCTGTTTTTAGAATCTTTTTTAAGGCTTCATTTTCTTTCACTAGGTTTGCTAGCATTTGTGTTTTTGCTTGTAAATACGAGAGGTAACCACCATTAAAGTTTGTAAGCTTAGCATTATCAAGCTCTACAATCCTTGTAGCAAGATTATCAATAAAATATCTATCATGACTGATAAAAATAATACTTGCTTGCATGTTTTTCAAATAATTTTCTAAGAAAGCAACCATATCTACATCAAGGTGATTTGTCGGCTCATCAAGGATAATAATATCCGCACTTTTAATAAGAATACTTGCTAGCATAATCCTTTTTTGCTCGCCCCCACTTAGCGTTATAGCAAGTCTATCAGCAAAGCATTCTAGTCCAAAAGAGTGCATAATATTTTTTACTTTAAGCTCTAAATCCCAGCCATCATGCCTATCAATGTATGAATGCAGCATATTATATTCTGTTGATAGCACAGCATTGTTTGCAAAGTCTTCATGCTGCATGATTTCTTGCAATCTTTTATGTGATTGCTTGAGATTATAAAGGCTATTTTCAAGCACTTCTGTTACGCTATGATTGGGATTAAAGCTAATATGTTGCGGCAGGGATAGAATCTCAATATCATTTTTTACAATTCTTTGTCCAGAATCTTGTGCGATTTTTCCTTCTATAATCTGTAAAAGTGTGCTTTTGCCGCAGCCATTTTTGCCTATTATTGCGACTTTTTCGTGTGTGTCAATGCTAAAATGCGTTTCTTTTAAAAGTAGCTTTGTGTCATATTGCTTACTTATCTCATTGAGTGAGAGTAATGCCATTATGAGTTGCCTTTAAAAAGAGATTCTAATGCTTCTAGTCCTAGCTTTTTGTCTTCATCTTTTTCTATGGAATCTTTATTTGCTACTTGCTCGTTAGGCTTATCAGCGACTTCTTGTAACTCGAAGTCATAGCCTGTTAGTATGCTTGCAAGGCGGATATTCACACCTGCTTTACCTATGGCTTTTGACTTCTGTGATTTTGCGATTTGCACTATTGCCTTTGGCTTTTCTTCTTCTGTATCTGCTTTCTGCAATTTCACAGAGATGACTTGGGCTGGAGATAGAGACTTTGCTACAAAGATTTCTGGTACACTTGAGTATTCAATGCAGTCTATATTTTCGCCGTGTAATTCTTTGCTTACAGCATTAATTCTCACGCCTCTTGCACCGACAGCAGAGCCGATTGGATCAATCTTTGGATTATTTGTATAAAGGGCTACTTTTGCCTTTTCACCGGGTATGCGTGCGATTTTATAGATTGAGACTTCGCCATCTTTTATTTCTGGCACTTCAAGCATGAGTAACTCTTCTAGTAGCTTTGGCGTTGTGCGTGAAAGCTCGATTTTAACACCATTTTTTGTGATTCTAACAGATTTTAGGATAGATCTCACTGGCTGCCCGACTTTAAATTTCTCACCTTTAATGCGATTTTTAAGTGATAATATCGCGCGAGTTTCACCTATCTCTATGGAAGTATTCCCCTCATCATCGACATGCACCACTTGCCCGATTACAATATGACCTATATCTTTTTCAAACGCTTTTAATATCTCTTGCTCGTTTAGCTTTTGAATCTGATAGGTAATATCATGGAATATATTATTCACTGCATTGCGATTCATACCCTCTAAATTGATTTGATACTCAAGCTCATCACCTGTATTTACATTCTCTACAAGGCTTCTAGCTTCATTTAGAGGGATATGCGTAGATTCTAAATCTTTGCTAAAAGAAGAATCATCGCATACAATCATCTTTTGCACTAGACGCAATTCTTTTGCACCCCAATCTTCTATAACAACAAAGTTTGCATTCTCATTAATCTCTTTTTTTGCCATTTTTACCATAGAATCTTTAATCGCTAATACGACTTGGTCTTGTGGCAAACCATTTTCTGACGCTATCATTTCAACTATATCTAAAATCTTTTCCATTATAAAACCTTAATTTATTTTTGCGTATTCTTGATATGTGGGAGTATATAAAGAAGAGTGAAATTCTAGCATAACTTTACTAATATGCAAATTATTACTTATTCTTGTAATATCTTGCTAGATTGAATCTTCTTTTTAATAAATAATAAAGATGCGATAAAAATAAAAATCCCCACAAATACAGCTGGCAGTGCATACGGATATGCCAATAACATTTTGATAATATCAAATAAAAATCCACTTGCATAATATCCAGCAATCCCCAAAGAAATACCCCAAATGACTGCCCCAATGCAATTAATAAATACAAATTTTGTCAAATTATACTGACTAATACCAACTGCAAGCGGCACAAAAGAGCGGATTCCATGTAGATATTTACTTACAATAAATAAGCCCCAATCATACTTTTTTATCATAAGATACATACAGGCGATTTTTCGCCTATGTTTGCCAAACATTCTTCTTACCTCTGCTTGTTGTGTCCTTGCAAATAATGCAAACAAAGAGCTACCAAGTGCGTTACCACAGATTGCTACAATTATGCTAAAAGTTAAATCAAGTGTGCCCACACTCGATAGAGCTGCTGCTGTAAGTATTGCGATATAGCCACCACCCATAGAATAGAAAAAGAGTATTAAATAGCCAAAATTTTCCAGATTGTTATAATCTTTTAATATATCTAGTGCTTCATTTTGCATGATATAACCTTATGTAATATTGAATTAACCACATGATTATATCTTAAAAATAAGTATAATGATATTCATTTTCTTTAAAAGATAGATTTTACTTGGTTTGTTGTGTTAAATAATAGTTTTTGTCAATAAAACTTGTGGAGTGGAATGTTGCATGTGAAGTTTATGGAATCTAATTTTTATATTTACTATAAAATTTAGATTGCATAAAAGCCAAATTAATGCTTTAACTTTTTTGTTTGCGGTATCGTTTGTAAGGTGTAGTATTTCTAAATAAGGTTACACCAAAGAAAGCAACAAGATTCTAAACTGCTTTCTACTTCACCCCACAAAACTCTCTAATCGCCTCAACCTTATCTGTTTTTTCCCAAGAAAATTCTGGTAATTCTCGTCCAAAGTGTCCATACGCTGCCGTTTTGCGATAAATAGGGCGAAGCAAGTTAAGTGATTCTATAATACCTCTAGGGGTTAGTCTAAAGATTTTTTTCACGCACTCTGTCAGCACAGAATCTTCCACCTTGCCCGTGCCTTGCGTATCTACAAGGATTGATACTGGCTCTACCACGCCGATAGCATAGGCTACCTGCACCACCGCTTTATCACACACGCCACTTGCCACAAGATTCTTAGCTACATAGCGAGCCGTATACGCCGCACTTCTATCCACTTTGCTGGGGTCTTTCCCGCTAAATGCCCCGCCTCCGTGCGGACAGCTTCCACCATAAGTATCCACGATTATTTTACGCCCGGTTAGCCCCGCATCGCCTTGTGGTCCGCCGATGACAAATTTGCCTGTGGGATTGACAAAATAGCGGATATTATCGTTGAGATATTCTTGCGGGATTACCTTTTGCACGATTTCTTCAATGACTGAATCTTTCAAATGGCTTTGCTGTGTCTCTGGGCTGTGCTGTGTTGAGATAACGATTGTATCAATGCTTACAGGCTTGCCATCTTCATAACGCACGGTAACTTGGGACTTGCCATCTGGGCGTAAAAAGGGCAGTGTGCCATCTTTGCGTTTTGCTGCTAAGCCTTCTGTAATGCGGTGGGAGAGCCAAATAGGCAGCGGCATAAGGGAAGGCGTCTCACGGCAGGCATAGCCAAACATAAGCCCTTGATCGCCTGCACCTATCTCGCCATCGGCTCTATCTACGCCTTGATTTATATCTGGGCTTTGCTCACCGATACCATTTAGCACCGCTGCACTGCGGTAGTCAAAGCCATAAAGCGCGTCTGTGTAGCCTATCTCTTGCACGACTTTTCTAGCGATCTCTTGCATAGGGGCATATACGCTTGTCTTTAGCTCGCCTGCGATGACACAAAAGCCATTGCTTACAAGCGTCTCACACGCTACACGCGCATTTTTATCGCGCTCAATGATGTAGTCAAGCACCGCATCACTGATTTGGTCTGCCATTTTATCTGGGTGTCCTTCGGTTACAGATTCTGAAGTGAAAAGAAACGATTTTTTCATAAACTCACCTTGTAATTTGAAATTTTTGTAAAGCAGAATGCTAACACAAAAAGTTAAACTACATATTGTAATTTTGATTTTTTATTATATAAAGTGTGCTAAATTGCATTGGAATCTAAAATAATGTAAACATGGTGTTTTAATTATAAAAAACAGAGAATAAATGTTATCTAAACTACAAGCATAAGAATTTGGTTGAAATGTGCGTTAATTCTTTGAAGTTAAACATAGGCTGTCCAAAAAAAGTATCATTATGGGGGGGGGGCGTGATACATCACCATCACGAAAGGATGTCTACAATCTAAAAAACATAGACAACAAATCTTCAAAAGCGTCTTTAGATATTTTGTAAATTGCGAAAATTGTTATGTGAGACATGGGCTTTGCAGTGGCGATGCACAAAAATAACCTCTCCGAAAAAGCATCGCTTATACGGAATATCAATCCAAGACATACAAAAAGAGAAAGCAAGTCTAGACACAACGATATTTAATCAGCAACTTTAACAATACTATCTTTACTCACACATGAATGTATAGGAAAATAAGATACACAAATTTTTAAACAATGTTTTTATTGGTAATCTTTAGCAAACTTTTTTAAAAACATCTTATTATCATAATCATCTGTAAATGCTTATAGATTAGAATCTCTCGCATGAAAAAGAAAGTTATTATATTAGTCTTATTGTCTTGCCATGCCTTGTACGCAGACTACACGGGGCATTTACCCAGCTCTATTGTGTTGCAAAATGGGGAGAACGCAAGTCATAATCTCACCGCAACATGTGGGAATCAATACTGCTATGCTGGTTGCCAAGCGCGTTTAATCCAAATGCCTATGATTTTTCCTATTCTACCAATAACGGCACTTCAAGCCTTACCATAAATGCCGCTATGCCACAAGGCACAACGCAAACTCTGTCTATTTTCTATGTTGGGAATCTTAGTGTAGGGAGTAGCTCAAAACTTAGTTTAAATGACTTTCATACCCTATCAATACAAAAAGGTTTAAGTTTAGGGGCTAATGCGACTTTAGATCTTACGCTACAAAAAGGACAAAAAATTAATGCGAGTGAGTTTGGTCCATCATCAAAAGTTATATTTTCACGCAATGCTGATTTGACTTTACATAGTGGTGCCTTATTGAATGCAACCAATATGGACTTTTTTATCATAGATTCTAAAACCACTATCCATAGTGGTGCGACTTTGAAAGTAGAATCTAACGCAATAAGAATACAAAATGTGCTACAAAATAGCGGCACATTAGAAGTAAATGGATCTGTATGGAATGTGGGACAAAGCACTAATGGCGTAGAACTTGCGACTTCAAATTTTAGTAATATGGAGGGCAATGTAAAGGTTGGTGGAGATTTTAATAATGGTGGTAAGCCAACAGCAGACACGATAGCTGGTGGCTTTTGGCAGAATGACGCACCAAGCCCTGGTGGCGGGGATCTCATCAATTATGGTGGCACGATACACATTACAGGGAGACTTATAAATCAGCAAGGGGCAGAGGGAAGTAGGACACAAAATTCTAGCGTGCAAATCTATGGCGGAAAGATTAAGGTTGATGGTGGCATGACAAATGAAGCACATAGCACATTAATCTTTGGTGCATATAAAGGGAAAATGGGGCAGCTAGAGGGAAGTCTTACAAATAATGGTAAAGTAGTCGTTGATACTGCCGGTGTGGCTATGGGCAGCCATAGCCTTATTACAGGACAAATAAGTGGCGATACAAATTTTGAAGTGATTTTTAGAAGCGGGGCAAATGAATTTATCGGTGCAAATGTTGTAAATGGTGCTTTAGAAATCAAGGCAGATTCCGCAAAGATACAAGATTTTCAGCACACGCTTACAGATAATGAAAAAAGCATGATAAACGCACTTGATAAACAAATGAATGGAATCTATACCTATGGCGGCAGCTCTCTTTTAAGAAATGTCGCTAGAGATTCTGTAAATGGCGTGGCAAACTCATTTATTAATGCACCTTTAGCGATTTTAGATTCTATGCAAACTTATAACACAAGCTTTTCTCACACGCAAAACTTTAGCATAGGGGCATTTGGTGGCGGTATTATGAGTGAGAGTATGGGTGGTGTGATGAGTGGCATTAGGGCTAGTTATAACACAAGTTTATACTCCCATTTACTTGCAACACATTTTGCCTATGGATATGGCTCGATGAATCAGCATTTTGAAACTTATAAGGGCACATTTCAAAGCCATGCATTAAGTTTTTCTCTCATGGATAGAATCTTATTAGAAAAAATCAATATCGACATAGGCTTACATGGGACATTTGGCTTTTTTGCAACAAGAGATATGTTGCAGTTTTCTAGCACAAGCACAGCCTTTAATAGCGATTTTAACGCATATAATCTCAACGCAAATGTAAATATAGGCTATCCATTTATTTTTCAAAGCTTCTCCATAGCCCCAGTTGCAGGGCTTAGACAAAGCATAATCACACAAAGCCCATATCAAAACAACAAAGCTCTAGAGATACAGAGTAATGGCTATACAAACCATATCACAAGCATG
>NZ_JMKW01000036.1 GCF_000686565.1 Helicobacter bilis ATCC 51630
TTATAGTTAAAACTTTTTATGGGATTTTCTTGCGGATCATATGGAGAACGAGTTAAGAATCTTGTCACCATAAGTCCAGCATATTTAGAATCCTCGTTCTCTCTAAAAGTGCGCCACTTTGTATATTGTGGACCTTCTAATAAACTTTTTAGATCTTGTATTGTTGGAAGTTCTGCATAATTATCAAGCCCAAAAAAGCTTGCATCTACAGATGTTAAAAATGGAGAATGACTCATAGCAGCAATTGATGACATTTTGAATAAAAAATTCATATCGGGACTTGATGCATTTAGCGCATAATCACCGATTATTGCTCCTATGGGTTCTCCTCCAAATTGTCCATATTCGGCAGAATAAATATATTTATAGAGCGTACTCGTCGTAATATCTGGATTTGAATCAAAATCCTCTAATGCCTCTTGTTTTGTAACATCAAGAATGTTAATTTTTATATTTTCTTGAAAATTCGTGCGTTCTACTAAGAAATGTAAACCTCTCCATGTAGATTCTAATTGTTGAAACTGCTCATTGTGTAAAATTTCATCCATTTGCTGCGAAATTAAATCATCTATATGCGCAATCATTTCATCAAGTGTGAATCGATTGATTTTGCTCTCCGCATTATCAGATTTTACAATTTCTGTAATAAATTCTGCAACACCAAGTTTAGCAATACTATAACTTTCATCATTTTTAGAATATTTACTTTTTTGCATAATGCCCTCAATAATTGAGACATTCTGTGTTTCTACCTCTTGTTCTAATTTTTCGCTCATAATTATCCTTCAATCTAATTGTTCATTGTTTTCTCGGCTTTCTTGTATCTCCAATAAAAGCTTTTCTTTTATATCTTTATTCTTTAAAGCCTCCAAAACAGCTTTTCTAAAATCTGGGATATTGCCCATTGGACCTTTTAATGCAATAAGAGCTTCGCGTAATTTAAGAAGTTTATTGAGCTCTGGAACTTGGTTTGCAATGCTATCTGGAGTAAAATCTTTCATGTTTTCAATCTTCAAATTTACATTCAATTCATCAGCATCTTGGCTAAGAGTATTTTTGACACTAAAATGAGACTCGATTTGCATCTTTTGCATAACCTGATTAAAATTATGTTTATTAATGGATGTTAACCCTCGTTCTTCCAATGGTACTTTATTGCCACCTGTAAAATTAGCCATAACCATTAGTTTTAATGGGAGCTCAATCTCTGGAGTTTGTCCACCAGTTTTTGATTTGTAAGTGATATTGATGCGCTCTTTCGGTGGAGTTGAATTTTCTGCCATAACAAAATCCTTATTTTACTTTAGATTCTACCATTCTACTTTAGATTCTACCATTTTATAACCAAATTTCATAAAAATTATTATAAAATCCTCAAAAATATACATCCCATAATTAATTTCTTAAGGCATAACTAAAAAGTAGAGATAATGAAAAATATTTGCACGGCTTTAATTTTTGCTATGATGTTGATTCTTATTGGGTGCAGTACACCTATACGGATACAGGCATCTAACTATGATAATTCTAATCTCAACAATCGTAACGATAATGTTCCCATCACGCTTGTTATTTATCAACTCAAAGATGTTAATAAGTTCGAATATGCAAGTATTCAAGATCTAACAATGCGTGAGAGCGTAGTTCTTGGTCGAGACAATGTAGACTCGGTTAGAATCCAAGTTCCACCTAATGAAAAAGATATGCTTGTGGCAGAATTTGCAAAAAAAGAAGGTAAATATATTGGTATACTGGCTCTTTTTGCAAATTCTCAGGGCAAGAAGCAAAAATTTTACAAAAAATTAAATAAAGTGTTTAAAAATACAATAAAAATTGATATTACACAAGAAGGCATTGCAAATAGTAAAAACAACAGAGGAACAAATAATAAGGAGAAGCGGTGAATAGCAGATTAAAAGTTGCTTGGTACAATGGGATGAATGTAGATAAGATCCATTTTGAACAGCAAGAAAGATATTTTGAGCAACTTGTTTATATCAAGACAACAAAGTCCTTATGTAATTTCTATGGCCTTTTTGAAGTAGAATTTTCAAATGAATTATTAAATCTAGGTAAAATAGCTCTCTCTAGGATTAGTGGTATTGCACAAGATGGCAGTGTATTTAATGCTCCAAGCGATGATTTATTACCACAAGCCTTAGAGATTGATTCTAATGTTGGGTCACCAATTATTACATTAAAAATTCCTGTATCTTCAGATTCTATTGCTGATATTTCTCTGAACAACACCTTTTCAAACTCTAAATATGTTGCAACAAATGTGCCAGTGGTCTCTAAAATCCACGACGATGTAAATGAATACACACAACAAACAGATTCAGAAATATCTTACACACACCAAACATCATCTCTTGTGTTGGGAAGTTTACGTTTAAAGCTTGGTTTGCTTGGAGATAAGTCTCCTAATGAATTAGAAATCCCTATTGCAAAAATCAAAAATATACACCACAATAAAAGAATAGAACTTGATGACAAATTTATTCCAACTTCTATGGATATCAGCAACAATCTTTTTATCAAAACCTTCCTAGAAGAGATGCTTTTTTCTATTCAACAACACAAAGAGACTTTTACAAAAATTTTTAGAGGCATTAATCAAACAAAAAATACACTTGATTTTAGCACCTACCTATCTCTTAATCTTTTAAAAAAGTATGATTGCATTTTTTCATATCTTATTAACAAAGAAAGATTGCACCCTGAATTTCTCTATGAAAAATTGATAGAATTTCAAGCCGATTTACTTGTGTTGCATCATGAAATCGAGGAATCATTTGAGTTTATTGCTTATAAACACAATAATCTTTCATCAGTTTTTATTCCCTTAAGCAATCATTTGCGTTTGCTGTTTGCAAATGTTACTTCACCAAAATATGCTATAGCAAGTGTTGTTGATAATGGTAATGGATTTTTTGATTGTATTTTTGAGAATGCATCAATTATTCAAAATGGTGAGATATTTTTAGCAATCAGTTCATCATTGCCAACAAATACATTGCTTGAAATATTTACCACACAAACAAAAATTCATACACAATCAGCAATAAAAAATATCGTTGCATCCCAGCTGAAAGGATTGCATTTAGAACCCATACAAAGCATTCCACCAGCATTACCGCATTTAAGTGGATATATATATTTTAAGCTTGATAAAAAAGATTCGCTTTTTTCACATTTTGCTAATCAAAATACAGTAAGCATCTATATGACAAATAATATAATTAGCCCTGATATTAAATTATGGGCATTATTCTAAGGGTATTTATGAACGTACAAACAAATGACACACAATGTTCATTATTGCTTGAATCTAATTTTGCAGGTATGCAGAATAATAAAATTATTGACTTAAGTCTACCTCTTCTTCTTTTTGCCACAAGACTTTCAAAAATACATGCGCTAGATGATGACTTGATTGTTGAAATAAGGGATACTTTTGCAAATCAGGTGCTTGCCATCAGTGGCAGCCTAAGTGCCATGCATTGCTATGATGAAAAAGACTTAATCAAGTTTCGCTATTGTTTATGTGTATTTATTGATGAGATGTTGTTACGTAATGAAAGCATTATGAATAGTGATTTTACAAACCATACGCTCACTAATCGTTTGTTTAATGAAATGCTAGGTGGTGATAAATTTTATGGTATAGCTGGGCAGTATTTGCTAAATCCAAGCAAATATAAAGACATGTTAGAATTCATCTATGCCTGTCTTATTCTTGGTTATAAGGGAAAATATACTGTTGATAAACAGGGCGATGAAAAAATTAACCATCTTTGCAATGATATTGCAGCGGCTATTACACCAGCATTAGATTCAAATGAAGATATAGCGTTTAATATTGCTCACAAAAATATTGTCCGTAACAATATTTTAGAATTGTTTAAAAAAAGATACCTAAAGCCATTTTTACTTATTGTTGTTATGTGCACCGTAGTTGTTTCTTTTTTCTTTTCTATGCTTAAGATAGAATCTAATAACACCATAACAAAAAACACTCTTATACAAAATATTAAAAAATTCAAACAAGAGAACAATGAGGATCAATAATGCTGAAAAAAATAACAAGCTTTTGCAAATCAAAACCATTTCTATACATATTTCTTATATGCTTGTTCATATTTTTCAGCATAATATTTTTTATTTATGCACCCCTACTGGCTTTCAATGATATTTACATATTTAGCAATGCTTTTGTTCGATTGGGTATTCTTGTTCTTGTATGGCTTATTATAGCTTTTTATTTTATGTTGAGACCTCTTCTGGATTTTTTACGAACATTAAAAAGTGAAAAAGGTGTTCAACGCAGGGAGTTAAAAAAAGAGGTTGCAAGAATTTTGCACAAAGCAAAACGCAATTATTCCCTTGCTTTAAATGAAGCCAAAAGTACTTGGAAAAGAACAATTCGTTTTAAAGATATTCCGTTAGTAATTGTTATTGGTAATGAGGGAGCAGGAAAAAGCTCTTTAATCAATTACGCGAACATTGAATATCCATTAAGCGATAAATTAGAATCATATAAAAAAATTCATAAAAGCACTAAGAATTTTAATCTTTATGTTTCTAAAAAAGGGGCTTTACTCGATACCGAAGGCAATTATTTTACGCAAGAAGATTTTTTTAATCCAGATACAACAGATGAAATTGCCGAAGATGATTTGGAAAAAAACAAAGATTTTCTAATAAAAAAAGCGGTATGGAATAAGTTTCTTTCTTTCCTTAATTCCAGCATTTTTCACAGCAAACTCAATGGCATTGTGCTTGTTATTGATATTCATTCCTTTCTTAATAACCCAAAACAATATAGTGACAATTTAATACACTTTCTTGTTAAAAGAGTTCATGAATGTGAACAAAATTTGAATCTAAAATTACCTATTTATGTAGTTTTTAGTAAACTTGATCTTATGGAAGGTATGGATATCTATTGGAATGTTTTTAACGAAAATGTCGCAAATAAAATATTGGGTATCACTTTAGAACAACAGGCAAATAAGCAAACATTACTGTCTTATTTTCAGGCTATTAGCAAATCATTATTGTACTCTTTCATGCACAAAAACAAATCTCTGCATTCTCTTGATGAGAAAAATAGGGCATTTTTATTTTTAAAGCAACTTGATACACTCTTTGCTTTGGTAGTAGATTTTGTAATACAGGTGAATGAAAAAAATGTGCTAAAAAATAAGTCTTATGTTCGTGGAATTTATTTCACTTCAGCTTACCAAGAAAATGTTCCAAGAAATTACTTAGTTGATGCTGTATGTGAAAAATATGCTATTAAAAAGCCAGCAGCAAAGGCTGCTACAAAGCAACACAAACAAAGCTATTTTGTACATTCAATGTTAGAACAAATTGTTTTAAAAGATTCTCATCTTAATGGTATGATTCTTAAAAACTCATGGGTGACATTAAGATTAGGCATTATGGCCGTTTGTCTGTGTATACTGACATATAGCGTAAGTGCTTATTATATCAATAAGGCATATAAAGCAATTGAACAAAGCAATACTTCTTTAAGCAGTATTAATGCACTCCTTGCAGATGCTAATAACTATAAGATATTAAGCCTTTATGAAAAAGTAAATCTTATGTTAAATCTTAAAGCAATTTTAAAAAAATATCCGTTATTGTTTGATACATCAGTTGGTAGCCAATACTTTTTCCTTGATACATCATATCAAGCTTTTTTACCGGCCAAAGATCTCTATTATGCAATTAGTGAAGATGTTGTAAGTAAAACACTTATTAATGAAATGGAACATATATTAGCACATAATAAAACTCCAGAGACACTTATTGAAACATTATATATGTATATGTCTTTATTTGACACACATTATCTTAATAAGTCGCTTCTTGCAGTTTGGATTGGTAAGAATTGGCAGTATTTTAAAAAGTACAATATTCCAAAAGATGATTTTATCGCTAGTACTGAGGATTTAGCCTCAGATAGAATTCTTCATGCTCATCCAATTAATATTGGTAGTGTTGCCAAAGCACAAGAAGAAATTATGCAAATTGCTAAAGCACAAAGAATATATACTCTTATAGCTTTTAAAAATAGTCTTGAGAAACAAACTTCTTATAATATAAAAAATAAAATTGGTGGATCCATTAATGCTGTATTTGAAGCTCCAGAAAAACTAAGTCATATTGACAAGAGATATACCAAAGAAGGCTTAATGGTGTTTTTAAGCCATCTTGAAAAGAATATATATGATGCTCTTGATATTGACTTGTGGTATCTCGAAGGAGTGCGACAAGATGATGATGAAAAGATGTTGGATACAAAAATTATAGAAGTTTATCTTGCTGACTATAAAAAAAAATGGGAAGATATATTACAAGCTATCAAACCCAAGAGACACCATGAAAGAAATGCTTTGCTTAATGAACTACAAATCTTGTCTCAACCTAGCAATCCTATCAATAATTTGATTGGGGTAATAAACGATAATACCCATTTGAACGATGCATTATTGCTTGGTTATGTTTATGGGCTTGGATTCTCCAGCAAAGAAATAAAAACACAATTTACAGCTCTTAGCAATCATTTCAAAGCATACTATGATTTAACCAATGAAGAATCATTAATAGATTCTAAAGCCAATTCTCTTAGTCAATCAAAAAATAAGGAATTAGCAAATTCACAGAATGCAACAAAAGATGAAAATAACATGTTGGCAGTTATTGCACAAGATGTGCAAAATGTCTCCGCAAAAATTGAATATTTTACGCAAGATATAACAAAAGATGCTAAAGAAAAAATTGTTTATATTCTTGATGGAAGCAATGATGAAAATGACCCATTTAAAAAGCTTGATATAGATAGTAAGGTTTTACCTCAAGAACTAAAAGCATATTATAATCATTTGGCACGAATGTCTTGGAAAATCATAGAGAGTAATGCTGGAGTTCTTCTGAATAGTGTGTGGAAAAATGAAGTTTATACAGACTTTGTGAATAATATATCTCCACTTTATCCTTTTAACACATATTCTAGAGAATCTGTGTCGATAGAAACTTTTAAAGGATTCTTTGGCAATGCTGGCACATTACAAACCTTTTATAAACAGTATCTAAGTAAGATTATACAAAAAAAGGGTGGTGCTTACATTCCTAATCCAACCTATATGTCAAAAATTAAGCTAAAAGAACAATTTTTAACTTTTTTTAACAAAACCTCTAGTTTAAGTGCAATGTTTGATGCAAACAACAATTTGACACTCAATTTTTTTATACAATGTCTTGATTTATCATCAGACTTTAGTTCTCTTGACATGGGATATAATGATACAAGCATCCACTATGATCATACGCTGCATCCAAAACTCCACATTATTATTGAGCACTTTAATAAAAATACCGAGTTGAGACTCACTGCAAATGATTATTACCAATATCCACAATATAAAAAAGTGTATATTGGAGAATGGGCATGGTTTGCATTTATAAAGGATATGGTCCCAAATCAAAATATGCGTAATTCAATTTATTTTGAAAATAATAAGAAGCTATATTTTGATTTTAATGTTACAAACAAGCTAGAGCTTTTAAAGATTATTGATATTTTGACACATTTTAATATGCCAGACTCTATTATGTAAGGAAATTGTATGCAAAAGATTGCTATTACTGCACAACATATAAATGATTTATCCACAACATCACTATATTGTGTTATTGATGAAAATGGTGGCACAATAGGTAGTGATTCGGGCAATAATCTTTGTTTGCAAGACCAACAAATAAAATCACAACATGTTCATATTCAATATGAAGAGGGTTTTTTTACAATTACAAGTATTGCAGATTCAGATATTTTTTATAACAATTCATTCTCCAAGCTTCTTGCAGGCTATGAAACAACTATTGAATTTGGTGATACATTTAGAATAGGCAATTATCAATGTAGCATTATAGATCCAAAAGATTTAAACGAAGAGATTCTAAATACAAAAAACATTATCAAAGAAGTTGCTGCCTATGACAAACTCGATACATTGCAAATAAGACCTAGGGGACAAGTAGATGGAATGAATATCCATGAAGTACCAATTGAAAATATCTTGCATGAAAATGAGATGCTAGATGATATTATAAATATTCCAACTCATGCTTTTGGTAATATGAAAGAAAACCAACATACTAGCAAAGAAATAGCCTTTATGCAAGATAGCATAAAAGCTAAACAAAAAAATAATAAATTAGACATAGCAAATAATCATATAGCCACACATAATCAATCCATCACCAAAGAGACAATGATTGAAAATAACCAGCCGCTTAATAGACAAGATATTCTAGCACTCCTAGATAACACACTAAAAAATCTATCTACTGATACAAAAATCCCCTTACATAAAAATTCACATTTAACTATGCAGGATATACAAGAGATTCTAAAAGATATTCCACTTATAGATTCTCCATTACTCATTAATACGCTTGTGTTAGGCATTATTTTTAAAGAATTGCATACTCCATTATTTGAAGTTTTAGATAATGATATATTGGAAGTAACACTAAGCTATGCTATACAGGAACAAAGACAAGGAGATGAAAAAACTTTGCAATGTCTTTTAATACAAGCCCTGCATTCTTATTTAAACAAAGAGAGTTAATAGAGAATGATTTATTGTGGCATGATTTTAATAATGTGAAAGGCTATAAGAAAAATGTGTATAGAGAAACAAAACTAATACTCTGAATTACTTAAATACTATTTAAATTATCTCTTTGCTGTGATATGGTTTATCAATTAAGGCTTAAGGCTATGTTTTACCTTTCTTAAATAAAATCTTTATGCTAAGTTTTTGACATATAACTCTACAATCATTCTTTTATCTTATATTCTATTCTTTTATATTATGCTTTTTGGCATACCACTCTATCTTATCTCGCAATTCTTGTGGGAAAGATTCTCTATATATAGCTGGGATTGTGGGATTGAGCAATTTATCTAGCTTACCTGCTTCATAGAGTTCATCTAAATACTCTGGGATATAGTAATAGGGAGCATTAGGATAGCCTTGAGGGGGAGTTACTGCTCTAATTTTTGCATAAAGCGTTGTTATATCATCTTCTAAATTTGATTGAGCAGGACCAAAATCTGGTGAATATGGATAATCCAGTGCTGACCCATCAGCTCTTCTTTGACTTAAAAACATAGCTTTTTGTCTAAATTTCTCTCTGCTCTCTTTTGTAGAATCTGCATCTCTAGGATCTTTTAATAGCCCTTTAGTAACTAACCCTTGTTCTATTGGAATTCCTTCTTCAAAGAGTTCTGCTATTATATCCCCATAGATATCATATTGGCTAAAATCCATAATCCAATCCACTCCTAGTATCTCATCTATATAGGGGAGCATACCAAATCTATCTGGCTTTATCCTTTTAACGAGAGCCTCTAGCTGTTTCTTGCGTAAAAGGTTTTTGTGTAGTCCTGCATACTGATTGGCTATAACATTTTCTACATAGTTCTCCTGATTGTTCACTCTTAAAAAACTCCTAGTCGCCCCATCAATCTGCATATCTAATATCATAGCTTGTATATGTCGTGCTTGAAAGCCCATGTTGTTGCTTGAAAGCTCTTCTGGATTCCCTAGTATCCCTGCTGCTATGCCCCATTCTTGCCCATGTAGATAGGATCTTAGGGTATTTTTATTGCTATCTACTTCATAAAATATTTCTTCATATTCTGGATTTATTACTCTCCCATTCTCATCTACACCACCTATGGCATCAAAGGGTATGTCTATAACTGCACTTCTTAATCCACTCCTAATAACTAGGTATTGGTATCTCTCTCTTTTTGTTTGTAAAGATTCATAATAGGCTTTTTCTTTCTTAGTCCAAGGGGCTATTGCCTTTTTTATAGGTGCTTTTGTATAGAGATTACGAAAGCTTTCAAACTCTTTTTTATGTGCTGGATTTGTTTTAAGGGTTGGGTCAAAATATATAGGTTTATAAGATTTAAAAGGAGAAGATTGTAAGATTGCATTTGTTTCATGTAGAAGTCTTGTAGCTCTTAGTGAATCTTGTTTTAAAAACTCTTTATCTGTTATGGGAATCTTTTTAAGCTCATCATCAAAAATCGTGCTATAAACTATTCTCTCTGCCCTTAATATCACATTCCCATTAGAATCTAGTCTTATATCATTGCCAAACATATCTTTTTCTATCTTAGCTACTTTTTGCTCTTGTGAGTCTTTATTGCCAAATAACCACATATCTATCCTTTTTCTATAAATTTATCCTAACCACAATCCATCTTCTATGATAATAGTGGTAGCAAGTCTGCCTATGAATTTAGGTCGCTTCATGTTTTTACTTGCATCGCTTGTGCCTACATATAATGCCTTAATATTATTTCGCCCTATGATATCAAGGCATTCTAAAAGTCTTCTTGCTTTATTTTTATCTGGCTTACCACTTCTTGTATTTGTGAAATAATAATCTTTATAATCTGCTAAGATTTCTAAGGCTTCATTATAAGAATCAATGGCTGATCTTTTATCTTTTTTGTCTTCCAAAACCTTAAATTCCTTATACAAGCTACTATTCTTTGGCACTTGATATTTCAGTATATTATCCAAAGATATAGTATATCTTGTATCTGTGATATTGCCTTTGCTATCTAGGGCTTTATGATTAAAGAATGTATAGTCTGACACTTGTTTATTATAGTGTAACTCATAGTCATCTTTATCTTTTGCCCCTCGCTTTTCATCGATGATGAGATAGGATAGAAGCTTTTTCAGTAAGAATTCTTGCAAGTTATTATTGTTTTGCTTATGTGTCAAATGATGGACTAGCCCAATATGATGTGTTAATCCTCCGGTGCAAAGCTCTGTGCCATAAAACACTGATTGTAAATCGCAAGATATAAATTTAGAAGCAATTATCATGGGATAGTAGGTTAGCTCTTTTTCTCTTTTTATTGTTGTATTATCATAAAACTCTAAAAGACTATCTTTTCTTTTTACTGCGTATGGCAAATCATAATAAAATGTATATCGTGTGTGCATAATGCTCTCATATTCTCGCCTATATGTTTCATAGTTTGTATGAAAATAAAAATCTAAAATAGCATTTAGTGCTATATCCACTAAGGTGGCACTAAGATTGATTTTAAATGAGTGAAAAATCTTATTACGATAGAATTGCTTGGTTTGAGAGAATCTCTCTTTTGTTTGAAGTTCGCTTAAAAGATAAGATTGCGGCTTATTGTTATCGCGTTTATAAGTGAAGCAAACCTTTGCAATAAGAACTCTATCACTAGATGAAGTCATAGTGCTCATAAGTTTTTGCTTAATAGCTTGAAGATTGAGCTGTTTTATATCGTTGTTAATAGTATCAAGGATAAAGGCAGTTTTTGCCTCAAAATGTGCAAGTTGTATTTGCGTTCGCTTTAGCTCTATTTGTGCAAAACCTTTAAAGATGTTTTGCATATATTCTTTCTTGTTTGGCTCTACTATCTTGCTAAGTCTATCTTCTATTTTCTTTGCTAAGTTTATTTTCCCATCTTTAATATTCTTATTAGCCCCAATCTGCACACTTATGCTTGTAGGAATTAAAAAGTATGAAAACACTCCTATTTCTGTAAGCAATGTATTGTATAAAGCGACTTGCAAACCTTGAGTTTTACCTAGATTCTCAAGGGCTGTGATAAAAATAGCAAGGCAATGTTTTGTTGTATCAATCATATTTTCATGAGTAAAATTGATAAATGGACATATTGCCCCTAATATTTTTAACATTGATGTATAGAAAACTTCTTGTGTGCGCTCTTTTTTCACAATATTTACATATTTCTCTCCATAATCTTTGATTTTTTCTTCTTCTTGTTGCAACTCTTTGTCTAAATCTATTCCTATTTCTTTTATAATCTCATCATCTAATGCTTTTGCATTATTATCTATATCACTTTTTATAAGGTCTCTAAGATAGTTTAAAAAATCTTGGCTAAGGTCTGTTTTTTGTATGCTATTTGTTTGCAATAGCTTTTCTTGCAATTCTTGTGCGATTTGTGCATTGTGTTCTGAATCTGAAGAGGCTATATTAAATTCCCAAGTTTTATTTAAACAAGAGATTTTAAGATAGGGGTTGTTAATAAGTTGCGTGTCTTTCTTGATTTGCAATGCAAAACTTGGAAAGTGTGTTTTAAATACATATAGCCCATAAAAAAGCGAAAACATTGCTAATAGGGAATTATTTAAGTTTTTATTATTATTGTGAAAAAGTTGTAATTGAGTAAGAAAATCTTTGGCATTTTGTTCTTCTTTTTTAATAATATCTTCAATTTCTTTTGGATTTTTAAAAAAAGATTCTATATAGTCTATGCCATAAGTTTGTTTTATGTTGTTTAATTGTGCTTCTTGTTGATTCATTGAGCCATACAAAGTCATACTGCCGACCCCCAAATAACCCGATTTAGTGCTATCGTCATAATCTTTTTGTCTTGCTTGGCGTGATTTTTCTGCTTGCTTATATGTATCACTCTTTTTACAATTTTTTTCAATATCTGCAATATCCGCCCTTGCAAATAATGAAAGCTGCAAAATATATGGTTCATCATCTTTTTTATCTGTATCTATTCTGTATGCACTATAATCCCTTGTGGCATTATAGTTTGATGTTTTGCCCTGATGACTTATATTGAGATTTTGCTGTGTGCGATTATTCATATCATCTTTTATTGCATTGTTTGCTATGTGTTGTGTGATAGTCTCTGTAAGCTTTGCATTATATTTGCTTGGGGCATTTGTGATAAAGAGATAGTTTTTTGCCATATTTGTGGTATGGTTATTAGGATATTGTAAGTTTTTTTGACGAAAGATTTCAGCTAAGAGGGCGGAATTAAAATGCGGTGATTCTATATAGACAAGATGATTAAAGCGTTGTGTTTCTTGTTGTATGCTTGTAAGAAGTGGTGTGTTTTTTATATCTTGTTGTTTGCTATTGGTGTCGTTTGATTCTTTTGGTGTGGGCTTATATGTATGCAATATTTTAGCCATTATATTGTTGTGTTGTATTGTAGGTAGATTAATAGCATTTTTTTGCAATAAATTTGAAATATCTAAGGGCTTATTAAATTCACCCTTAAAGGCAATAGATTGACAACATGATAATAATGTAGTATCCAAATAAAGATTAAAGCCCGATAAATCGATAAATTCGATTTTATCCCTATTTTCTTGTGTGCTTTCTACAATAAGCATACAAGTCAGTAATTGCGTATTTGCAAGTTGTATATACATGGCTAATTCAGTGGCAAGAGACTCTATGATTGGATTTTTTATATAGCTATATTTGTTCTTTTTAGAATCTTTGTAATCCATAAGCGATGATAATAATGTCGCAGATATGCCCAGCAGCACCATTGCTGCACCTCCACGCATAACAACCGCAAGAACTATACCAAAAATTGTTTTTATAATATTTTTATAACGCTCTTTATCATTATCTTTTATAGCCTGTTTTATATATTGTTCTAGCCTATCAATAAAATACTCTATATTTTTCTCATTTTCTATTGCCATAATCTCTGCAAATAACTCTGATTCTTTAAGCATGTTTCTAAGCTGTTTTGTGATTATACATTTAGATTTTTGTAAAGATATGTTCTGTATCTCATTACTATCAATCTTATCTAATATCTCTTCTAAGTTGTTAGCAGTGATACTTGTAGATTTCTTAATGGAATCTAATATGGCTTGCAATATAGTATTGTCATTGTGATGTATTTCTAAGTGAATATAGTTAGGTAGGTCTAAATGCTGCTTTGTTCCTAAAATTTGTTCCTCATTTAATGTGTCAAAGCTGTGTATTGTTATTGTCGTTCCTTCTTTATATGAGTGTTGCAGTCTTGCTAAGATTTCTTGTCCTAGATTCTGTGGAGATTGTTCGTTATGTGTGGTAAAGTTCGCATTCATATTTTGACAAATAAGTGTAATATTTTTTATTGTTTTATTTGTCCTTAAACTTAATATGTTGTCAATTTCTTGTAACAATTCTCTTGTATTTGAAATTATCATTAACTACCTTTTAGTGAAAAGAATTATTCTAGCATAAATCTTTGCTATGTCTTTTGTTTTTATGTGTTTTACCCAATCTACTTTTGCGAAATTTTAATATTCATTATTATAAAAATTAATACAATCAATCTTTCATTATCTGCGAGATACAATTTTTACTCTTTGGCATAATTGTGTAATCCTTAACATAAAGAGTTGCTTTGCCAAATAATCCTTGATGCAATGTGCCGTTAAAATAATAAATATTACAGATAGGCGATACACCCTCATTTTTGCTAAACTCCCTTTCTTTTTCGGCACTTTCAAACTCTAATTCCAAATCTACGCCAATAAGATTTTGAGGGACTTCTAAATTCATGACATGCCATATTTCATTAGAAAGATTTGTGTTTTTATCTAAATCAATTTCACTATCTGTAAGTCTAGATTCCGTATCCTCTACCATAAACACCCTATATCTTGGACACTCACACGCATACATCATATTTATCGCATACAATGTAATAGGTTTATCCACGCTACACGCATAAAATAACAATGATAATGTAATCAAGACATATTGTCTCATATCATTTCCTTGTTAAAATTTATCCATCTTTTTTGCGTAGTTTTTTTGATGACCTTGCCATTTTGCCAAATAGCCCTTACTCCATGTCGATAGTCTTGCTTTATATTATCTTGCGTGTTATCAATATTTGGATTTGCTTTGGTAATATGTCCAACAACATATCCTTGTGGAATTTCCTCTGATAAGTTCTTTGTGACGCTATCTATGATATAGAGGTCGCCCCCAGATTCACAGCCATGAATCTCAATGATTGCTCCTTTTGAAATAAATCGATCAAATTTTATATCATATATTGTCCTTTTTTCTTCATGAGTGTCCCAAGCAGTAACCAAATCTGAAGTTTTACTAGCATAAAGACTTGCATTTAAGTTTTTTTCCTCGATATCTTCACTCAACAAATCTTTATGCATTGAAGCACCTTTATACATATATAATCCCCATTTACTACCATGAAAAAATAAATCTAATGAAGCAATAGATTCTATATTTTGCTCATTAATCGTATCTACAATAGTTTTTGCTGAATCTACAAATTCATGTATAAAAATATCATTAGGATAATAATGTTTATAATCTCTTAGAACATTTATAGAAGCATAATAAAATGCCGCATTGTCTCCAATTTTTCTTGCACCACCATAAAATAAAAGATGAACTTTTTTGTTGCTTTGTGAGGTTGATTTTTGAATGTTTATTTTTATTGTTTCTGCCTCCATAAAATCTTTTTTTGGATTAAGTATGGTTATACCATCTTCGCTAATTTTTCTAAATCCCCATAATTTATCCTTGTAACCAGCATTTATAAGTGTAATAATTAGTAGAGAATCTATGCTTTGTTGTTTTATGTTGTTTTGAGATTCTCTGTCAAGTTTAGCCTGTCTTTGTCTATCCCTAGATTCTATTATATAATTTAATCCACTCGTAAGTGTTACTTCTAGCTTTTGTGCTTTATACGCTGTATGCAATGTGAGAATAGTAACATTACTAAGATTAGAATCTAGTCCTATTTTTGTGTAGTCTTTTATGTCTATTCTTGTATGTGTGCAGTAGTTATAGAGATAGTGATATTTACATCTATCATTCACTTACAATCCTTGCAGTATTTTTTGACAATGCGTTCAACTTCGGCTTGGTATTCTTCTAATCTATATATAATCATACAATACTCAAAACGATGGGTATTCATCTCATCAGGCAAGTGTTTATCATCAAAATATTTTTGTAAATCTAACCTGCCTTGAGCCACATCTTTGCGTAACTTAAAAAAATCATCTTTCTCTATAGGTTTAAACAAATTTTCTTTATCATATTGTAAGCAATATTGTAATCCCCATTGGGCTAGAATAGAGGATTGTGTAGCATTTGTTACTGCGAGAGCTTCACCAAATGGAGGTCCTGCATATACTATTGTATATGCCATAATCAAATATTGCAAAACAAACTTTTTCATACAATCTCCTTAATCAATCAAATCCCAAAAGTATAAATCTCGCATTATATATTGAGATTCATTAAGATAATCAGGGCTTACTCCCAAATCTGTATCCACAAAGTCATTTCCATTCCATAAAGTAGTATGTCGTAGCCCACTTGTGCCAATCATTGCCACAATACTTTTTGCATAGAATCACTTGCAATCCTTGCAGTATTTTTTGACAATGCGTTTGACTTCGGCTTGGTATTCTTTGGAATCGTAGAGGTCAAGACAAATGATTAATAGATTCCTTTCTTTTTTGTATCTGTCAATAAAATCTTTAAGCTCATTATCGGCTTCTTTACTCACAAACTTAGACATATTTTGCTTCTCCCCTATCCATTGTTTCTCAAAGGGTATTTTTTCCGCATAACCCAAACAATACTCAAATCCCCAAACCTTATGTAAATATATCGCATTTTGTTTGTAATATTTTTCATAATCAATATGAAATTCAGGTCCTCCCGCAAAGACATTGCAAAACATTATGTTTGCAAACAAACATATTTTAAATGTATTCCTTATCATTTCAATCCTTTAATTCCCAAAAATAAAACTCTGAAACAAATGGATAATTGTTGTTTTGGTCATTGAGATAATCATAGCCAAAAAGGTATAAAGATATATCAACCTCCTTATTCATTTCCATATCTACAAAATTACCTCCATTCCAAAGGGTTGTATGTCTTACTCTATTACCTTGCAATCTCATTGCCACAATACTTTTTGCATAGAATCACTTGCAATCCTTGCAATATTTTTTGACAATGCGCTTGACTTCATCATCAAGCGAATGATGACCTTTTGGTTTGTAGTTTGGCTTTAGCAATAGCTCTAAACAATGATTTGCTTTGTCTTTTTCAAAATAACTATTGTTTTTATCTATATAGTCCTTTATTTCATTAAGAGGTTCTACTCCCAAAAGATATACAATCTTACTAATTTTTAAATCGTCTATGCTAAATCTAGCAGGCATTTCTTGGAATTCAAATTTTACATTTCTTTCCACTTCAAAATGCCCCATACAATATCCAATAGCCCATAATTTATAATATTCATTTATATTTTTTTTAAAAGTAGATTGTAAAGCAAATATTGTATCACTCGTAGCATAAGAATGTATAACAACAAACATCACCAACACTATCTTTTTCATCATTCCCCCTCAATCAAATCCCAAAAGTATAAATCTTTAACAATATAATTTGTTTCTTTCAAAAAATTATAATAACCAAAATCCACATCCACAAAGTCATTTCCATTCCATAAAGTAGTATGTCGTAGCCCACTTGTGCCAATCATTGCTACAATGCCTTTTCTTTGAATAGATTGTAATTCTTCAAAAAATTGTTGATTTTCATCTTTTGAAGTCATATTGTGATAAAAATCTTCAGAACAACCACATTTTATCTTTTCTTTCACTTGAGTATAAGTAGGTTGTTTCCAAGTCAATTCTTTCCAGTTCAACTTTAAAAGTTCAATAATATCAAAGACACCTAAGTAATAAGTTTGCTTATCGTCCCCTTGATAGCCTCTCCCCATAACTTGCCTATCCATAGTATTTATAGGGTGGGTGCTATAATTCAGCGCATAACTTACACGCAAAGCACAAGTATTATAATATTTATCCATATCATTTATAAACTGATTATAAGCTCCTCCACCAATTTTTACATATCTAGCAGCTACTTGTTTGTAATAATCTGCTATCTGTAAAGATTCTAATTGTGTATAATTTTGTGTAATTAATAAGCTATAAATCAAATCTTTTGCTTCATTTTCTTGTTCTTGTGGCAGAGCATTTATCTCCCTATACCCCTTTTCCACGCTCTTAAAACTTGGTCTTTGAATCTTAATTGATATTTCTTTATCTCCACATTTTACCTTGCATATATTTGACATTATTGCTCCTTTGATAATTCATTAAAGACATTAAGAATTATAGCTTGATTATCTCTTATAGTTGCGGTGGTTTGGTAAGTTTTTCCTTGAAATTCTAATGTCAAATCCAACCTCTCCCCCTCCTCATATCCTTGTGTTTTGATATGTAAGTTTATATCTTGAGAATGTCTTGAGGTTTCATTTAGTCTTATTTTATCCTCTCCATAGGAAAAATATATCTCTAGTATTGCTTTAGAATCTTTACTTTCTTTATCTGTTGTGTGTAAGGGATTTGCTTGTGTATCTTCTCTCTTGTATTGATATGTTTCATTAATAAGCAACATTTTCAATGCGCCCTCTCTCTCCTCTATCATACTATCTAATCCACTAGCTATCTCAAGCTCTATTTTTTTTATCTTTGCAGGTGCATAAAGTGTCTTATAAAGTATTGTTCTTTTCTCTCTCACTATTGTATCGCAATACTCATAAACATATTGAAATCTCCCTATGCCATAGTCTTTATACTCATAGTTCTTATACACTTCTTTAAAGACTTTAGGAATTGTTTGTGGGATAAGGAGTATAAGTAAAAGCATATTAGAATCTAGCTGTAAGGATATATATTTATATATATACTCTTTCATAAAAGATTGTTTAAGATTGGAATGCAATATAGAGAGTATATCTTGCAATGCTTTATCTAAGTTATGTATATCATGTAAATCTTTAGTATCTTTAGCTATATCAATAGAAATAAAATCTAGTGGCATATCATCACCTGATTCTATAATAGTATCATTACACTTTAATCTATATATAGGGAGATTGTCTTTTTGCAATGGAGTGATTTTATAATGCAGTCTTAGAGCTGGTTTATAGAGCTTTATTTGTGATTCTAGCTTTTGTTTATTTTGCGTGTTAGAATCTATTGGCTTAGGGGAGTTTATTCTAAATGTATTAGGCTTTGGTGTAGCAATAAGAGGGAATCCTTTATCACTAAAGACATTGCCACTAACTAAATCCTGCATTATAGGATAATCATCATTATATTTTTTTAATGCCCTTGCATTTGGAAGTATAGTAGCTACCATAGTGCAAGGTGTAGGCACACCTGCTATATTGTTTGTGCAGCCTATAATTTGAGAGTAAAGCAAATCAGATTCTAAAATCATAGGAATATTATTTGATTTAAAATTTTTACCTTTATTGCTTTTTAGCTTTACTACTCCATTATGAGGACATTTTATTTCATTATCTTCTAGTATGGGGTGCAAGAATGCTGTGCTTGTTGTAGAATCTATTGTTTGAGAGTCTTGCTCTTTTTGCTTTTGTGTTTGTTCTTTTTCTTGTTCTAATATTGCTTTAGATTCTTTGCTTTTAGATTCTAGTTTAATGTTGAGACTAGAGTCAATTAGAGAATAATTAAGAATAGTAAGCCTAGAGCCATTTAAAAACACATCTAAGGTGCTTAGGGGATTATTAGAATCTCCATTGCTAGATTCTCTATTGTTGCTTGCAGATTCTATAATCTCATCACTCGCTTGTAGATGATACACAGGCTTAGATTCTATAAACACGCCCTCTTTGTCTAACTCACCAAAGCATAAAGGATTGTTAGGGGATTCTTTAGAGCCTGTGAGAGTGCAACCATACAACGCTATGAATACATTGTATTCTTGAATGCTTTGTTTGTCTTGCTTGGTATAGGCATTAAGGATTGGCAAAAGCTCTTGTATATCAAGAGTGAAATTATCTTTTTCTATGCTAAGGATTATGTCGTTGTCAATTTGTAAGATTCTGTATTTGTGGAGTTTAAAGCTATTTTTCATTAAGCTGCCTTTTTCTTATCTATAAAGGGATAGAATCTAAAAGCATCGTTGAGATAGCCTCTCATAAGCTTCTCATCAATATGCTCTAGGTTGTAGCAAAAGATTTGTGTTCTTGTCGTGTTGTGCTTAAGAAGCGTTGTAATATCATTTTTAGTCTGTATCAGTGCCTGTGCTTGATTGTCTTGTTTTAAAACACTTATAAAAAATAAACGCTCGTGTATGGCTAGGAGTATTGCTAGGTTTGATTCTCTTAAAGCTACATCTGTGGCAGCCTCTTGCATACTCTCTTTAGTGAGTAGTTGTAAGAAAATGTCTTTGCCTTGTAAATCCAACATACCCTCAATAAGTGTAGTAATATCAACTTGCAGTTTCTTTTGCTTAGTATGTAATGTCGCTTCAAAGAGTGTTTTGTCAATCGTGGCATAGAGGTAGTGAGGGGTCGGTGGTATCTGCAAAGCCTCTCCATATCCTGTGGCTTCTTTAAAACTTATGTCTTCTAAAATCCTATGTATAGCATTTGATAGAGTATTAAGATTCTCAAGGCTTTGGGATATATTAGTATCATTGGCTTGTAGTATTTCTGTGTTAGATTCTAATTCTAAGAGATAGGAGTAGAAGTAGAGGGTTTGGGTAAGGGGAGTGATAGAGTGCGTATCAAGCATACTTGTTGTCCCCACATATATAGGGCACTCACTCCCAAATATATGATGACCCAAATACCCCACAGCATCCATTTTCTTTGCTACATTAAGAGAAACAACACGAAAAATATTTTCACTTTTGATAGTGTCATTTGGGTATTGCTTGTTTTGAATCATAGATTGCAACGCATTTACCATTCTTTCATAAGGCATAGATAAATCATAATCTAAGATAAGATAGTCAAACTTAGCCACACTTGCCTGCGTTGTCGTATTATGCAAAGTGTATTGATAATAGAGATATTTCCCTTCATATCTACTATCACTCATTAACTCATAAAATTCTCTAGCATATTTCCCTATGTCTTTATAGTAAAAGATAGGTTGTCTATTCTCACTTGCAAATTTATAGCCATCATTTCGTAAGAAATAAGGCACATTGTTTGTGTAAGGATTACTTACAATCCTTTGTTCCATACTATCATCATTATTCATATTGTTAAATCTAATCACATTTTTATAGCTAGAGCGTATAGGGATTATACCCACAATCACATCTTTATCTTGCTTATTTAAAAGAACATTCTTTGCTTCAAAGGGTCTAATTGATGAAAACAGAGAGCCAAAGGAGCTAATAATTGTTTTAGCCCTAAAAATACATTTTATGGATTTTGTAGCAAGGGTAAATCCTATGCCTTGTGCCACCCAATAGAGTGTATTGGTAATCTTATCACTCATTATTCCCGGTGCATTATAAGTATAAACTTCATTAATGATACTTGGATAGCTTAAAGCAAAGAGTTGAGCAAGATAGCCACCAAGTGAATGTCCTATAACATTAATCTTTGCAATGCCTTTTTCTTGCAGTAAAGGCTTGAGAGTTTCCTCATAAAAGAGAAGCATATCAAAATACTGCTCTATCACTCTATTCATATCACTATTATTTGTGCCTATGTAATAATCATTGAGTAAATCTTGGATTTGCTCTAGTTTAAATTCTGTGCCACGAAAGGAGAGGATATATTCTGAATCTTTAGAATCTGCCTTTGTATCTTTAAAGAGAGTGGCAGAGAATCCTG
>NZ_JMKW01000037.1 GCF_000686565.1 Helicobacter bilis ATCC 51630
GATAATATTGCTAAACTCTTTCTTTTTAGCAAAATACTCACTCACAACCCCTGTGCCACTAAACACATCAAAAAAGCTAAGATTTTTCTTATCTCTATAATCAAAGCTTTTTAAAATGCTTGTATCAATAGAATCTAAAAGCTTTGTTTTAGCTCCTGTATAGCGGCGAGATGAGAGAGAGAACATTTTAGCCTTTCTTTGTGAGTATTAAAAGGCAAAATTATACAATATTTGCGTAAGCATTGCCTGCGTGGGATTTTTAGATTCTGCATATAGAATCTAAAGCGTGTTTATTTTGCCCTTTTAGAATCTATACCACTTTGGGTGACTGCAGGGTTTAGGGTGCAAAAAAATAAAAACAAACATGCAAAAAAGCAGGACACAAAACAAAAAGATTCCACAATCTTAGAAATCTAGTGTGATTCTACAATAATCTCTGTATCAGTGCTAAGATTTTCGCCGCTGATTGCTACCATTTTAGAATCCGAAATGCCTATATTTATCGGTATAGACTTTGGGATTCCGTCTTCTAGTATCCATATTGTGCCTTGCTTTGTGTTGTTTGTATTTGTGGTGGGACCTGCTTGTTTTTGTCGTCTTGGGGGTGAAAACATGATTGGGTTTGAGGATTTTTTAGAATCTGGCTTGGCTTGTTGTGCTTGTGGATTATAAAATATCGCTGCGACTGGGACTAAAAGCGTATCCTTTTCATTTGCTACTTGTATGAAAGCGGTGGCGTTCATGCCCGGTTTTAAAAGTAAATTTTCATTATTTACATAGATTGTTGTCTCATAGCTTGTGATATTATCTGTCGTTGTAGCGGCAAAATTTACTCTATCTACCTTTGCTTTAAATGTCTGGTTAGGATAGGCATCGACACTAAAGCTTACTTCTTGGTCTGACTGCACCTTGCCTATATCAGATTCTGAAATATTTACGACTAGATTCATTTCCTTTAGATTCTGTGCGAGTTTAAAAAGTGTTGGCGTTTGAAAGCTTGCGGCAACGGTCTGCCCTAAGCTTATACTCCGCTCTAGGATAATGCCATCTATTGGGCTTTTTATAATCGCATTTTGGAGATCTATTTTTGCGGATTTTAGATTGGTTTGGATTTGGGCTATGCTTGCTTGTTTGATTTTTATATCAGCTTTTGCGGAGAGATAGTCCATTTTTGCATTTTGTACTTCAAGCTTTGAGGGTGTTTTGCCCTCTGTTGCTTCATAGAGTTGCTGCTGTTGTTCGTAATTCCATTTTTTTTGTTCCATTGCTACTTTTGAGGCTTCAAGATTGGCTAGGGCTGATTGGAGTTGGGCTTCATAGCCTTCTTTTGTTTGATTGAGTTTATTTGGATTGATTTCTGCTAGAATCTGATTTTTCCGCACAGAGTCATTTACATCTACATATAGCTTATAAATTGTGCCAGAGATTTGACTGCCTATTTCTACTTCATTTGTTGGCGAGAGTGTGCCTGTGGCTGACACACTTTGTGTAATATCGCCCTTTATAGGCTTTATAGTGGTATAAGTAATGTTTTTAGAATCATGCAAAAAGAGATAAAAAAGGATAATGGCAAGTAGCAATATCGCAATAATAGCGAGTATAACAAACTTCTTTTTTGCTACCTTTGGCGTGATAGTATCATATATTTCTTTTGTGCTTGGCATATTTTTCCTTTTCTTATTTATAGATCATTTGCTGGGTTGCTAGTATCTTCTTGTGTTTTATCTAGCTTTGGAATCTGTGCGGCTTGTAAGATTCCATCTTTTAATTCATTTGGAGCAAAGTCGCCGCCAAAGGCTTTATAAAGGGCTATTACTGCTTGATTTTTGCTTAGATTTGCACTTGCAAGGGTGTTTTTTGCACGCAGATAGTTATTCTCATATTCAAGCCTTGAGATAGAATCTATAAGGTTTTTTTGATAGCGAGATTCCATAATATTTAGCGTATCTTTATGTATATTGTAGTTTTCTTGTGTGTGCTTTAGTGTCTCTTGTGTGATGAATACATATTTTGCTGCATTTTCTATTTCTGCTAGGGCAGTATTAAGTGTATTTTGCAAGGAGTAAAAGGCTTGTTTTGTATTCTCTCTTGCGATAATGTAGTCTTGTGTGAGTGTTTGACGATTAAGAAGAGGGGCTGCAAGTGAGCCTGCCATCTGCCACACCATATCGCCGATACCAAGCTGTGGTGAGAATAGAATCTGCCCTAGATTCCCACTTAGATTCACACTTGGTAATAATGCCATTTTTTTATTATAGCGTTGATACAGAGAGCTATTGAGTGCAAATACGCTTGCACGCACATCGGGGCGATTAAATAAAACATTTGTTGGCATGGAATCTACATGCGGGATTTGCGGGGTTTTAAAGGTATAATCATCTGTGTTTATATCAAAGTTAAGTGTATTGGCATTAAGCAATACAAGCAAGGCATTTTTATTTTGCTCTAGCGTGTATTCAAGCGATAAGGTTGTATTTTTTTGCGTGAGATAGTTACTCTTTGTCGTTGCTACGCTATCAAGCCCCACAAGCCCTAGATGGTATTTTTTCTCTGTGAGTTTGTAGATTTCTTCAAGATTTTGTGTAATTTGTTTATTAAGTATAATAGCTTCTCTCGTTTGCCTTATGATAAAGTAGTAGTTTGCAATATCGCCTAGCAAAATAACTTGTGCGGCTTGTAGATTATATATTGACTGCAGAATCTGTTGCTTGCTAGAGAGTCTCAATGCGTTTAATTTGCCAAAGAGATCGATCTCCCAGCTAAAAGATAGGTTCATATTTGTCGTGTTTTGCGTGATATTTGTCTGAATCTGCTTGTAGTTATTGTCGCTATAATTGTAGTTTAGCCCAGCATTTGCTTTAGGGAAAAGATTCCAAGTGTTTATTTTTGCAGTGGCTCTTGCTTGTTTAATATTTGATTCTAAGGTTTTTATATTTGTATTTTTTTGCAAGGCGTGATTTGCAAGTTCGTTTAATACAGAATCATCAAATAGCATAAAAAATGTGCTTTTAAAGTCCTTGTATTCATTATCTTTAGTCGTAGCGATACTTTCTAGTAAATCCTTATTTGCAAACACTCGCGGTGTATGCGTTTTGATTGCTAAATCACTCTCCTTAGGAAGCTTTACGCAACCTATACAATAAAAACATATAAAAGGGATAATAATAAAACTTATGCGTAAAATATACCGATAAATCATAACTATCAAATAGCCTATATAATATTGAAATACAACAGAGTATGCTTGCATAAATAAACTTTATAAAATAACAAATTTGAAAATTACCATTAAGATTGTAATTATATGAAATATTGTTAAAGCTTGTGCGATTTCATGTCTATACGCAATAATATTCCATATAAAAATACTATTTTACACATTTGCATATTGCATTATCACCTAAACTTTCCTTTAAAATGTTATAATGGAGATTTTAACTCTATTTTAAAGGAATGATAATGACGACTTACAATAAACTTGGACTAAACATCGTAATTGCTGGGGCGGTAACTCTAGCCATAGCCTTTGCAGCAAGTGCTATCCCAAGCGATAAAGAACTATTGCAAAAGGCAAAAGATTCTAGTTTAGATCCAATGCCAACAGGTAAAGAACTAGCAGCCTTTCAACAACAAAAGATAAAAGAAACCGGTGTTGCAAAAGGTTATAGCCCCTTGCTTACAAAAGATCAAATTGAATTAGGTAAAAAGCTATATTTTGACCCACGATTATCAAGCTCAAACCTTATCTCGTGTAATACTTGCCATAACTTAGGACTTGCTGGTGCTGATGTCGTGTCAGCAGCTATCGGGCATAAATGGAGTGCAAATCCGCATAATCTCAATAGCCCAACCGTGCTTAACTCTGTATTCAATGATGTGCAGTTTTGGGATGGTAGATCAGCACATTTAGGCGATCAAGCACAAGGACCAATCCAAAATCCAGTAGAAATGGCAGCACAACCAAAGCTTGTTGAAGAAAAAATCACTTCAATACCAGAATATGTAAATGAGTTTAAAAAAGCGTATGGAAAAAATGTGAAAATAGACTTTAAACTCATCGCAGATACAATCGCATTATATGAATTTACGCTTACAACACCAAGCCGATATGATTCTTTCTTAAGAGGGGATACAAATGCCCTTACAAAACAAGAAAAAGAAGGGCTGAATCTATTTATCGATAAAGGTTGCACCTCATGTCATAATGGCATAAATCTTGGTGGAAATATGCAGGCATTTGGCATTACTGGGCAGTATCAATATGCAAATATCGGTGATTTTAAAGGTAATGAAGATGGTTTAGTAAAAACCCCAACATTAAGAAATGTAATGCAAACTGCACCATATTTTCATAACGGACAATATTGGGATATTAAAGATGCGATTAAGGAAATGGGTAAGATTCAATTAGGCATAGATTTAAGTCAAAAAGAGATAGAATCTATTGCTACATTCTTTAAAGCCCTAGATGGTAAAATGCCAGAAGTTATCTATCCTGTGTTGCCTGTGGCAAGCTCTAAAACGCCAAAGCCAACTTTTTAATCTAAAACTTACCTAGTTAGATTCCTTAAGATTATCGCCTTTTAATAACAATCATGTTATTAAAAGAATCTTTAAGGCTAAGTCGCCTCATAATAACTACATGCATTTACACGCAACACAGAATCTATTCTACATATTGCTATAAATCTAGTATCAGCATAAAACCACTTAAAAATAGCAAGACACGGCATATTGTAACTTCGCTAAATTTTTGCTATGATTGCATGAATACTTCGAAACTATGGAACTTTAATCATGAATTTTGTCTTAATAATACTCTCTGGTGTGCTTGATATTTTTGCAAATCTTGCATTGCAAAAATCCGATGGATTCCGCAAGATATGGTGGGGGATACTTGCCTTAGTGCTTGTTGGTTCTGCATTTTTACTACTCGCTGTTGTTGTTGATAATGGCATGTCTTTGCCTATTGCCTATACGCTTTGGGGGGCTATTGGGATTTTGGGCAGTGTTGCTGGGGCTTACTACTTTTTCAAGCAAAAGCTAAAACCTATTGGTTATGTTGGCATTGTTTTGGTAGTTATCGCTGTGGCTTTATTGCAGTTAAAATTCTAAATGAGACAAAATCATAAAAGCGGCTTTTTAAGCATCGATATTGCTTTCTCTCTACTTATCCTATCATTTGCTTTCATTTTGCTTTTACAAGCCCAAAATACAATCACAAAGCAATTAAACACACATGATATGCAGAATCTTTATAAAGCAAATGAAACACTTTTTTACAACCTAAAGCACAATATATGCAAAAAACACACATTAAAAACACAAAGCAATCACACCTATAATGCGTGTATGCTTACAGGAAAAGCAAATGATGAAATCACTCTGCATTACTATGCAATACAATAATTTCATGCAAGATAAATATTAGAATCTAAATTTTATTAGATTTTTAGATTTTACACAAATGAGATTCCAAGTCGCTTAAATTTAGATTCTCTAGTGTTAGATGTTTTGGCTTCGCTAGCATGACGGATTATCATGTTGGTTTCTAGATTCCCTTTTGTATCTCAACCTGCATTTACCCCAAAGTTGCAATTTCTAAGAACATATTTTTGCGTTTAAACTCCGCATAAGAAATATAGAATCTTAAAAGTAATCTAAAAGATTCTATATGCGTATTGCTTCAATGTTGCATATAAGACTCTATATCTTAAAACGGCAATTCACTAGGCTTTATGGGCTGTCTATGTGAGAGTGGATAAGGCCTTGCATTTTGTAGTAAAGCAGTGATAAACTGCCCTTGTCTGCGTATCCAAGAGGAATAATCACATACGATAATAAGCTTCTTTTTTAATCTGCTAACTGCTACATTGAGTGCGAATAATGCGGCTTTATTATAAGAATCTGTCATATATTTGCTAAATTTCACTGGTGAAAAAATGATAGTATCAAACTCTTTTCCTTGTGATTTATGGATTGTAAAAATGCTATGTTTAGGGATACGCTTTGAGATTAAAAGCTTTTGCTGGTCTCTAAATGGCGTTAAAATCGCATATTCATCTATAAGTATTTGGGTTAATGCAGTAATTGCATTTGCCTCGCCCATACTTTCATTACGATTATTTTGTGCGTTATACTCATAGCTTGGTCCAAAGCTTGTGCTATCGATATAGTAAATCTCTGTTGGCAAACCTTTGCCATTTAAGCCATTATGATAGACATGTCTATCTAGCACATGGGCTAGATTATTGCCATAGCGGTGCGTAGTTGTAAGCTTATAATGGGCGATAGAGTTAAATGTAATATCATCATAATTATGCTGTGCGTGTAGTATCGCATGATTATTAAAAAGCATTTCTAAAAAGAGTGTGTTTAAACTCCATACGCACACTTCAAAGTGTTTGGTTTGAATGTCAGAACTTGCATGTGGCAGATTGGCATTAATTGCTTATGATCGCCTAAAAGGGTTATTGGCGTATTAAGTGTAAGTGGGGCGATAAGCTTTATAAGTGGTGAAAAGGCACATTCATCAAGGAAAATATGTGAAAACTCTAACTCACAAAGCTGGGCATAACGCTTCACAAAGCTATCGAGTGTAACGCCTATAACAAGGCATTCTTGCAGTCTTTCTTTTAGTGTTTGTGGCTTAAATAGACTTTGTAATTCATTATTAGATTCTAACTCTTCTTTAGAATCTTTTTCATCAACTTGCAAACACACATCAGGGAAATTTTGTAAAAAATCACTGCTTGGCATACCTAAACGCAGGAATTTATATCGCGGCAAACCTTTTCTATCGCCTTGTGTGATAAGGGCGATAAAGATTTGCTCTAATGCGGTATTTGTCGGGGCAAGGATTAATGTCTTTTTATTTTGTGTGATAAGATTTAATAAGCAGTTAAAAAGCACAACTTGCGTTTTACCACTCCCGCTAATCCCCCAAACATAGCTTATAGGGTGAGTGAAAATGCCTTTGATTGCCTCTTGTTGCTCTTTGCTTATGTGAGAATCTAGCGTGATTTTTAACTCTATTGGCTTTGTTGTTGGCAAGGCTAGTTTTAGTGAATCTTTATTGAGAAAATCTCGTATATTTTTTACAAGAAATTTTAAATCATTAAAAATTCGCAAATGTTTTGGCACTTCTTTTTTATAATTATCACCAAGCAAATAAGATATTATAGAATCTTTACTTAACTTTACTTCTTTATTATTTTGTGTAGTTTCATCAAGTAAGGTTGTAAGCAGTGAATCTGAAAATTTTAATCTCAATGTTTTAGTCGGCTCATTAAAGCTTTTTTCTTCAAATGAGTCTATATCGATTATAAAATCTTGTATATAGACTTGTAAATAATCTGTGCCAAATAGCATACGATCTAGTTCTAGCAATAGCGTATCATGCTTTTCCATGCGGATACGAAGTATATGTATTTCTTCTATGCCTTGATTTGTTTGCTCTAAAAATTCTAAATAGCTAGTAGCCCCTTGTAGTAGATAACTTTGTAATGGTTGCATGTGTGAAACTCTCTGTTTTTTATAGCATTGTAGCATTAAATTTAGATTCTAAATAAATACTATATGTAATGGGATTAAAAAGAAAAGCTTAAAATTAAATATGTGCTAAGGTAAGTTTCTCTTGCTAGTAATAGTCTTTTACTTCTTTTTGTGCTAATATTTCAATGCTAAAGGTTTAATGAAAATTAAAGATTTATTCAACTTGATTCAACTTGGGACTAGTGTTTGAAAGGTTTGTATGAGATTATGCCATGTAATATTGCTTTGTGTGTTTAGCATTAAGGCGTGTTTAGCTATCACTCTTACTCAATACGCACAAGTACAAACCTATGAAATATCGCCAGATATAGAGTGTAAAAACGAAGAATATAAAGTCGTATGTAATGTAGAAAATGTAGAATGGATAGATGGCGTAGTAGCAAAAAAATTTCAATATATACTTGAATTACAAGAAGATACATTGCTAAAACACCGCTATTTTGAGTTTCACACACAAAATCTTAACTTTGAGGGCTATAATCTCACTGCACTTATACCAGATTCAATACTCTGTATTGAAAAGTCCAAATTCACACAAGATAAACCCAAAAAAAGCAAAAAAGCCACAACAGAATGCACCATGCAATCTAGTGCATATCACATTGTAGCACATGCAAATTTTATTACCACGCACCCCATGTATAATACTGCAAATAGCCTACTTGAAGCACATCTTTTAGAACATGAGCGATTTAGACAACCCTTGCAACACCAAGATGATGAAGCATGGCAGAAAGACTATAAAATAGCCATCAATAATGCAACAATATGGATAAAAAGCACAAATTTAAATGAGATTCTATTTGACCTTTATAAAAGAGAGCAGCATATCGCTACTAGCACAACTCCACAAGATGATAGAGATTATCGCATTATGCAAGATTCTATATTAACCAAGGATTATTTAGCGTTTTTGCAAAAATCTTTTGAGATTCTAAATGCGATTAATAAACAAGCAAATCTTTCAAAACAAGAACAGCAGGGTTTAACAAAAGTCCTACATAAACTCATCGCAATCGCTACAACGCCAAATCAAAGTCTATCACTACGCATAAAGGGAAGTGAGAATCTTATATTATCGCTTTATGAGATTGAGAGTCTCACAGCCATTGATAATACCTTTTTTGATATTCTTGCTAAGATTCTAAAATATTCACATATTAAAATAGCGTAATATTGCAAGGAAAAGATTATGAAAGTTTTATATTTTATACTCCCTTATCTGTTACTATCTAATCAATTATTTGCAAATCAATTAAATGTGCCACAAGCCCCAACCATAAATACGCCAAAAAACCCCACCCTGCCGCATATTGATATACCACGCATAGACATATCACAATCTAGCATAGATTCCAAACCCCAAAATATGATTTTACGCAATCTCATACATGAAGTGATACAAAAAAACATGCAACTAAACACAGCATGTATCCCACAGCAAATCGCTATGCAAAATAGACTGCATAGCGATGAGGTAGAGAATCTTGGCATACAATTAGAACTCACCACCACACAATATAAAGACAATCTTTTGCGATTACAAAATCTCGTGCTAAAGCCTGCAAATAAGGAAGCACAAAAGCAATTTGTGCTTAATTCTCAGGGATTAAACACTCAAAGTTTGAATTCACAAAACTTAGATTCCAAAAATCTAAATATCCACAATCCAAACGCATATAATCTAGATGGCATTCTTATGGTTATGGCTTTTTTAGAGAAAGGCATAAAACGCCATACAATCGCCCTTTCACCAAACTATATACAAATTGATAACGCATTGCTAGAGAATACGCCACAAGTCTTTAGAATCTTTCAAACATATTTTTGCCATGCACGCACTTTTCATACTATCCCTAAGAAATAATTATAGCGTTTAAATAATATTGTATTTTTAGTGTTCGCACTCATTACTTTTCGCCCAAATTATACGCTATTTAGCATTTTTTGCTATAATGTCGGCTTTTATATTTTTATGGCTTTAATATGAGTTTAGAATCTTTTTCATTTTTTAGGGAGTTTTTATGACAAGTGTTTTGATTGTCTTTCAAGTGATATTAACCATTGCTATTGTTATAGCTGTGTTATTACAAAAGAGTTCTAGCATAGGTTTAGGTGCATATAGTGGGAGTAATGAAAGCCTTTTTGGTGCAAAAGGTCCAGCTAACTTCATGGCAAAAATCACAATGTTTTTAGGTTTGCTTTTCATTATAAACACCATCGCTTTGGGGTATCTCTATAATACAAAATCAAGTCGTAGTTCGAGTGTGCTTGATGGCGTAGAGATTCCAAAAGCATTACCGCTAACACCAACAGATAGCACGCTACCCTTATCTAGTCCGCTTTTACAAGGCACACAACCAGCCCTTACACCACAAGCACCACTCACGCCTTCACTCAATACGGAATCTACCCCAACAGATTCTAATGCTACTACACAAGGAGAGAAATAATGTTGCAAGATATTTATAATAATACAAAAGAATACATGCAAAAAAGTTTGCAATCATTGCAGAAAGATTTTGCGACATTGCGTAGCGGTAGAGTGAGTGTGAATATCCTCGATAATATCCGCGTAGATTACTATGGCACACCTACACCATTAGCCCAAGTCGGCAGCGTGATAGCCCAAGATGCAACGACAATTATCATTAATCCATGGGAAAAACCCTTATTAAAAGAAATAGAAAAGGCAATACAAGAGGCAAACATAGGGGTTAATCCAAACGCAGATAGCGAGTGTATCAAGCTTTTTTTCCCACCGATGACTTCAGACCAAAGAAAAGACATTGCCAAACAAGCAAAGGCAATGGGCGAAAAAGCAAAGATTGCGGTAAGAAACATTAGACAAGATTCTAATAATGCGATTAAAAAGCTTGAAAAAGACAAGGCAATAACCACAGATGAAAGCAAAAAAGGTGCTGATGAGATTCAAAAAATCACAGATGAGCATATTAAAAAGATTGATAACATGGTAAAAACAAAAGAAGAAGAAGTAATGAAGGTATAAAATGGCATTAGATATAGAATCTATTTATAAAGAACACAATGCCTTGCTTGAGGGGCATTTTTTACTGAGTAGTGGCAATCATAGTGCGTTTTATCTGCAGTCTGCTAAAGTGTTAGAGAATCCAAAGACAGCCGAGATTCTAGCAAAAGAGTTAGCAAAGCAAATTCTAGATTATGGCGTTAAGCTAGATTGTGTATGCTCCCCTGCATTAGGTGGCATTTTAGCTGGTTATGAGTTAGCAAGGGCGCTTGATGTGAGATTTATCTTCACCGAAAGAGTTGATGGCAAGATGACTTTACGCAGGGGCTTTGAAGTCGCTAAGAATGAAAGAGTGCTAATCTGTGAAGACATCATTACAACCGGTGGGAGTGCCATGGAGAGTGCAGAGTGCATAAAAAGTGCCGGTGGAGTTATAGTCGCATTCGCTGGATTAGCAAATCGTGGGCTTTGCAGACGCACAAAAACAGATGGCACATATTCTATGGGTAAAAGCAAAGAGGTGTGTAAATTGAGCCAAGATATCCCACTATTTGCATTAGCTGACTTTGACTTTGAGCTTTACGACGCCAAGACCTGCCCGCTTTGTAAAGATTCCGTTGCGTATAAACCCGGAAGTAGGCAGTAGTTTTAGATATTAGAATCAATCATGACTATATATCTTTTGCTATAATAGCAAGTTTATTTGAGAGATAAACTCAAATATACATAAACACGAGAGAACACCATGCGGCATAACACTACAACAACACAATCTCCACAAAACAAAAAAGTAGGCATTGTAATACCAATCTATAATGTAGCAGAGTATCTAAGAGAATGTCTAGATTCTGTAATCAATCAAACATATAAAAATCTAAGCATTGTTTTAGTCAATGATGGTAGCACAGATAATAATGAAAGTCTAAATATAGCAAAAGAATATGTAGCAAAAGATTCTAGGTTTATACTTATAGATAAAGAGAATGGTGGGCAAAGCACAGCTAGAAATGTAGGTATTGCATGGTTTAGTGAAAAGTATGAAGCAAAACTAGATTCTAGTATAAATTTAGAATCTAGCACAACATATACAATAGATTCCATGCTTCAATATAAAGATAAAGTAAAACCAGATTTGAAAGCAACTTGTCATACTGAGCCTTTGAGTGAAGTATCTAACATGGAATCTAATTTTTACTTAGATTCTGAAATAGATTCAAATAAAGATTTTTCACCTATGACTAAAAATAACAAAAATCTGAACTCTACACAAAACACAAACTACAACAATAGAATAAATAGCAACAATGGGGGGGGGGGGGGTAACACTCTATTCCTATAACATTACAAATGAAAACCCATATAATATTTATAAAATCTATACTGCTAGCACTCATGCAACACAACATACAGAATCCATACACAATACAAACATTACCCATACAATAAACACCACAAACAACAATAACTCCACACTCCAACCACAACAAATAGATTATATTATCTTTTTAGATTCTGATGACTATTGGAAACCTTATTGCATAGAAGAGTGCATAAAACATTCAGATGGTGTAGATATTGTGTGGTTTGATTTTTTGCCGTTTTATGAGAATGACAGCAATAAGGAGTGGGGAGCAACCATGCAGGAGTGTTTTAAGTTTCAAGAAGATGTAAAACTAAGTGGTCGGGAATGGTTAGATTGTTGTATAGAGAAAAAAATTAATAGCTTTTATTTTGCATGGTCTGGCTTAATTGATTTTGCATTTCTTAAGAACATAAGATTATATTTTCTTAAGGGTGTGATACATGAAGACCATAATTTTGGTTGTCTATTGTTTCTACAAAGCGAAAATATTTATGTGTTAAAAGACAAGTTATACCTATATAGGATTAGAGAAAATAGTATTACAAATGCCGATCCAAACCTACCCGTCCCACATTACGCAAAACATATTTATGAAGCCTTTAGCGATAAAGAAATGGCAAGACAATACCACAAAAAAGGCAGTATGCTGCTCATGTTTTTTGAGTTTGTTGAGTTTTTAGACAAAAAGTCATGTAATGAGTTGCGTATAAGGGAGAATTTTCTACCATTTTATGCTTCATATTGTGAATCTTTAGTTGCTTTTTCGCACGATCCCCTTGATATTATTACTAAAATGGGTGCGATAGAGCCATACCTTAAAAAAAGTTTAAATATCGCCATAAACTCCGCATCACAAATCCAGCAAAATATAATAGACTAAAACCCTTGTTTAATATTTATGATTCCATAAAAGGCATTGAAAGGACTATAAGAAAGGTTTTTAAAAAGGAGAAAGACTAAAACATTTCATAATGATAGGATATCTCACAAAGCAAATTAAAAAACAAGCAACTTCTCATTCAATCTTTAGAATCTCTTAGTAAGATTCTGTTCTAAAATAACAAAAATGCGATTAGACTAAGGAATCTACATGGAAACAAAAGACAATATCCCACAAAATATCAATATAGAAAAAGATTTATGCTTTACTTCACAAAGTGATAATTTAAATATTTACTATGATATTTATCTCCCACAAGAGACACAGCAAAGTCAAGCACAACAGGATCTACATGCGACAAAGCCTACTATTATACAAATCGCACATGGTATGGTAGAGCATAAAGAGCGTTATATCTGGCTTTGCACTCAGTTAGCACGACATGGCTATGTTGTGGCAATCAGTGATCATAGGGGGCATGGAAAAAGCATTTCTTCTACGCATGTTTGGGGGGAGATGGGTGGCATTGAAGCGACAAATGATAAAGATGGATTCCATAAGGCAATAGATGATTTATACAGCCTTACGCAAATTCTTCGCGCTAGGTTTCCACAACATCGCTTTATTTTGCTTGGGCATAGCATGGGGTCATTACTTGCACGAGGTTATCTCAAAAAGCATGGTGAGATGTTAGATGGGCTTATTCTCTCTGGCTCACCTGCGTATAATCCATTGCTTAAAACAGGTATTGGTATGGCATCATTCTTACGCTTCATTGGTGCAAAAGAATGGGGTAAAAACTTTATTAATAGTCTTTCATTTGGTGGATTCAATAGACCTTTTGCGAAAAAGGATAGCAATGCAAAATATAGCACAGGTGAGTTTGCATGGCTAAGTAGGGATATAGAGAGTGTTAAGGCGTATCGCTCCGATGCGGCGTGTCAGTTTGTATTTTCGCTTGATAGCTTTATCGCACTTTTTAAAGGGACATTATGGCTGCAAGAAGTGCTTTGCGAAAAAAGTGCGTTAAATAGTAAGGATTTGCCAAAACCACCTATTTATGTCATCAGTGGGGCAAGTGATTCATGTGGTGATTTTGGTAAGGGTGTGCAGAAAATGGCACAACTTTTAAAGGATTCTGGCTTTGAAGTTACGCTAAAGTTATACAAGGAAGCACGACATGAGATTTTCCAAGAAATCAATAAGGAAGAAGTGCTACATGATGTGCTTGAGTGGTTATATAATCTAGCGGATATGAAAAGAGATTAACTATTTAGAATCTAAATAGCACAAAATGAGATTCTAAATTTTTAGAAAATTAATCTTTTAATATGATTTTGTAAAATTAAGAATCTAACTTTAAATAAAGCGTTATGTGTGTTAATGTTTTGCAAATAGAATGTGAGTTTTATAGAAGCAAGGATTCTATACTGCAAAAAGTTAAATATAGAATCTAGCTTTCTTTAATACTTCTAAATATCACAACCAACAAGATTCTATACGCTTAACAATTATCTTCTTTAGAATTTAAAAGGAATTGCAAGAAGTTATTTTGCCCATTAACACTTTTGTAAAACCAAGAATATAGCTTACAAAAACTCTATAATAAAGCTAGACTCATATTTTCAACAACAAAGTCAAAATATGGAATATGAACTTTACACAATAAAAAGTTAGCAAAAATACAATAAATAAAGATTCTATACTACAAAAAATGAATTACAATATAGAATCTAGCTTTTACCCAATGTTTGCAATATGGCTTTTACCATATCATTTGGCGGCATTTGCAATATCTCATTGCTTAATCCTTGCAGGGCTTGCGTGATTTGCGTATCTTTAAAGCCTAGTGCGACTAAAGCTTCATGGGCTAATTGCACATTTACATTATTTGGGGTTTGTATGCTTTGAGTATATCCAGCTAATTCAAGCATGATTTTTCCAGCAACCTTTGCACCAATACCCTTTACACTCTTTAATGCAGCAAGGTTATTTGTCTGCACAATAGCAAGAAACTGTTCCACAGAATAGCTTGATAGAATCATTAAGGCAATTTTTGCGCCTACACCATTGACCTTTAAGAGTTGCAAAAATACCTCTCGTTCTCTGCGTGTCTCAAATCCATACAACAAATGGGAATCTTCGCGGATAATCTCAGCAATCTCAAGTGTTACATGTGTTTTATTCTGTAAAGCAGCACTTGTAAGTAGTGAAATCTCAACCATATAAGTAACGCCAGAGACTTCTAGCTCTACACCTGTTGGCAAAAGCTTTTCTATATTTCCCTTTAACCTTACAATCATTATGTATCCTTAGCCATTGTGTCTCACATTACATGTAGGCGATAAAATCAAGCGTATTTATACAAGATTTTGTATCTTAGAATCGCAACAATAGATTCTATTTTTAAGCTAGGCTCATCTCGCAATAAGCCCAAAACTTTAAATTAAATGGGTGGTTTTAAGCAAACATTGGTGCAACAACAAAGCCTAAAGCCACCGCAAATACAACCGCTATAATACCCGGAAGTATGAAGCTATGATTGAAAACAAACTTGCCAATGCGTGTAGAGCCGGTGTCGTCCATTTGCACCGCACCAAGTAGCGTAGGATAAGTAGGAAGCACAAATAACGCTGATACAGCCGCAAAACTTGCTACCAAAATATACGCAGAATCCGCATTTGTAGCGGTGATACCGAGTGCAGCAATGACAACTGGCATAATCGCCTTAGCCGTAGCCGCTTGTGAGTAAAGCAACATACTCGCAAAGAAAAGGGCTACTGCCAAAAGTGCGGGATAATCGCCCACAAGCTTACCGACTAACTCGCCAATCTCTGTTTTGTAGCCATCAACAAAAGTATTGCCAAGCCAAGCCACACCTAAAACGCACACACAAGCTGTCATTCCCGCTTTAAATGTGCTTGCATCAAGCAGTTTGCCCGTTTCTACCTTGCAGAAAATCACAATCAAAGTCGCAATCATCAGCATAAAGCTCATAATCGCCCCATCGCGTGGCAATCGCACTGGGTCAATGTAGCTTTTCACCATTGCTGATAAGTTTGCTAACATTCCATCTTTTTGTGCGAAGTCGGGTAGGATAGAATCTAGCTCATTACTTAATGAATCTAGCTTAGATTCTATTAATGCAATGGCTTTTTCATTCTGCTCATTTTTAGCAATAGAATCTATCTCGCTTTTTGCAGTGGCAAAGGCATTTTGAAGATTCTGCACTTCATTTGGATTTGCCTTAATGGCAGGGATAGAATCTATATAAGCTTTTTTCAAAGATTCTAGCGGTGCGATAAGATTTTGCTTTTCTAGCTTTGCTTGTTCGCTATCTTTGAATGCTAAAAGTGAAGTTGCTTCTTTCTTTATAGAATCTAGCTCATTATCCACATAAACCGGGATATTTTTGCTAACAGAATCTAGCATAGGCTTACGCACGACATCAGATATTGAAGTCGCATAAATCACCACGCAAAGCACACCCGCAAGGAAGATCCCAACACTTAGCTTTGCTCCCTGTTTTAGCTCAATGTGTGCTGCACCATTTGTTGATTTCACAAGCCCAGCCTTTAGTCGCTCTTGATACACAGGGTCTTTACTCAAATCAAGCGGGAAAAACTTACTCACCACAAAGGCAGTCAGCATACACGCACTAAAAGTTGTGATAAGCCACACTAAAAGCAAGGTAGGATAGCTCCAGCCAAGCGGCTCTAGCACACCGGTCATATACACTACCGCCGCACTTACAGGACTTGCGGTAATGGCGATTTGACTAGAGACAACAGCGATTGAAAGGGGGGCGGAGGGCTTAATATTTTGCTCTTTTGCCACTTCCACAATCACAGGTATCATAGAAAACGCAGTATGTCCAGTCCCTGCTAAAAATGTCAAAAAGTAGGTAACGGTGGGGGCAAGGTAGTTAATATATTTTGGATTCTTTCTTAGAATCTTTTCAGCCACCTGCACCATATAGTCTAGCCCACCAGCAAGCTGCATTGCCGCAATCGCCGCAATAACTGACATAATGATAAGGATAACATCCCAAGGAATAGCCCCGGGCTTCATACCCAAAAATAGACAAAGCACAACGACACCAAATCCACCGGCATAGCCCATCGCCATACCACCAAGCCGAATACCGATAAAAATAGCTCCAAGCAGCACGGCAACTTGAAGTATAAGCACTAACATTTCCATTGTAATCCTTTGTTTTGTATTGAAAAACCTTAGAATCTAGATTCTGCTCATTGTCTTAGGTGCAATGTAGTTCTTGTCATTGCGAAACTTCCGTTAGGAAGTTGTGATAATCCATAGCTTCTTAAGTTAATCTGCACCAAAGTCTTTTTTAAGGGGGAGGGGCTTGAATTTGCGGTAAAACGAGTTTGACTTCGTCTGCACGCGAAGTCGCTCCCTCCCCCTTAAAAATCCCCCACCCCTACGACGCTTTAAGAGGTGGCACTGCGTGCGATTAATTTTAACACGCTTAAGGGTGTGCCTTAAGCGTAAATTACTTACAAGGGATTTGGAACTTGCACAGAGATACTAAATAAGGAATACTGCGGAAGTATCTTTGAGTGATTTTAGCGGTTTTGGAGCGAAAGGCGAAGGAAGTTACCTAAAGGTAATGACCGAGCCTTGAGCGAACAATCCGCTAAAAGCGACAAAGAGACAACGCAGAATCCAGATTCTATAAACACTAAACCTAACCTAAGCTACTTACGCAAATGGCGAATTTTTTTGAAACTTCGCTTTATCTTCCGCACTCATATGAGGATTAAGCATATTTTGTGGCTGGAAAATCTCATCTAACTGCTCTTTGCTTAAAAGCTTTCTTTCTAATGCGATTTCTTTCACCGGTTTGCCTGTTTGCAAAGATTCTTTAGCAATAGATGCAGAGTTTTCATAGCCAATGTAAGGATTAAGTGCAGTAACGATACCTATGCTGTTATACACAAAATCACTACATACCTTTTCATTTGCTGTGATTCCATCTACACATTTACTTGCAAGGGTAAGCATTGCATTTCTCATCATAGAGATAGAGTTAAACAATCCATAGGCAATCACTGGCTCAAATACATTAAGTTGCAATTGTCCGCCTTCACTCGCAAAGCTTACAGTTACATCATTACCGATAACCGCATAGCACACTTGATTTACCACTTCTGGAATCACCGGATTTACTTTTCCGGGCATAATGGAGCTTCCGGGCTGCATTTTAGGCAGATTTATCTCATTTAGCCCAGCACGCGGTCCAGAGCTTAAAAGTCGCAAGTCATTACACACTTTAGAGAGTTTTACCGCTACTCTTTTTAGCACACCGCTTACTTGCACATAAGCACCTGTATCTTGTGTCGCTTCAATCAAATCATCAGCAGTTTTGAAAGGGTGTCCTGTAACTTCGCAAAGCTTTTTTTGGACAATTTTAGGATAATCAGGGTGTGAGTTTATGCCTGTTCCTATCGCTGTTCCGCCCATATTGATTTCAGTTACAAGGCTTCTTGCCTCAAGCACTCTAGCAATATCTTCGCCCATCATCACCGCAAATGTATGAAACTCTTGCCCTAAAGTCATAGGCACGGCATCTTGAAGTTGAGTTCGTCCCATTTTTAGCACATCTTTAAACTCTTTTGATTTATTTTCAAAGGATTTTTTAAGCACTTCCATATCTTTAGCAAGGGCGGATAACTCATCATAAAGGGCTACGTGGATAGCTGTTGGGTAAGAGTCGTTTGTAGATTGAGAGAGATTCACGTGGTCGTTTGGGTGGCAGTGCTGATAATCGCCCTTTTTATGCCCCATAATCTCTAAAGCAAGGTTTGCTACCACTTCATTGGTATTCATATTTGTGCTAGTTCCAGCCCCACCTTGAATCATATCTACAACAAATTGATCGCGTAATTCCCCAGCGATAAGCCTATCACAAGCCTTACAAATAGCATCTTTTTTTGTATCATCAAGTAGTTTTAGCTCATTATTTGCTAGAGCCGCTGCCTTTTTCACTTGAGCAAAAGCCTTAATAAAGCTTGGGTAGCCACTAAGCTTATCACCTGTGATGTTGAAGTTTTGCAAAGCCCTAAAAGTTTGCACTCCATAATACACATCATCAGCAATTTCTAGTTCGCCTATAAAATCGTGTTCTACGCGTTTTCCCATAATAAACTCCAAAAAATGAATTTCGCAATAATTGCTACTGCTTCAGCGGATTATAGCAAAAAAAGTAACAAGTATCTATGCTTTTAGCAATATTTAAGCCATTAAGGTGCAATAATCTGTGTTTTATACATAGACTTCCATTGATTTTAGAATTTTATTAAAACGATATTATATAACTCCGAAGCCACACTTACTGAAATAATGGTGAACTCACATGTCAATATTGTCTAAAAATATAATAGATTCTAAAAACTTCAATTTATCTCACAATTTTATTATTTACATAATTTTAGGAACACCTTTTGCTTCAAAGAGTGCGTATTCAAATTTTTCGCAAAGGATGCAAACATGAGTTTTAGGATAAATACAAATATCGCGGCACTCAATGCGCATACCATCGGTGTGCAAAACAATAGGGCAATAGCCAACTCGTTAGAGAAGTTAAGCTCTGGTTTGAGGATTAACAAGGCAGCAGATGATGCTTCAGGTATGTCAATCGCAGATAGTTTGCGTAGCCAAGCAAGTTCATTAGGACAGGCAATCGGCAACGCAAATGATGCGATTGGTATGATTCAGATTGCGGATAAAGCAATGGATGAGCAGCTAAAGATTCTTGATACCGTAAAGGTTAAAGCAATCCAAGCAGCTCAAGATGGGCAAACTACTGAATCAAGACGCGCGTTGCAAAACGATATTGTGCGACTCTTAGAAGAGCTTGATAATATCGCCAATACAACAAGCTATAACGGGCAGCAAATGCTATCTGGTGCTTTCTCTAACAAAGAGTTCCAAATCGGTGCGTATTCTAATACAACAGTGAAAGCTTCAATCGGTCCAACAAGCTCAGATAAAATCGGACATGTAAGACTTGAAAGCTCATCTGTAACAGGTATTGGTATGCTTGCTAGTGCTGGTGCTAAGAATCTTAAAGAGGTAGCATTGAAATTCCGCCAAGTTGATGGTAAGAAAGACTACAAGCTTGAGACTGCAGTCATTTCTACAAGTGCTGGCACAGGTATTGGTGTATTAGCAGATACTATCAACAAATTCTCTGATACACTCGGTGTGCGTGCGTATGCAACGGTGCTTGGGACTGGTGGTGTGCCGGTGCAATCTGGAACAGTGCATGGCTTAGTTGTAAATGGCACAACTATTGGGACAATCAATGATGTGCGTAAAAATGATGCTGATGGTAGATTGATTAATGCCTTTAACTCAATTAAAGAAAGAACAGGTGTAGAAGCGTATGTGGATATCGAAGGTAGATTAAACCTTAGAAGTCTTGATGGTCGTGCTATATCTGTGCATGCTGAAGGTAAAACAGGTGCGGTGCTTGGTGGCGGTAGCTTTGCTGGAGTATCTGGGACAAATCACGCTATCGTGGGTCGTATAAGCCTTGTTAGGACAGATGCAAGAGATATTATTGTATCTGGGACAAACTTTAGTAGTGTTGGTTTCCACTCTGCTCAAGGTATCGCACAATACACTGTGAATTTGCGTTCTGTTCGCGGTAATATGGACGCAAATATCGCAAGTGCAAGCGGTGCAAACGCAAATGCGGCTCAAGCGGTGCAGAATAAAGATGGTATCGGCGCAGGTGTTACTTCGCTTCGCGGTGCGATGGTCGTTATGGATATGGCAGAATCTGCTACAAGACAGCTTGATAAAATCCGTGCTGACATGGGTTCTGTGCAAATGCAGCTTGTTGCTACAATCAACAACATTTCTATCACGCAAGTTAATGTTAAAGCGGCTGAAAGTCAAATTAGAGATGTGGATTTCGCACAAGAATCTGCGACATTCTCTAAGCATAACATCTTGGCTCAATCTGGTAGCTTTGCTATGGCTCAAGCTAACGCAGTGCAGCAAAATGTTTTAAGACTTTTACAATAGTAAAAGCTTTTAAAACAACAATTTTCAAAGGGCTTTATGGCGTTAGTCTATAAGCCCCCGCTATCTTAAGATAGATTACGCCACATTTACCTTTGATATAGTTTTCATATATCTTTAGGCGAATGTGGCATTTTTGATTCTATAATTCCTTTTTTTTTGTGTTTTTATTCTATCAAATTTAATTATGTAGTTTTATATGTTTTATGTTTTAAATAAAAGATTCTATAGTCTCTTTTATATTCTTTACGAAAAGATTCTAAGCGATTATAAAGTGTATGTTATTTATAGATATGAAGGCTTTAATGATAGCCTTGCATAAAACTTTTAGATATTAAAGATTTTAGTTTGTGTGATATTAGATTCTATATTTGTTTATTATTGTTAGAGTGTTTTAGAATCTGTAAGGGATTTTGTGTCATATCTTTATGTGAGATATGTAAGCAACATGAGCTTTTTAATTAATTCTTTATTCTTATTCTCCATGTTATCTCTCCATTTATTTATAAGTACCATTTAGCATTGCTAATCTATCTTAACCAAGCCCAATCATATTTGTCTATAAAATATATACAAGCAGATATGATTAGCAATATTATACTTACTAGCTTCCATATCGTAAAGTTTTTTACCGTATCTATAATAAAGAAAAATAAGGAATAAGGAAACAAAGGAATTGCTAAAAGTGTTATAAAA
>NZ_JMKW01000038.1 GCF_000686565.1 Helicobacter bilis ATCC 51630
AGAAAAACCATCTTTTGCCATGCTTACATGAGTAAGACATAAAAATACACCTACATATAAAACGCCTTTATGTGCTTTTTTCATATAAAATCCTTTTTAAATCATCCCCAAAGAATAAAAGTATAGAATCTAAGAAGTTGCGGTTGGTTTATTAGTATTTGTATTGCCACCAAAGAAGCCGCCTTTTGCGTTTTGTGGTGTTGCTTTTGTGGCTGTTGTATTGCTGCTTGGGCTAGTAGTTCGCGGGGTGCTAGTTTGTGGTCTTTGATAGGCTGAAGGTGAGCTATATCCTCTTTGTGCGTTTGCTTTATAGTTTGCATTATTAAAAAGTTTATTACCAATATAGCTTCCAATCAACGCACCAGCCGCACTCGCAAGGATAGCCCCGCCAATGCCAAGCCCACCGCCATCACCGCTTGTGAGCGTGCTTGTGCCATTGTCAATCTTTTTTGCTTCTTCAGCGACAAGGGCATCAACTTCTTCTTTGCTTAAAATTCTCTTATTGCCTTGCATATCTTTTACAATAATTGTCGTATCGCCATCACTACTTGGTTGTTCATCAATGATCTTATAACTACCATCAGCTTCTTCTTGCAAAGTAACAGTAACGCCCTGCTTTTTGCTTACTTGCTGTGCTGTGTCAGCATTATTTGAACCACTATCACAACCAAGCAGTCCTGCGACTAGCACTGCACTCATACCACCCAAAATCGCTGCATCAGAGATTTTTCGTAAATAACTTTTTGGTTTTTGCTTTTCCATATATTGTCCCTTTATTTTTGCATTGTTTTTTCAAGTTTTTCTATGCGTTCCCAAGTTTTCACAACGGAATCTGGATTGAGTGAAATAGAGCTAATGCCTTGCTGCACTAAAAATTCGGCAACTTCTGGATAATCGCTTGGTGCTTGACCGCAGATTCCGCAATATTTGCCATGCTTTTTACATGCTTGTATTGCTTGTTTAAACATTTCTAGCATAGCAGGATTTCTCTCATCAAATATATGACTGACTAAATCACCATCTCTATCCACGCCTAGTGTAAGCTGTGTTAAGTCATTTGAACCAATAGAATAGCCATCAAACATACTTAAGAAATCATCAGCTAAAATGATATTTACTGGTAATTCACACATGACATAGATTTCTAATCCATTTTTGCCAGATTCTAAGCCATTTCTTCGCATAATCTCAAGCACTTTTTTGCCCTCTTCTGGTGTGCGTAAGAATGGGATCATAATCCGCATATTTGTAAGTCCCATATCATCACGCACCATTGCTAAGGCTTGACATTCCCATTCAAATGCGGTGCGATATTGCTCAGAGTAATATCTACTTGCACCACGATAGCCAAGCATTGGATTTTCTTCTTGTGGTTCGTAATGCTCCCCTGAAATCATGCCGCGATATTCATTGCTTTTAAAGTCGCTTGTGCGGACAATCACTGGATTTGGATAAAAGGCTGCTGCAATCATACCCATACCTTCAGCAATTTTTTTAATGAAAAAGTCCTTAGGATTATCATAGCCATGTATGAGTTTTGATACCTCATCATGATTATGTATAGGTTTATCATTCTGTAAATCTAGCAAGGCTAAAGGGTGTGCTACAATCTGGTGTAAGATGATATGCTCCATACGCGCTAAGCCAACACCATGATTTGGAATCTGTGCAAAGCCAAATGCTTTAGCGGGATCGCCAACATTCATATATATTTTTGTCTTTGTTTTGCCAAGATGATCAAGCGATATAGTCTCTATTTCATAGGGGTGTATCCCTGCATATACAAGCCCTTCTTCACCCTCACTACATGAAGCTGTTACTTCCATACCTGTATAGAGCCTTTCTGTTGCACCATGTGCGCCAACGATTGTTGGCACACCAATTTCACGCGCAACGATAGCTGCATGGCAGGTCCTACCACCACGATTTGTAATAACTGCTGCCGCCTTTTTCATCACTGGTTCCCAATCTGGATCGGTATTATCAGTTACTAGAATCTCACCTTCTTTAAAGGTATTCATGTGCTCTATGTTATTAATGATTCTTACTTTACCATTGCCAATCTTTGTGCCAATCGCCATACCTTTTAAAACGACTTCACGCTCTTCATCTGGATTTTTAAAGTGGAATTTCTCAATCTTAGCACCACTTTTTGTCTTTTGACTCTGCACTGTTTCTGGGCGTGCTTGCACGATGAAAATCTCACCACTTTGTCCATCTTTTGCCCATTCCATATCCATAGGGCGATACTCACCTGCTTCTTTTGTATAATGCTCTTCAATACTTATGGCATATTTTGCAAGTGTCAAAACATCTTCATCAGTGATTGAGAATGTTTCCATTTCCTGATGTGTTGTTTTTACATTCATTGTAGGCTTTTCGCTACCTGCTGGGGCATATACCATTTTTACATCTTTTGTGCCAAGTTTGCGTTTAAGTATAGGTCGTTTCCCTTCTTTTAATGTTGGTTTGAATACATAAAATTCATCTGGATTCACGGTCCCACCAACGACATTTTCCCCAAGTCCCCATGATGAAGTGATGAATACTGCATCTTTAAAGCCCGTCTCTGTATCAATACTAAACATAACACCTGCTGCACCTTTGTCGGAACGCACCATTTTTTGCACACCAACACTTAAAGCAACTTTAAAGTGATCGAAATTCTTACTCGCACGATAGCTTGTAGCTCTATGTGTAAAAAGTGAAGCAAAGCAGGATTTAATATAATGCACTAAATCTGTTTTCCCTTTAACGCTTAGATATGTATCTTGCTGCCCTGCAAAACTTGCATCTGGCAAGTCTTCAGCAGTAGCCGAACTGCGGACTGCAACATCTGCTTCTGCCATATTGTATTCTTGGCTTAACATATCATAAGCTTGAAAAATCTCATCTTTTAAATCTTGGGGTAATGGGGTGCTAAAAATAAGTTCTCGAATCTTACTGCAACGATTACGCAATACATCCATTTCTGTATAATCAATATCTTTTAAAAGATCCTTTATCTTATCCTCAATGCCACCACTTTTAAGCAAATACCAATACGCATCACTTGTGATTGCAAAGCCATCTGGGACTTTAATGCCAACGGGGACAAGCTCTTGAAACATCTCACCAATGCTTGCATTCTTACCACCTACAAGGGGAACATCTCTATTATTCAACTCTTTAAAGAATTTAATATACTTCATTGCTATGGACTCCATTTAATGTAAAAAGGTTATGCTTATTATTGTAGTCAAAAAAAAGTCAAAAAATGATTAAAAATTTTTTAAAAACCAAAAAAATATAATTTTGCATATCTATTTCCTTGCAAACTTTAGTTAAAATCCTTGTTTTATTTTGAGTAAATATTTGCACTTTCAAAAAGGGATAATATGGGCGAATGGAGTATTAAAAAGGAACAATTAGATTCTATCCTAAAAAAGCATAAACTAGATTCTAGTGATTATGAAAAAATTGTAGAAATTTTAGAGAGAGAGCCAAATCTCATTGAGCTTGGAATCTTTTCTGCAATGTGGAGTGAGCATTGTAGCTATAAATCAAGTAAGATTTATCTAAAAGGCTTTCCAACAGAGGCTAGCTGGGTATTGCAAGGTCCCGGAGAGAATGCAGGTGTTATTGATATAGGTGATAATCTAGCCGCTATCTTTAAGATAGAATCTCATAATCACCCAAGCTTTATTGAGCCAAATGCAGGGGCTGCAACTGGAGTTGGTGGAATCTTGCGTGATATTTTTACAATGGGGGCAAATCCTATAATAAATCTTAATAGCATTCGCTTTGGAGATATTTTAGATTCTAATATGAGAAAAAAGCATATCCATTTATTGCATGGTGTTGTAGAGGGTATCGGGCATTATGGTAACTGCATGGGGATACCAACTATTGGCGGTGAAACAAGCTTTGAGTCTTGCTATAACGGCAACATTCTTGTCAATGCGTTTAGCTTAGGCATTGCAAAGCAAGATGAGATTTTCTATGGCAAAGCAAGTGGTGAGGGCAATCCTATTATGTATGTTGGGAGTAAGACAGGTAGAGATGGCTTAGGTGGGGCTGTGATGAGTAGTGATAGCTTTGATTCTGCTAGTAAGGCATTGCGACCAACGGTGCAAATTGGCGATCCATTTGTAGAAAAATCGCTTTTAGAAGCATGTCTTGAAGTCTTTCAAAAAGATTTAATCGTAGGCATTCAAGATATGGGTGCAGCAGGGCTTACAAGCTCAAGCTTTGAAATGGCAAGTAGAAGTGGTAGCGGTATGATAATGTGGCTTGATAAGATTCCTATGCGAGAGAGTGGCATGACCCCTTATGAGTTAATGCTATCAGAATCACAAGAGAGAATGCTTTTGTGTGCGAAAAAGGGGGCAGAAAAGCAAATAAAAGATATTTTTGCAAAGTATGAATTAAGCGCAGAGATTGTCGGCGAAGTGCGTAATACAGGAAAAATGGAGTTATTATGGCATGGAGAGTTATGTGCTACATTGCCTATTGCCCCCATTGTAGAAAATGCCCCTATACTAAATCGTGCTATACAAAAGCCAAAATATCTAGAATCTTGTAAAAACCTAGATTTAAATATTACAAACCAAGCCTTACAAAAGCAGTTAAATACAGATAATATAAACACAATGCAATGCAGTAGCACTAATTTAAACACGCTAACTAAAAGTATGCTAAAAAGCCTTGATATATGTGATAAAGCATGGATTTATAATCAATATGATGATAGTATTAAAGCTAGCACGATTAAAGGATCTGGTATGCTTAGCTCTAGTCTTGTAGCTTTGCATAACTACGATTCAAAAAAGGCTATTTCAGTAAGTGTAAAATGTAATGTAAAATACTGCTATCTAGACCCAAAAATAGGGGCTAAAATCGCAGTGGCACAAGCTGGAAGAGATGTCGCGCTAAGTGGGGCAAAGCCTTTAGCAATTACAGATTGTCTAAACTTTGGTAGCCCTGAAAATCCAGAGGTTATGTGGCAGTTTAGAGAATCTTGTGAGGGCATTAAAGAGGCTTGTAAAGCGTTACAAACACCTGTTGTAAGCGGTAATGTTTCACTTTATAATCAAACAAATGATGAAGCCATATATCCTACACCAAGCATTGTAAGCGTTGGGCTTTTAGAAGATTCTAATAAGGCTATTGGTAGCCATTTTGTAAGCAAAGATTCTTATATTTGTATGCTAGGTGTTATGGATAATTCATTGCAGCTTAGCGGCAGTATATTACAAAAAGTAATCGGTGCAAAAAATAGCGGTATATTGCATGATATAAACTTAGAATCTGAACTCAAACTTTGGGAGATTCTAAATCAAAGCATAGCAAACAAGTATATTTTGAGTGCTAAAGATATAGCACAAGGCGGACTTGCTATCACTCTATGTAAAATGGCAATTTTAGGGAAAACTAGCATTGAAGTCTTAACAGATAAGATACAAGAAGTTTTAGCGAAAGACTTTATAAATAATGAGAATCTTTTGCAAGATTCTAAAGACTATATGAAGTTAATCTCACAAAATAAACTCATGCTATTTAGTGAAAATCATACACAAGTTATCTGTGAAATAAAAGATATAGAATCTGTAAAAAATCTCTTCGACACAGCTAAACAAAAAGGGCTTTCATTGTGTGTAATTGGCAAGGTAGCAAATAAACACATAAACACAAAAGATATAACAAATAAAGATTCTATAAAAATACATGATATAAATCTATCCTTACAGGAAGCACACGATTTATATTATAAAAGCTTTGAAACATATCTATGATTCTTATATCTTTAGCTTATTTTGTTGTAAATTAGGGGTTTTAATCTCTAGTTATAGAAATGCAAACTAAAGATTCAATCAATTAAAAGTTACTTAACACTTTTACTATACACTACTTTACTTTAAAACAAATAATTACATTTTTTGGAATCTAAACATTATGGATATAACGCATTTTTGGAAATTTAATGACTTTTTAGATATGGATTTTATTGTTAGCATATTGCCGCTATTTTGGAAAGCATTGTTGCTTACACTAGAAATCTCATGTTATGGAATCTTTGGGGCAATACTGCTTGGCTTTATTGCTTCACTTGTGCTTTACTATCAAATCCGTCCATTTGTGTGGATAACGCGTATATACATAGAGGTATCACGCAATACCCCGCTTATCATACACTTATTTTTTCTCTACTTTGGCTTGTCGTATTGGATTGAGATTCCAAACTTTTGGTGTGCGGTTATTGGCGTGATATTTCTAGGTGGTAGCTACATGGCAGAATCTTTTCGCTTAGGTTTAGAATCTGTGCGACATTCACAGATAGAATCTGCCTTGTCTCTGGGATTTAGTAAAATGCAGATTTTGCGTTATGTGATTTTCCCCCAAAGCATACCTTTAAGCATACCCTCAATTTGTGCGAATGTGCTATTTTTGATTAAAGAGACTTCTATTGTTGGCGTCATTGCCTTGCAGGATTTAATGTCTATCGCAAAAGAAGTGATTAGTAACTACGGGCAGACAAATGAAGCCCTTTTTCTGCTTATTGTTGCATATCTAATTGTGCTGTTGCCTTTAAGTTTTATATTCTCAAAGTTAGAGCATCATTACAGACGCAATATTCTATAATGCTGTATATCTTTATATAGTGTTTGAAATATTATTGTAATAAGCAAATAAAAATTACGAAAAATGTTATTAAATTGCGTTTTTAAGAAACATTATTATTTATTTTTTCTGCTACAATGCTACAAATTTTTACAAGGGAGCAGTATGCAGAGTATAAAGTCAAAAGTGTCGCTTATCGTTATTTGTTAATGCTTATTGGGCTAGGCGTGCAGCAAACAATTAATATGATTTCAAGCAAAAATAATCTTTTGGAAAAAACCATAGAATCAGAGATAGATTATGTGCAAATGGCAAGTCTTGCTACTGATATGTTTAGTCAAGATAGAATAGACTCGCTAGAGCTTATGGCAAAGCACATTCTCTCACTCCCTGAAGAAAAGTTAGAATCCACAGAAGCGCTAGTAAAAAATGTGGGACCACTTTTATTTGGATTTAAACTCGGTGGGGCTCATCTAGCCGCATATATAGGCGTGGCAGATGGCAGTATGATTGTAAGTGATATAGAATCTGATGCAGCAAAAGTGCTTTTTAGAACCTATGGAAAAGGCACGGGTAAAGTGGAAAGCTATGATTCTAGGACAAGAGGTTGGTATAAGAGTGCACTGCAAAGTAATTCAGCGATTATGACGCCTGTATATGAAGACTTTGTAAGCAAACTACCTACCTTTACTTTCTCTATCCCCTTGATAAAAAATGGCAGAGTGTTGGGGGTGCTATCCATTGACACGCCGCTATCAAACTTGCAAAGTCAGTTTGATAAAATGTCTGCTAGAATCTTTGGGCTTGATTCAGAACAAGCGATTTTTGTGGCAACAGATAAAACGATGACTTTATTAAACCCAACAGATGGAACAAAAAGATTTTATGCAAAATCCATTGAAGCAGGAAATATGAAGCCATTTGCCTACATTTCTTCAAGTGGGGTTGAAAGGCTTGGGGTATGTAATCATGTCAATAAGAACAATGTAAGCTATTCCATTTGTGCAGGTGAAAATATGGATAAGGTTGTGTCTAATTCACGCAAGGGCTTAGAGATGAGAATCCTTGCATTAGTGATTATAGGGCTTATTATGATAGCAGTCATTTATGTTGTGATTCAGAAATTTTTAACGCCTATTGGCACAATCTCCGAAGGGTTACAAAATTTCTTTGCATATATTAATCATAAGAGCGATAACGCACCATTAATAAAAGTCAAATCAAAAGATGAGTTAGGCAAAATGGCACAAGAAATCAATGAAAATATTTTACTCATACATAAAGAGTTAGAAAAAGATAAGCGGTTCATTGATGAAGCATTGCAAGTAGCAAATGAAGCTAAACATGGTAACTTTGCAAATCAAATCAGGGCAAACACTTCTTCACCGCAGTTTAATGAGCTAAAAAATATCTTTAATGATTTATTAAATATCCTTGATTTACATCTTACAAAGGTGTCCAATACGCTAAGCACTTATGCAAATAACGATTATACAATGCGTGCAAATGTTGATGGCTTAGAAGGAAAAATACTAGAAATGGCAACAAATATCAACCATTTAGGGACAAGCATAAGCACAATGCTTGGAGATTCTAGTGAGATTGCAAAACAACTTGGAAGCAATGCAGACCGGCTATTTAGCATGGTGCAAAGCCTTATTTCCACCTCGCAATCTCAGGTTACTTCCTTGCAAGAGAATACAAAATCTGTTGAGAATATCAACTCATCTATGCAGCATATTGAAGATTCTATGGGAGAGCTAACACGCGAAGCTGATGAGATAAAATCTGTAATTAATATCATTAAAGATATAGCCGATCAGACAAATCTGTTTGCGTTAAATGCTGCTATTGAAGCAGCAAGGGCGGGGGGAACATGGCAGAGGCTTTGCAGTCGTAGCCGATGAGGTAAGAAATCTGGCTGAACGCACAAATAAATCTTTAGGCGAGATAGAGCAAAATGCAAATGCACTCATACAATCAGTAAGCGATATGTCCCAATCCATTAAAGACCAAACACAAGGTATAGCACATATTAGAGATATTACAAATCAATTAGAATCTATTACGCAGGAAAATGCCGCTATCGCAAATCAAACCGATGCAATCGCACAAAACATGCAAAGCATAGTCCAAGACATTGTAGAAGATTCTAAAAAGCATAAGTTTTGATAATATAAAGTTTTTACAAAAAAATCATAAAGAGAAATATGAGAGAGGTTGGCAAAATCTAATTTTGATATAAAGCCAAATGTAAAAACGCTCTTATGTGAGTTTTTTCATATTGAATCCATGTGGTTTAGAATCCCAATTTGTCTTTTTGGGACTACTTACAGCATAAAAATTTTTTGCTATGGGATTTTTTACCAAGTTAGAATCTTGTTTAATAGATGACTATTTGGAGTTTCATCTGTTATATGTATTTGCTTACCAAATAGGCTTTCATATTGCTCTAGCGGATAGTTAAAATCCTTTGGTGCAATATTATTAAATGTGATATATCCATGTTTTGCATTTTTGATGATTTTTTCAATATAGATATCTTGTATATTGCTTCTTAGCTCACTAAAAGCATAGTTGCTTATGAATAGATCGTAATTCTTTTTTTCTAAATCCTCCATACGCTTAAAATGTAGCTTCTCTTCTAATCCGCTAAAATGTGATAGGTATTTTTTACTAAGAGACAGAACAGAATCCAAATCCACAAATGTGTAACTTTTGACATCAAACATTGACATAATAATTCTTGCTTGTCCACCATAGCCTACGCCAATCTCACAAATATCCTTGTTGCTTAAATCGCCAAAAGATTCTATTAAATCCCCTAAGACTTTAATATAACGCAGAGTTGATGGAGACATATAGCCTATCTCCTTATAATAGCGAATGCTTGCCCCACCATACCAATCATTTTGTCTAAATCCCTCAAAGTCTTTAGGCTTAAAACGCCTTGTTTTCAGGATATAATCAAGATATTTTTGTCCCATAATGTCATCAACATGTTCTAGTATTTGCATATATACTGGATTTGTCCTAAATGTTGCAAATACAGAATCATTAGTCGCTGCTCTTGCACAAAATGATGGATATTCATTGCTGATTGTATCTGCTAGACTTGTATTGTAATTATCTGCTTGACTAGCTTTTTTGGGTCTTAGCATTTTTTTAATAAGCTTCATATATGCCCTTTCCATAAAAGATTCTAAGTGCGATTTATACATATTTCGCAGTGTCGCAATCCTACAAAAAAAAAAACAAGTCAAGGCATTTTTTATCACTGCTATTTATTGAGATTCTATATCTTTGCATGAAGACTTGACTTACACATAGAATCTAGTAAGGGCTTAAACATAATGTATCTTAAATAAGCACACAAAAATATGTTATGATTTTATGTATTTTACGAGATAAAGGATAAAAATGGAGTTAGTCGTTGTAGGTTATGGCAATATGGCAAAGGCGATTTTAGGTGGGTTAATACGGCAGTCTAAAGAGATTCTAGGCATTACAAAAATCGTTATTACAGGTAGAGCACCACATAAAATAGAATCATGGCTTAAAGAGAGTATGCAGACTTGTCGCAGTGAGTTTTTGCACGATGTTACCTATGAGGCTACCTGCAATATTGAGTGCGATGATAAGGTGGTGTTACTCGCTTGTAAGCCGCATAATCTAGATTCCTTTATATTTCATGGGCGTGCTCATATTGTGTATAGCGTGCTAGCAGGTATTAATGCAAATATCTTACACAATTATATTCAGTCATACCACTACGCCCTTATTATGCCAAATGTCGGAGCGCATTATAATCTAAGTTCAAGTGCGGTATTATGGCAGCAAAATGGCGCAAAAAATCAAAGTATTAAAGAGGTAGGCAAAGTGCTAAATCTTATGATGGATAGTCATAACATGCAAGAAGCACATGAGAAAAATAACGCACACATTCAAAGCCAAATCACGCAATTTGTATCAAGTTTTGGTAATTGTGAGTTTGTCGCAAATGAAGAAGAGTTATTTGCAAGTATCGCAACAAATGGCAGCAGTCCAGCCCTTTTAGCCCTTGTAGCACAAGGTTTAATAAATGCAGGTGTCAAGCAAGGTTTAAAACTAGAAACAAGTCAAAAACTCGTGCAAAAAACCTTTGAGGGCATGGCAGCATTACTCAAAGAAAAAAGCCCGCAGGAGATAAAAGATCTCGTTACAAGTCCGGGTGGGACAACTGCTGAAGCACTTCTTCATTGTGATGAAAATAGCGTGCAAGGCGTTATTACACGCGCATGTGTCAAAGCGGTAGAAAAGGCAAAGCATATAGCTTGCAAACAAGATGGCTAGAAATCGCAAAGCTACAAAATTGCTATTTTAAGATTCTGTAAGCATATTTGCAGTCATTATGCCAAGTTGTTGCAAAGCGAGAGACTTTAATCCATGCTCGAAAAAAACAAGATCTCTTCTTGTCAATCTTGATGAGTTTTATTTTATTGCATTGGGTAATAGCGATTATCTCTAATTTCACTAGCCTCCTTTAAATTCCACATAGAGCAAATGATAATATGTATTCTAAGCCAATTCACCTTTATCCCAGTTAGATTCTCTGCTTAACTAAATTTCAAAACTTTTCGTCCTAAAATCTCAAAATAAAATAACAACCATTAACACAAAGTTTTAAATATTCATTGCAATTAATGCGGTATCTATAATTAATATAAACATTGCAATTGCTGCAATTAATACACTTCAAGGGTATTAGCTTCAGTATAGCCTTTGTATTCTATTTATTGCCGCTATTATCTACATAATAGCCTTTTTCTAGTCTTAGTTGTATATTCAAAACCTTTAAAAAGTTTAGTTATAATTTAGAAAGCTTTTTGAGCTATATTTTTTGTGTCATTGTGTGCCACATGTTTAGTATTTGTTAAAATTGCATAAAGCCGCAACAGACTTAAAGGACAATAGAATGGTGCTGGATTCTAGCAAAAATGCTAAAGAGACAACGCAACAACAAGAATCTAAAGCAACCTTTCATGCCCCATCAAAGATCAACCCGCAATTTATTACTACATTCAAAAAATCATGCATCATTATCAGCAATGATTACGAGAGTGAGAAAAACTATTTACGCAATACCTATGCAAAAGAAGATATAAGGATTTATGATTTAGAAGAGCTAAAGATAGATAACGCACATGAGATTATAGAAGAAGCACATATTGCCACCACAAAGGATAAAATCATCGCAATTTTTGCTTTTAGCTACAATCACTACGCACAAAACGCACTCTTAAAGATTCTAGAAGAGCCACCAAGCCATATTATATTCATGCTATATATCACCGCTAGAAATAAGCTTATACCAACGATTTTTTCACGCCTTGTAGTCTTTAATAAGAGTAAAAAAACGCACACAAAGCCCATTAATCTAGACCTTACAAGGCTTACCATTCCCATGGTATATGAGTATGTAAATAAGCTTGAAAAAGAACATATAAGCTATGAGCAGGGCAGAAATATACTCTCACAGATTCTAGATTCTATAATCGCACATAATATTTTGCTTGATGAAAGGGGACTAGAGAGATTTGATCTAGCGCTAAAAGCCCTATATAGCAAACAAAGCGTGCATATCGCACTTTTACCACTACTTTTATCTTTAGTCAAAGGATAGCTATGAAGATTGAGCGAGTAACAAATATCAATGAAGCTATGAAAAGTGTCGAGCCAGATAATATTGGTTATAAGATTATGAAAGAAAAGACACAGATTCTAGCTTTTAAAATAGAGCAATTAAAATTACAAGCCATGCAGATTCTAAAGCAAGATGCCTTGAGTAATGGTGCAGAGCTTGTAACGCCAAAAGATGCGATATTGTGTCAAAAAACACATTATGACTGCCTTTTATTTGGCACACAAAAAGCACTGAAGCTTTTAATATCAAAAATGCAAATGCAGCCCTTTGGATTAAAAACAATCGCACAAGAGCTAAAAATCTTTTTACAACCACAAGAAGACTATGGCAGAAAAATCATGGGGATAATCAATGTAGATTCTAATAGCTTTTATAAAGAATTTAGCAGTAAGGAAGCAATAAGACAAATATATCATTACATAGATCTTGGCATAGACTACATAGACATAGGTGCGGCAAGCTCTAGACCGGGTGCAAAATATATAGAATCTAAAGTCGAGCTAGAGCGATTAAAACCCATTTTAAAAGAGATAAAAAGGCTAGATACTAAAGCACAATTTAGCATTGATACCTATAATGAAGAGACGGCAAAAATAGCGGTTGAACATGGGTTTAGCATTATTAATGATATAAGCGGTAAGCCAGAAAATATGATAAAAGTATTACAAGAAAACCCGCATGTAAGCTATATCCTAACGCATATACAAGGCACACCCAAAACCATGCAAAAGCATTGCAAATATAAGAATCTAATCCTTGATATTGACGCCTTTTTTACGAAAAAAATCGCTTTTTTAAAAGAGCATAATTGCAGTAACATTATCCTTGATGTTGGCATTGGCTTTGCAAAAGATATGCAGCAAAATATCAATTTGATTCATCAATTAAAACATTTTAAACATTTTAACTTACCACTTCTTATCGGTGCTAGTCATAAGAGTTTTTTAACAAGGATTCTAGAATCTCAACCATTTGGGCGGGTGCAGGGCGTAGGGGTGCAAGGTAAAGAGAAATTAGAATCTAGTATCACTTCAAGTGGAACGCAGGGCTTAGAAATAGGAAATCTAGATTCTAATCCTTGTCATGTTGAGCGTAGTGAAACATCTAACACAGAATCTAAAAAAGATTTTTCGCCTTTTTCAAAGGCTCAAAATGACAAGATTCTAGAATCTACGCAAACAAACCATGCAAACAAAACCACAAATTCTAGCGGTTGCTCTATGACTTCGGACGGGCTTTGGCTGAATTGTGATGGCAGGAGTTATCTAAACGATAATGACTGCCCCTCTAATTCGCTCAATCGTTCAAATTGTATAGACAAGGGCGAATTTTTACAAAATACAAAATCCACAAAAAAAGGCAATCTACCTGCCACCCTCATAGCCCACTGCATAGCATGGCAAAATGGTGCAAACATAGTGCGAGTCCATGATGTAAAAGAGCATATTGAAGCCTTACGCATTATGGAAGCGTTGAGGGCAAATGATATAGATTTATTGTAAAATTCTATTAAAAAACACATTTTCGTAAATGTGAAAGATTAATGGCAAACACAAGATAATTATAGAATCTAAACAGAATCTAGATCCCTAGCTACTTGGGTGGGTGCAGGGCTTTGGGGTGCATGATTTATAGAATTCTATAAAAGATATTTCGTGCTTACGCACTCAATATGACAAAAGAATATAGAATCTTATAAAATAGCCATATTTACAAACTTAGCGTAATCACATTATATGAAGTTTTGCAATCTATGCTTAACCATAAACCTAATACTCCAAAAAGATAGCTAGATTCCAAAACAATAATAAATCCATAAAAACAACTTTCTCAAAACATGATAAAATACGCATTTATTTTTACTTAAATTTATATTTACGGAGAGAATATGGGCTTAATAGAACTTGATAGCATTAAAGCTGCTAAGAATAGATTGCAACATATAATCATGCAGCACCCATTAGCTTATGCACCGCGTTTGAGTAATATCGCAAATGCAAAGGTGTATCTAAAAAAAGAGAATTTGCAGCCTACAGGGGCGTTTAAGATACGCGGGGCGTTTAATAAAATTGCGACATTAAAAGAGCTAGATAGCAAAAATAATACACAGATTCTAAATAAAGGTGTGATATGTGCAAGTGCGGGCAATCACGCACAAGGGGTAGCCTTTAGCGCACAGCATTTTCATACAAGGGCAGTTATCGTTATGCCAGAATCTACGCCGCTTTTAAAGGTTATCGGCACAAAGGCTATGGGTGCTGAAGTAGTCTTAGCGGGGAATAATTACGATGAAGCCTATGAGAAGGCACAAAAGATAGCACAAGAAGAGAATCTAACCTTTATCCACCCTTTTGCTGATATTGATGTGATGGCAGGGCAAGGCAGCATAGCCCTTGAGATGATAGCAGAAGAAGAGCTTGATGTCGTGATAGTGCCAATAGGTGGTGGCGGGCTAATTAGCGGTATAGCAAGTGCCTATAAAGCCCTATCGCCAAAAACGCGTATCATAGGTGTGAATGCAAAAGGTGCAAATGCAATGAAGCAAAGCTTTTATGCAAGAGCTATGCAAAACTCAAGCAGTGTGAAAACTATCGCTGATGGGATAGCTGTGCGAGATGTGAATGAGATGACTTTTAACTGCATTATGTCCTGTGTCGATGGCATTGTAGAGGTAGATGATGAAGAGATAGCAAGTGCGATTTTATTCCTTTTAGAATCTCAAAAGCTAGTGGTAGAAGGGGCTGGGGCTGCAAGCGTTGCTGCCCTAATGCATCATAAAGTAAAGATTAGCCCAAATGAGAAAGTAGGTGTGATTCTAAGTGGTGGCAATATCGATGTAACCATGCTAAATATCATTATAGAAAAGGCTTTATTAAAGAGTGATAGAAAGATGAAGTTTCAAGTTATCCTTGTAGATAAGCCCGGAAGTCTGCAGAATCTAACTGAGCTTTTAACAAAAGAGGGGGCAAATATCGTATTTATTAACTATTCTCGCATTAGCACAAAGCTTGAATATGGCGATGCTATTGTGGAATTAGCCCTTGAGATTAAAGGAAAAGAACATAAAGATTCTGTATATAAGATTTTATTAGAGCATGGGTATCAATTCAGCGAAATGCCCTAAATATAACACAAAGGATTCTCATGTTAGCCCTATCTATAATAGTCCCTATCTATAATGTAGAAAAGTATCTAAAAGAATGTCTAGATTCTATACAAGCACAAACTTATAGCAACTTTCAAGCCATACTTATAAATGATGGTAGCACAGACGAAAGCCCCAAAATAGCACAAGAATACGCACAAAAAGATTCCCGCTTTATCCTTATAAATCAAGAGAATAAAGGCTTAGGGGCAGCTAGAAACACGGGGTTAGAATACATTTTTTCAACGCAAAATACACAAGATACCGCATACATTGGCTTAGTAGATTCTGATGATGTGATAGCAAAAGATTATTATAGCAATCTTATCTACTGCCTTGAAGCAAATAATGCCCTAATCGCAAAAAGTAGAAATATCTGCGTATTCCATGATGATAACTATAATAAAGAGATTTTCACAAAGACACAAGAGAGAGAAAAGGGAGTCATGCGTAAGGTTACAAGTAAGAATCTTACCGATAAAATCGATCCATGGCGAAGTGTCTTTTGTGCTTCACTGCTAAAAGACTTGCGATTTCCACCTGTGAGATTTGCTGAAGATGTGCCTTTTGGTGTGTGTGCGAATGTCTTAGCAAAAGAGATTGCCCTGACAAAGAGTGCGATATATTTCTATCGACTAAGGGCTAATTCACTCACAAAAAAAACCCACCCACCACAAGAGTTTTTTAACGCCTTTGCTTTTATCTATAACTTTTTTAAAGAGCATGATTTACTGCATACCTATATTTTGCCGACACATATTTTACGCCCATCGCAAAGCTATGAGTATTTAGCAAAAGATTCTAATTATTTAGCTCTTTTACAAGAGTTTATCCACTCTTTAGGGATAGAATCTAGTGTGCTTACTAGGAATAAAGTGCTAGATTCTGCCCTTAAGGCAAAAACACTTGATGAGTTTCTAGCAAAAACACAAACCTTTAAAGAATGGCGGCGTAAAAACTTCCGCATAAGTCTTAATAAAAAGCATAAAATTATTACACTATTTGGCAAAACGCTTTATAATCGCTAAAGGATTCCCATGCAAAAAATCTATATCATTCTCAAAGATATTACAGAATCTGGCGGGGGCGAGAGAGTATGTGTCAATCTCTCTAATGCGTTTAGTGAGATGGGCTTTGAGGTAAGCATTATTAGCCTTTTTAGAGTAGAAAAAGATATTGCTTTTAGTTTGAATGAAAATATCAATGTCCGCTTTCTATCACATACCACACCAAAGAGTAAAAACCCATTTAAAAAGCTTTTTAATAAAAGCATTTATCGATATATCTTAAGCAAAAAAGTAGATACAATCGCACAGCAAGAAAAGCCTGATATTGTCCTAGCAAATGATGGCTGGTATATCCCAAAGGCTAAACTAGATTCTATACAATATATCCGCCTATGGCATCTAAACGCACCAAAAAAGATAGATAAAAGAAAGCAAAAGATATTTAATCTCTTTGATACCTTAGTCGTGCTTTCATCTCGTGAATTAGACAAATGGCAGAGCTATCACAAAAACATTAAAGTCATTCCAAACTTTCTGCCTTTTACCTCACAAAAAAACACAGATTCCAATCAGCATAGAATCATATCCGTTGGGCGTATGGATAGGGGCGATCAAAAAGGCTTTTTAAGACTTATAGATATTTGGGGAAAGGTGCAGGAGAGAATGGGTGGGCTGCGGGGTTTAGGGCGCAAAAATGATGAAAATTTAGATTCTAATCTTTGTTATGCTAAATCTACTTCTTGTCATACTGACTTTACCATTTGTCATACTGAGCAAAGCGAAGTATCTAACACAGAATCTAAAAAAGATATTTTGTGCTTATACACTCAAGATGACAAGATAACAATTCAAAATGACAGCCACAAAACAACCTTAGATTCTAAGCGACTTAGTGCGGAAGCAGTTTGCGATGATTTTAAGAGTTGTGAAGCCTTGAGTGCAAGGAGTTTATTAAACATAAATGACGAAGCACGAAAGGCGAACTCTCTTAAAAGGGCGGAAACTGCAACGCACAAAAAGGATTTAGAATCTTGGCAACTCATCATTGTTGGCAGTGGGGTCTTACAAGAACAAATAGAATCTAAAATAAAAGAAAAAAACTTACAAGACACTATTATCCTAAAACCCTTCACAAAAGATATAGAATCTGAATATCTAAACGCAAGTATTTATGCGATGACTAGCCATTTTGAGGGCTTTGGTATGGTGCTTGTGGAAGCAAGCTCTTATGCCTTGCCTTGTGTTGCTTTTGATATTGCTGCGGGTCCAAGCGATATTATAGAATCTGGTGTAAGCGGCTATCTTATAGAAGATAATGACTTGCAAGACTATGCAGATAAGCTTCTCACGCTAATGAGTGATAAGCAAAAACGAGAATCTATGGGACTACAAGCAAAGCAAAAGGTAAGTATAGCTTTTAGCAAAGAAGCAGTAATGAAACTATGGCAAGAGATATTTAATAACTAGATTTAACACATAGCATTTTAACAACACACAAACTTACATGCTACAATGAAACCTTACAAAAAAAGGAAAGCAATGCAAAAGAATATTATTTTACTTGGCGGTAGTAATTCTGTTATGGGTGATGGATTACAAAAGGGCATACAAGATTCATTAATGAATAAAGATGAGTTTAAATTTTATAATTTTGGACTTGGAGCGTGTAATTCATTTCAAAATTTCTATGAATTAAAACGAAAGCGAAACAAAGAAATTTTTGAAAATGCAGAGTTGATTATCACAGAATCTAATGTAAATGATGTTATCAATACATGCAACTCTTATGAAAACATTCCACTTGATACTTTTTATCGCAATCTCTCATGGTTTTATAAAGAGCTTTATTTTTTGAATAAAAAAGTAGTATCTTTGCTGTTACCTAATTATTTTGAAAATTATAGATTAATCAATAATATGCATAGGAAGCTGTGTGAAGAATATGGATTTAATTGCATTGATATGCAGGAATATTATGAAAATTATGCTTTACAAGAGTTTAGTAAAACAATTGATTGGGGACACCAGTTAAGCAGCATTATGCAAAGAGTAGGCAAAAATATCATAGATTCAATAGAGATTTTTCAAATGCCAAAAAAGCTTGCAATCACAAATGATAATCCAAAATTTTTTGAATGCACTCCAAAGGATATGATAGTAAAAAAGGGTAAAATAAAAGAGGATTATCTCGTCAATTCAATGTATGGGGAACAGATATATAGGCTAGATTCTAATACCATCTTGGCATTTCCTAAAAAAATGCAGGGTTGTTGTCTTGTAGGCTTACACACATGGAATAATACAAGAGAGTGGAAAGAGAACTTTAAAGAACCAAAAGGTTGGGACGAATGCTCTCTTAGCTATGCAAGTTTAGAGCTATGCAATGATATACATAGTAACGATACATGCAATAACGCATACAATGGGGGGGGGGGGCAAAGCATTATAAAAGAGACAAATATATTAAATTGTGTGATTGAGGTGCAAACCCCTTTCTTTATTAATGAAAACGCACATTGTAAAATCAGTAATGGCAAGGCTAGTAAAAAAGAGTATTATCACAATGCAAGAAGCTGGGAAAACGATTCTCATAGAATCTCATTTTGCGATCTTATTGCTTTCTTTTGTGCTACAAAAGAGGGTAATTACCACACAGAAACACCGGACTATGAAGCCCTATCAAAAGAAAATATAAAAATCTCAACACAATATAACTATAATCACATACTCCCACCCATAGAAAAATATAAAAGACTAATAGATGAATCTTTATCGCATAAAGACATGGTTGAAATTTTACTGCATAGAGATATTATTATTGAATATTTAATAAAAACAGGAGCTAAGGAACTAGAATCTAGCATTCACTCCACAAAAGAAACATATAAGCACACCCAAAATACATATTTCAATCGACTCTTACATAAGATAAAACACAGAGCAACCATGCCATACATTAAGCACAAACTCCGCAAGATGTTTAGAAATTAGAATCTATATGAGATTATAGTGGTTGTCATGCTGAGAAACATAAACATCTAATCTAGATTATAGAGAGATATTTCGCCTTTTTCAAAAGATCGCTATAATTAAGCAAAAACAGTAAAATCTCTTTACTAGAATATAAACCTTAAGACACTTCTCTCCGTTCAACATGACAAGTTATCATAATAAGCCATGAAATCTATAAAAGTAAAATAAGCATTTTCATATTATACAAGGGTGTAGTTTGTTAAAAGCTATTTTTTTGATATGTTGGTGAAAGCAGTGATAAATTGACAATTACCCATCTTGCCAAGATATTTTTAAAACAATGTTTAAAAAATTATATGAAACAACAAAAGGTGAGACAAAGGCAAAACAATTGGGTTTTAGAATCTTACAAAAAACCATAATAAGCATAACACCTAGTGAAGTTATTCACACATTTAAAAGACATGGAGAAAACTCATCTATGGTAAAGAATGGCAACCAAAAAAAGCCGTTGCACTTAATGAAATTGCTAAATATCAAGATTATGCAAACAAAGCCACCCCGCAAACTTTAATAAAAGACCATAAGAACAAGGAAGTTTTAATAAGTGTAAAACAGATAAATGGATATTATATAATTGTGGAGAAGATATGACAAAAGGTTAATGAATTAAGCTTTAAAAGTATGTATTTTGAAAAAGGAGATTTAAAAAACAAATGCCTTTAAAACGCTAACCATTAGATTTTAATGGCGTTCCCGACACACACGATTAACGCTGGAAACTTAGATAACGCACTAAACCTTTAAGGTTGATCAAAGACTCGTTGCGTCATGTCATAAAACTACCAATAAAACAAGCCTTTGCAATTCAGTCAAAACCTGAATACAAAGATATGTAATTCCATTGCTAAACTCAACTTTTATAAGATTCTGTCTCTAAGTTTGAGAATTTTAAAGGTTTGGATAGTCTTGCATTTATACGGGTATCACTGCTTTAATCTTGCTTTATAAGATTTCTATCTTTCTGTAAAGCTCTGTCTGTAAATAAATGTGTTAAATCATGTTGTTCGCCTATATCCGCTACATCAAAACTCTGCACACAATGTAGAGAGCCAAGTAAATTTACGCGAAATTCGTTTTGCAAGTAAGTTTATTTGCTTTTCATCCATTACATTTTTAGAAGCATAGCCTAAATATTATCTATGTGTAAAACCATCTTCAAGCATAAAAGCTTTTATTTGACTATAGGCTTCTGTGGTATTGTTATAATTTCTTTCACATATTGTAAAAGCCATAAAAGCAGGGTATTTGCCGTATAAATCTCATTACCAAGATATAAATTCAGATATTTTATGTTAATATCTGCAATAGTTAGATGATCTTGCGTGGTTTCTATGTCGATCACAAATGTAGTGTATTTTCCCTCACTGCCCACATCAACATTATAAATTTTCAAGGGATACAACATCACATCATAAATTGTTCTAAATTCACATCTAACCGACTGAACAGGAGAAGATACTACGCTTGTATGTCTGGGAATAAACACATTATTGTCTTTAGAATCTGGTTTTAAGTTAAAATT
>NZ_JMKW01000039.1 GCF_000686565.1 Helicobacter bilis ATCC 51630
ACAAGCAAAATAACACATATTCTAAAGATTTCAGTTTTGATTATGGTGTATGAATAAGGTTTTAAAGTTTTGTTTCTTTCCTGTCTTTAAAATACCCTTAATAACTTAAAATACAAGCCTTTTTTATATGATTTTTATCTAGTGATTATATATTACATTTTCACTTTACAAAGTGTTACAAACTAAGCAATGCAAAATTACAAATTAATTAAAGCTTTGATACAAATTAAAATTACATAAGCAAACAATGCTTTATTTTTGCATTCTCTACTTAATGGATTTTATAAGCTTTTATTGTGTAGTTTTATATGCCTTTTAAGCACATAAAACATACTTTAATAAGTTAAAACAATGTATAACCTTTTTTAGATTAAAATAAAAGATTATGTGGAATTATAGGGAATTGACTACTTGATAAAGTTTTACTTTGTTTGCAATATAATGGCATACGCACACATTAACAAAGTTTAAAAACCTTTGATTTAAGGCTTTTATGTGTTGGTGTGTTTTTGAGTGTGTGTTAAAAAGTTAAAGTATGGTAAATCTTGATTGCAACTTATATCAAAATACAACAAGTTTCACAGCTTTATCTTAATAAAAAAGCGGTGATTTTATAACAAAGTGTTTCTTAGAATCTGCCGATTTTAAATTTGGCTTATTATATTAAAAAGGTGAAGTATGAAATCAGTTACTCTTTACACAGATGGTTCAAGTTTAGGGAATCCGGGGGCTAGTGGGTATTGTGCCCTGCTTGAGTATAAAGCCCCAAATGGCAGAGTTTTTCACACGCAAGTAAGTGGTGGTGAGGCATATAGCACAAATGGACGCATGGAGCTTAAGGCGGTTGTAGAGGGATTAAAAATGCTTACCGAACCTTGCCATGTAGTCATTGTAAGCGACTCCAAGTATGTATGTGATTCTATCGAGCAGTATCTTCCAAATTGGCAAAAAAAAGGTTTTAAAGATGTAAAACACACGGATTTATGGGGAGAATACATACATGTAGGAGCAAAGCATACTATAACAACGCAATGGGTTAAGGCACATAATGGACATCCACAAAATGAACACTGCGATAAAGTCGCAAGAGAAAATGCAAATCTCTATGCAGAGTAGAATCTTATTTCGTGCTGTAAAATCTCATAGAAAGCTTGAGTATATTAAAAATATCTTCCTTTAACATACATGATTTTAATATTTTACTCCCTATGTTATGTTTAAAATAATTAAGATTTTATATCATTTAAAATCAAAAATAAGGCATAAACACACAATGAAAAAAAATCTCATAGCTAAAAAACATACAGAATCCATAGATTCAAAAACAGAATTTCGCACAAAAATAAAAGCAAAAATGCAAAAGAGATTCTGCATTTATGATAAGCTTTGTGCGAAAAAAATATATACACACATAACAAGCTACAAAAAGCCAAAAGCCTATAAGATAAAACGCAATAATAAACTTTTCTATATACAATCAAAAGCAAAAGAATGCAATGTTTTACTCTACATTCCACTATCTACTGAAGTAAATATTATGCATATTTTGGCAAAATTAAAACAGGATAAAAAATATCAGGTATTTGTCCCAAAACTTGAAAAAACAAGCTTTAACATGGTAAAATATCGTTTTCCTTTGGTAAAAACCCATTGGCGACTTTATGAACCAAAAACTTGCAAGATTTATAAAAATATATTGATAGACATTGCTATTGTGCCAGTGCTTGGCGTTGATAAAAATATGAAAAGAATAGGATTTGGAAAAGGTATGTATGATAGATTTTATGAAACTTTAAAGGTGCGACCTTATAGTATTTTTGTGAGTAGATTGCGGCATATTTCCAGTAAGTCGTTGTGTGAATGGCATGATATACAAGCAGATATGTATGTGAGTGCGTATAAATGACTTCTATTGTTTTACTTTCATGCGGGGCGACCGCTATTTGTGTTGCATTTATCACTTTCTTTGTTGCAAGGAAGTTTTCCTATGCCAAAATGCTTTTGTGTATTGAGCAAAATAATGCAAAAATTAAGGCATTAGAAACCGAAATAGAGCAGTTACTGCACAATAAACATGTAAAAATGCAAGAAGAAGAGGAACAATTCAATAAAAAACTTGCAAAGCGTAAGAATGAGCTTGAAAAAATAATACAAGAACATGAAGAAAGCAATAAGATAATAAATCATGCAAAACAGGAAGTATTAAGGCAAAAAGAGGAACAAGCAAAAATATTAGAGCGATGTCAAGAAGAAAAAATAAAGCTTTCATCTCTTTTGCAAGATTACACTGCTCTAACAAAAGAAGAAGGAAAAAAGATTCTATTAAAAAATCTAGAAGATGAGCTGATACAAGAGAGGGCTAGTCTTATCCGCCGCTATGAGACAGAGGCAAAGGCCGAAGCAAAACGCAAGGCAAACTATATTATCGCACAAGCGACTACGCGATTTGCCGGAGAGTTTGTCAGCGATAGATTGGTGAATAATGTGCGGTTAGTAAATGATGAGATGAAAGGCAAAATCATTGGCAAAGAGGGGCGAAACATTAAAGCCTTTGAGATGGTTTGCGGTGTGAATCTTATCATTGATGATACGCCTAATGAGATTTCACTTAGCTCATTTAGCCTTTATAGAAGGGCTTTAGCGACAAGGACACTTGAAATTCTCATGCAAGATGGCAGGATACACCCAAGTCGCATTGAAGAAGTGTATGAAAAAGTAAAGGCACAAGCAGAAGAGCAACTCTATCAAGAAGGCGATGAGATTCTATTGGAACTTGGTATAGGCTATGTGGAATCTGAGCTTAAAAAACTCATAGGAAAACTAAAATATCGTGCAAGTTTTGGGCAAAATGCTTTGCAGCATTCACTAGAAGTGGCACGACTAGCAGGGATTATAGCAGGTGAGTTAGGTGGCAATGTAAAACTTGCAAGAAGAGCAGGACTCCTGCATGATATTGGCAAAGCACTCACAGATGAACAAGGTGGTAGCCATGTGGATTTGGGTGCTGATATATGTTTAAGATATAATGAAGATCCTGTTGTGATTAATGCCATATACGCACATCACGGACACGAAGAGTCTAAAAGCATTGAATGCAGTGCAGTCTGCACGGCAGATGCATTAAGTGCGGCAAGACCGGGTGCTAGAAATGAAGCAAATGAGAGCTATATCAATCGTGTGAGAGATTTAGAAAAAATTGCTATGGAGAAATTTGGCGTAAAACAAGCCTATGCGGTATATGCAGGTAGAGAAATACGAGTAATTGTAAGAGCTGATTTAGTAAATGATATAGAGAGTGTTGTATTATCTAGAGAAATTGCAAATGAAATCAAACAGCAATTACAATATCCGGGCGAAATAAAGGTTAATGTAATACGAGAAATGCGCGCTGTGGCGTATGCGTGAGAATCTTATACGCTAAATAGCATATAAGATTCTAAGATTGTTTAGATTTGCGAAGTTTATTGATTGTTTTTTATCACATAAAATTCACTTCAATAATATTAAATATTTTCTTATTTGCGTCTGTATAATGCAGCATTGTTTTTACATAAAATCACATTTTTGTAAAAATAGCCCTTAAAACAATGCAGATTTATATGCTATTTGCCTAGATAATATAGTGTGATAATAGTTTTACACAAAGGATTTAATATGCTAACACTACGCAAAGCAAATGAAAGAGGGCATTTTAATCACGGCTGACTTGATACTTATCATAGCTTTTCTTTTGCAGGATATTATGATGAAAGGTTTATGGGTTTTAGCGCATTGCGTGTGATTAATGAAGACAGGGTAGAGCCGAGCAAGGGCTTTGGGACACATTCGCATAAGGATATGGAGATTCTCACCTATGTGCTAAATGGGACAATCGCGCATAAAGATAGTATGAGCAATGAAGAGCGAGTGCCAAGCGGGGAGTTTCAAATAATGAGTGCGGGCAGTGGTATCACGCACTCAGAGTTTAATCTTTTGAGAGAGCCGCTGCATTTTTATCAAATTTGGATTCAGCCAAATGAGCTAGGCATTAAGCCAAGATATGAGCAAAAAGCCTTTGACACAAGCAAGGGCAAAACACTTATTTTGTCCCCAAACGCTGAGCAAGATTCTCTAAAAGTGTATCAAGATATGCGGTTATGGCTGTATAGGGATATTGCAAATGAGACTTTTAGCTTTGAAAGTGGTCGCAAGGCGTATATCCAAGTGGTGCGTGGCAAACTAGAGATAGAATCTAGCCAAACCAAGCCCTTTATCATAGAAACAAGTGATGGTGTGATGTGCTGTGCAGAATCTAGCTTTATTCTCAAAGGCTTAGATTCTAATAATGAAGTGTTGATATTTGACTTGCCTTAATTAATAAGTCTATGCTGTATAGCTTCTAACAATGCAAACTTACGATAATATAGCATACAATACGAATGTTTTGTTATATTAATGTAGTAAAATGACATAAATTCCCATACGACAAAAAATATAAAATACTCTTAAACAATATTTGTATAAAACAATTAAATCAGTTGAAGATAGAATTTAAGATAATAAGCATCAAGTTACGATAAACTCAAATATATATTTCCATCGTGTTATCGACAAGTAAATGATATTTTTTAATTCTGCATCACTCAATTGCTTAGTATTCATGCAAGTTGCTGATTGTGGCTTATCTTTTTTGTATAAAAGTGTTGTCATCAATATTACTATTTTGATTATAGATTTTTATAACCCTCCCCCATAATATTGATAAATGATGTTTAATTGCTCTTTGTTGCAGAGTCTTACTAAACTAGGCTTTACTAAGATTATATTCATATAAAAGCAAACTAGTTTTATAGTATTTGTGCTAAATGCTCTTGTAGTTGTAAGATTTTGTTTTTATTGGCAAAAAAGCTATTTGTGTTTGCGATTAGATAGGCGCTTGATTCCATGATGACTTCATCTATCTGTAGATTATTTTGCTTCATGGTGCTGCCTGTTTCCACTATATCTACGATTCCATCTGCAAGATTGACTAATGGGGCAAGCTCTATCGAGCCATAAAGCTTTATAACATCAACGGCGATAGCACGAGCAGAAAAGAAGTTTTGAGTAATATTTGTCATTTTTGTAGCGATTTTTATGCGGGGTTTGAGATAGTTTATAGGTTTGCCACATTCACTCCCAAGCACGACTTTACATTTACCAATTTGAAGATTTAATAGCCTTGCGACATCAATATCTTTGTGTTCTTCAAGCACATCAAGCCCTACGACGCCTAAGTCTGCTGCTCCATAATGCACATAGGTTGGCACATCTTGGTTTCTCACAAGTAAAAATGTGAAATTCTCATCTTTTAAAACGAGTTTCCTATCATCAAATTGTATTTTTTTATTGAGAATCTTTGCAAAAAGCGATAAGGTCTCATCTGCTATTCTTCCCTTTGGAAGTGCGATCGTAAGCATATATGTCCTTTTAAATTATATTATTTTCTTTTAGGGCTTGTTGCATACCTTTGAAAATCAAGGTATTATCAAATATGCTGTTTTCAAAATATTTAGCAAAAAATTTACCATCACCGCCTGTAAAATACATTTTTTTGGTTTGTGTAGTATGCTTTAGCATGAGTATAATGCTTTTTAAGATTCCAAAGCTTATTGCCTCTTTTGTGCTGCGTGGTGGTGCGTATAGATTCACACTTAAATCAAGCGGGACATGTAGGGCAGGGGATATACACTGATAGAGATGTTGATATGAGCTTATGCCGGGCAGAATGTAGCCACCTACATGCTGATTATCCTCCATAATATCAATAGTGATAGCACTTCCTGCATCAACGATTACCCCATTGCTAATGGCTTTACATGCTGCTTTTCTATCAATCCCTAAGCCTTGATATACGCCTTGTAGCTGTATGAATTTTTCAAGATTAATGCAAGTTTTATGAGAATCTAATAGCTTTTTTTCAAAGTTTGGATTTACGCTAATGTAGTAGATTGGAATATGAGGTTTTTTTAGAGAAATATTATTTGGATTCTCTCGCCAGATTCTACCTGCATAATAAAAATGCAAAAAAGAATTGCCTATATCACATAAAACAATGCTCGCCATTACAAACCTCCTTTCCTTACAGCTCTTTTAAATAAGATTTATTTCTTATTTTCATTCATGATTTTATTTAGCGTTTTGTCAAAATCTAGAATTTTATTATTGATGTATAAAATATTTTGTGTGTAAAACATTGTAACGCGTTTGTTAAACCATCGCTCCATGCCAAATTTTAGCTTAAAGACTTCATAGCTAAAATCTTTGAGTGATAAATCAATCAGGTATCCACCGCTATTATCAAAGGTGTATAAATGATTGTCTTTGATAATAATCCCATTGAGATTCGCATAAGGTAATTTTACACTTTGAAGTGTGGCTAGGGTTTTATCAAACTGATAGATTGTGCCATTGAGACTTAGGGCATAGATATGTGTCCCATCAAAGTAAATATCGCGGATTTCTAGCTCTTTGCCATAAGATTCCCCACGAATAAGTGTATAAATGCGTTTATGTGTAGCACTTACTAGCTCATCTTGCTTTACTTTGAGATAGATAATGTTGTTTAGAAATTTTTCTGTATTTACAATGATATTTTTTACACTTTTTCCTTGTGCTATATCGATTGTATTTAGTCTGCCATCAAGTGTTGGGAAAACAATTAGTGTATCAAGGATAACAGGATTTGCATGTTTTGATGAAATGGCATAGATTGATTCCTCTTTTGTTTGGAAATTAAAGGAATCTTTTGTAAGGTCATAGAGAAAAAGCGTATTGCTTGCAAGCACACCAGCGACTAGATTACCCTTTATGCTTGCACTTACAATGCAGCCTTTTGTAGCGATAGCCTTTGCGTTTGGTCTATCAAGGCTTATCGTATTGTTGTCTTGTAATAGCGGGATAATGAGAAGCTCAGCACAGCCATTGCTTACAAGCCATTGTTTAGAGTCTGCATAAAGCAAGTTTTCATTCTCATTAAGCGTGATATTTGATAAGCCATTTTCTGTAATGACTGCGTTATTTTTTAGCTTAGCACTTGCTTGATTGCTACTTGCTAGAGGCTTTTCTAGTTTGCCATTAAACTCGATTTTACCTTGAATATGCTCTGGCTTGAAATCTTTTTGAGAATCACAACCACTATAAAATACAAGCAACAAACATATAATCATACAATATGATACTTTTATGAAGTTTGGCTTGAGATTGTCTAAGATGTGTTTGAAAATATGCAGGGTCTTAGAAATATGAATGGGATATGAAGTAAGTGCTTGATACATTATTGTCCTTGCTCTGTTGCTTTATCTTCTTTTGTTGGTGAATCTATGTTTTGTGTATTTGAGTCTTGATTACTCACACCATAGTGTTTGAGTAAAGTTGCCATTTCTGCGACAAGTTTATTATTATCTCTTGGCTGGATAGATTCCAGAATCTCTCTTGCTTTTTGCGTGTTATTATTTTGCATATATAAATATGCGGCTAGAAATCTTGCTCTATCTCTTAGTATAGGCATAGAATCTGATTTAAAATTCTCAAGTAACTCTAGCTTTTCGCCAAATACTGCGTATTGATAACTAGCGAGTGTGGCAACAAGCTCATTATTTGACTTGCTTAACTGCTCCAAAACAGCAAGATTTTCATCGCTTTTTAACTGCAATAGGCTTAGATTCTGTAACTGCGTATAGCGATAGAAATCATATAAATCCGGCTTTATTGTAGCAAGTGTTTCTTCTGTTTTCTTTCTGTCTTCTTCGGTGAGATTTTTGCTATACAAGGTATTCATTAGCTCATTTGCTTGTGAGTTTGTCCTATGTTCTGTGTAGGCTCTAATCCCCATATATATACCAAAAAGCACTAATAACGCGATGGCAAGGAATAAAAAATTCTTGTATTTTTTATAGAATGTTTCAAGTTTAAATGCACTTACAAGTAGATTTTGGTCTTTTGTAAGCTTATCTTTTACATCATGGAGATTTTTTTCGATTGACATGTTACGCCTTAAGATTCTAATTTTAGGATTCTAGTTAAATGATTTAGAGTTAAATTTGGAATAATAGCATAAGAATTTCAACAAAATAGCTTTACACTCTCAATTCATGCGTATTTTCTTGCTAAGTTTTCTTATTTATGTATGCCATTGTATTGTGTGAAAAAAATGCGGTTTATAACGACCAAATTTTCCTACAACATGGATTTGTGTCCGCGTAGAATCTGCTATGCGTTGCAAGGCAGTTAGATTCTTTTCTTTAAAGCTAAATAATAGCTCATATTCCTCCCCGCTTTGATACACTTCTTTTTTTAGGGTAGAGTAGGGCAGTAGCGTGAGTTTATTTTGAGATTCTAACCTTTTTATCTCATTTGCTAATCCATCGCTAATATCCATACAAGCATGAAGCAATCTGTGTGATTTTTTAAGGAAAGCCATGCGTAAAAAGGGTAGGGCAAAGCGGCTGTCTCTATGCGTCGTCTCTATAACATGACGAGGCAGAATATGCTTATTTGTGCCATATCGTAGTAGCTTTTTTAGTGTTTTAAGACTGCTGCCTAGATTGCCTTTTCTTATACTTGTATAGGCGAGTAAATCGCCATTTCTTACCCTGTCCCTATGGAGATATTTACCTATTAAACGACCTATGATTGTGATGTGAAATGAGAGTTCCCTGCCACACATTGTATCGCCACCTATAAGTTTAATGTTATATTCCTTGCAAACGCTTGTAATGCCTTGTATCACTTCTTTTATATGCGTATTTTTCATATCTTTATGTAGCACGATAGAGAGTAGGGCGTATTGCGGTAATGCCCCAGAGCTTAATATATCAGAGATATTGACTAGAAAAGCCTTTTTTGCTAGGTTTTCATAACTTAGCCATTTATTTTTAGAATCTCTATCTTTATGGGTGGGGGTAGGGCTTTTTGTGTATTTTGACAAGACTTTAGAATCTATTTCATTTGAGTAGTGGCAGGGTTTAGGGTGCAAAAAATTAGAATCTTTATGAGACATTTTAAAATGAATGTTTTCTACAAAACTATCAGCTGCAATAATATATCTTTTATCCTTAAAAAGTAATGGTGATAGTAAAGCACAATCATCATTTAGATTTTGTGTGATACCACTTTGTGCTAAAAGGTTTAAAAAATATGATTCTTTATCCATAGTATCCCTTTAAGTTATTAGAGTTATAGGTTGATGATAATTGCATATTAGGGCAATTTAATGTTTATGTTAAAAACATGTTATAATACCGCATAAAAGCCATTAGGAATAAATTTTATATGCAAGATTCTAAAAACGATACATTACCAAGCGATATTAACACACAAGAAAATAATGATATGTCTCCACAAGATTCTAATATAGAATCCTTGCGAGATATGGAATCTATACAAGAAGATTCTTTTAACTCTCAAGTAGATTCTATGGAATCTAATGATTTGAATAATATAGATTTAGATACAAACCAAAATGATATAGACGATAATGCCCCACAAGATATTCTTAATGATATTGTGCTAGATTCCAAAGATTCTACACAAATTATAGAATCTATGCCTGATAATATAGCATTTAATAATGAAGTGATAAATGAGTTAGAATCACAAGCACAACAAGAAAATACAAATATAAATGAAGCAATAGAATCTAATATTATAAATAATCTAAACGAAACGCAAAGTGATTCAAACACAGATTTATTACATGAAGTAAATGTGCCGCATGATTTAAAAGAAGAGATACTAGAATCTAATATTACACAAATATATAAAGATTCTCATAATACACAACAAGGGATTCACACAGAAGAACTCAATAAAGAAGATTTATTTGACAATATCATCTTGCAAAAATCACATAATGAAATAAAACCTAAAACATACAAATGGCAATATCTAGTCTATTCTAAGCGAGTGTTTATAGGCTTAGTGTGTATTGCCTTTGTGGTAGGCAGCTATGCTGTGTATCTATTCTTTGGTTCTACTTCGCTTGAAGTATTATGGGATCTACATAAAACAAGAAATAACCTGCGTCTTGAGGTAGAGCAAAGCAGACTAGATAATGCTACATTGCAAAGAGATGTCCTTGAATTGAGGGCGCTTGAGCCAAAATAGAATTTATAGATTCTAAAAATTGTCATACTAAGCAAAGCAAAGTGTCTAACATAGAATCTCAACAAGATATTCCGTGCTTACACACTCGCACGAGCAAAGCTCTTGCCCACACTTGCAAATATGACAAAGAATCTAGATTTTATAAATTTGCACCCACCCAAATGGTAGAGAATCTAGATTCTGTAAAGATTTGCCCTTGTCTATGCAATTTGAACGATTGAGCGAATTGTGATGGATAGTCATATCGCTTAGATAACTCCTATCATCATAATTCAGCCAAAGCTCGTCCAAAGCTTCTAAAGCCACAGAACAACCGCTAGAATTTGTGGTTTTGTTTGCGTGGTTTGTTGGTGTCAAATCTAAAATCTTATCTAAACATGATACTTAAAATCCCGTTGTTCTTATGCCAATGCCTATGCGATGGGTTGGGATATTGTATTCATACAAGCTATTTGCATAGCCATAGAAATACTGCCCATACACTGCAAAAAACTTACTCACCTCATACGCATAACCAAGCTGCAATGAGCCATGATAGCGTGTATAATCGCTAATAATGGGAGCTACATGTAATTCAAGAAAATGCTTTTTATGTTTGTAATAAAGTCTTGCGTTTGCATAGCCCATGTAGAGACTAATATCTGGGTTATCTTTTCGTTTTGGGATATAGGGCCATGCTGTGATATGTATCCCAAATGTAGAGTTTTTCACAACTTTTTCCCAAATGAGTTCTAGCATGATTCTATTTCCCATGCTTCTTGAGCGGCATTTCTCTGGAGTTAAAGGGTTTCTATTGCTATCTCTCAAACACTCATCACCACCGACACCATTGCTAAAATGCAAGTAGCCAATGCGTAATTCTTTAATCTTACCGCCCTTGCCACCAAAAAGCTCCCAATCTGCTGGATAGGAATAAAAGATTGATGGCTTATAGTTTGAATCTCGCACAGGATTAGAATAGCGAAAGTTAAACTGCTGAAACCATGAAGTCTGCGTATAAGCAAAAAAGAGTGAGCCTTTACTCCAAAACGCTCCACGCCAAAGTGGCACTTTAAAGCTTACTTGAAACTTCAATTCGCTAGGTATATTACTCCCATAGATTCCAAAAGGTGGCAAGCTATATGAATACACAAAGTAAGTCCCCTCATGTTCCAATACTCTCATAAAATCTGTATAGGTTGTCTCTGCTTGTTTTGTGCGTTCTTTATAAGTGTCTATATCGAAAAAGTGATTTTTTAGTTTTGTTAGGGTGGTGTTTTCTGGTTTGGATTCTAGATTCTGTGCTAAATTTGGGTGGGCTACGGGGTTTAGGGCGTAATTTACAGAATCTAGATTCTGTAAAGATTTGCCCTTGTCTATACAATTTGGGCGATTGAGAGAATTGTGATGGATAGTCATACCGCTTAGATAACTCCTATCATCACAATTCAGCCAAAGCCCATCCAAAGCTTCTAAAGCCATAGAGCAACCGCTAGAATTTGTGGTTTTGTTTGCGTGGTTTGTTAGTAGAGAAACTAGTATCTTGTCATTTTGAGCCATAGGCGAAAAATCTTTTTTAGATTCTAAGTCTTTAGATACTTCGCTTTGCTTAGTATGATGATTTTTAGAATCTAAACTCCCCATATTCCCCATTATATATAGCTGATTTTGCGAAGTTATCCAAGGCATAAAATGATCATTAGCATGTGCTTGTAGAATATGATAGGTAAGCACAAAATAATAAAAAGCATATCTAACAATACGCATTGTATATCCTAAAGTAAATTTTGTGTAAAATTTATGATTATAACATGTTTTAGATTCTATAAACTACATTTATAACAATAAAAAATAAAAGTTATAATCTATTAGAATCTTTTTGTTAAAATTAGAGTTTTTTGAAAGGAAATGTATGGAAAAAGTTATTGCGATAAAAGAGCGAGTTTTAAGTGCGAATGATAGAAAAGCACAGGAATTACGGGGCATTTATGATACGCATAATAAGTTTGTGATAAATCTTATGAGTAGCCCCGGAAGCGGTAAGACTACACTTTTAGAATCTTTAAGCAAGTTTGATGACTTTAAATTCTGCGTGATTGAGGGGGATTTAGAGACCAATAGAGATGCTGATAGACTAGAAAAACAAGGCGTATTAGCAAAGCAAATCACAACAGGTGAGGCATGTCATCTTGAAGCAAACATGGTAGCAAATATACTGCCCTCACTCATGCAAGATTCTAGATTTAATCAAAGCGACTTTTTGTTTATAGAAAATGTAGGTAATCTCGTATGTCCGGCAAGTTATGATTTGGGAGCGAATGTAAATGTTGTGTTGCTTAGTGTGCCAGAGGGCGATGATAAGGTGCTAAAATATCCTTCTATGTTTTTGTGTGCTGACATTGTGCTAGTTACAAAAGCTGAAATGAAAGAGTATTTTGGCTTTAAAACAGAGCAGGTGAAAAGCGATTTAGAAACCCTGCGACACGGCGTAGAGATTATGGAGATTAGCAAAGATTCTAAAGAGAGTCTCAAGAAGCTAAAAGAGTATTTCCAAACCCTAGCCTTAAGGGGATACAGAACAGAGCATATATTTAAATAATGCTAAATTTAAATTGTTTGTTTGAATAAGGTTGCCTAGTTTTTGTTGGGAAGTATTTATTATTGTAGGCAGTTAATGGATTTTAATCTATTTTAATGACATTGTTGATCTTTATAAGGACTTTTATGTTAAGTGGCAAACAAGAAAAATGTCCAAAAAATGAAAGAAAAAAGCTAGATTCTATCACTACTTTTCAGCTTAAGTGGCTTTTTTATACTACGCTCTTTTGGGGTGAGCTTTTGGTCTTACATCTGCGTGGAGAACTTCCCCATATTTTTGTCTCTTATGGTATTTTTTGCCTCTTTTTTATCAGTAATGGAATCTATAAGCATAATATAAAAGCTTTCCTTATTTTTGCTTTTGTGTGGGTTTTTAGTGTTTGTTTATGTGTTTTCTCAAAGTCATTATAGTTTTTGGACATGTCTGCTTGCACAGATACTATTATATAGCCTTATACTTGCCATTCTTATTTTTAAGAAATACTATCGCTTAAGTATCACACTTTGTGCGTATATTGCCTTTTATGCTATGGCATTGCTACTTGGAGAATATCACCTGCTTGGGAGTTTTTTATAAGTGAGATATCTTATATCATGAAATCTGTTTTTTCATAATTTTATATATCATTACTCAACCTACTCAAAATCCACATATCTCACCTTATTTTTACGCAAATAAAGCCATTCGCCATTTGCAAATACACTTTCAATATTTGTGTCTTCTTTTAGTCCATACACTCTATTTATATTGACATAGCGATATAAGATTCCAAGTGATATAATATGGGCTTTGCCATTATCATCAATATAGAAAAATTGTGGATAGATTATTTGCTGGAATTTCATATTTCTATCTGTTAAGCCACCGATTTTCTCCCTTAAATCTTGTGGTATTTCTACTATAATATCCGTGCTATATGCACCGCTATAATAGGCATATCCATTGCTTAGAATCCTATCTTTTTGACTATTAATCACATCAAGCACAAAGAGCCTTTGAGCGTTTTTCTCACTATAATAGCCACTATGTTTATATGCAAGTTTTAAGTAATGTTCCCTTTTTTGTAGCCATAATTCATTTTTATTATGCTTTATTTGTGAGTAGATCTTTTCTTCTAGTTTTAGATTCTCTGCTTTGGTATCTTTAGAATCTTTTTGTTTTTGCATGATTTCATCATATAGGGCTTTATTTAATACATAAGTGCCACTATACTCTTTTGAGTATTTTCTAGCTTTGTAATATTGCGGGTCAAATACATAAAAAGTGCAACCACAAAATATAAATACACTCATTAAAAGAGAGATTCTAGCACTATAAAAAAGTAGAGTTTGCATACACACCTTTCCATAAAATATAAAATGCAATCATAGCAATAAATACTGCAAAAATGCTTTATTTTCGTTATAATAAAGACTTTATTTCAATAAAAAAGGTGTGTCTATGTCGTATTTTAAGAAAATTGCATGTGGTTTTAGTTTATGTTGCGTGTTGGCTGTTTCGAGTTTTGCGGAGTCTGGTGGTGATAAATTGACGACTTTAGAAGCTACACGCACAAAAGTATTTGAGATTCTCTATCCGCAGCAGCTAAAGACATTGGAGCAAAAAAGGGCTTTTCTAAAAAAGCATTATAAATCTGGTGAAGAGTATGAGACTTTTATCTTTCCAAATCAAACAATAGAGAGTGTGTATAATGCCTATATCACAGCACACCCAAAAGATAGCTTTGGGTCTAGTATATTGCATAAGGAATTGCCAAAGATGAATAAGGCTTATAGGGCAGATAGCAATGAAGATCGTATGGGCTATGTGCTTATGTATATTTGGAGTGGGGATAGAAAGCTATCTATCACAAATACAAGAATAGAAGATGATAATCTTTGCGGTAAAGAACTCTTAGAGTTTGAAGAACAAAGGGGGCAGACTATTCTAAAATCAAGCTTTGAGCAGTATTGCTTCTAAACTAAAGATAGAGTATGAGAGAGCAGAATCTAAACGCTTTATTAAATGCAGATAGCCTAGACTTAAGCACAAATAGCGATGAGATAAGTGAGACTTTGCAGTCTTTAAATACGCTTGAAAGTCTAGAATCTTTGCAGCAAGTGGGTAATAAAAAGCAGGATTCTATAAACAATCTAGAATCTATAAAAAGATTAGAAACTAGCACAGCACAAAAACACCCCATAAAAGATTCTTTAATGAAAGATAGAGATTCTAAAGCGATAAATCTATCAAAAACCCTGCATTCATTAGAGACAGAAGCACTCATTCATAGCACAAAAAATCCATACATAAACGCTGCAAAAGATTTAGCAAAAAATCCCAAAAATACACAAAAGCAAGATAAAAGCACAGAATCAAAAAGGCTAGTATATGTATCAGTTGGGGATATTAATGGCATTGGGCTGGAGCTTATTTTACGCAATCATGCAGAAATTGCGGTGTATTGCAAACCTATTTATTGCATAGATTTTGAAGTGTTGGAGTGTGCGGCAAAAAAGTTAGCTTTGCAGATTCCAAAAGATATGTATATCCACCCGCTTAATATGCAAGATATTTTTGATGATGAGATAATAAAGGCAGGGCAAATCTGTGCTAAAAGCGGGCTTTATAGCTTTAAATCGTTTGAGAAGGCAGTAGAGTTAAGCATAGAGCATGAGGCAAGTCTTGTTACACTGCCTATACATAAATATGCGTGGCAGCTAGCGGGTATAGAGTATGCTGGACATACGCAGTATTTGCGACATAGATTCCAAAAAGAGGCGATTATGATGCTTGGCTGCAAGGAAATGTTTGTCGCACTTTTTACCGATCATATCCCCTTAAGCAAGGTTTCAGGTATGATACAAAAAGAGAAACTTTTACAATTTTTTAGGGATTTTTATCATGCGTATAGTTTGCTTTTTGCACCTTTGCAAACAACACAAACACCAAAAAATGACACCAAGCATGGCACACAAGATTCTAAAGAAATCCAGCTAGAATCCTTGCAAGAACTCTCTTCAAACACTTTAAAGCAAAATGCGATTAATGCAAATTTAGTTAAACGACTGCTTTATGATGAAAAAAATATTGAAAAAACTATAATAGAAAAGACACAAGATTCTATACAAGAGATTGCACCGCATAATCACTCATTGCAACCCAAAAAAGAGTTAAAAATAGCAGTCCTAGGGCTTAATCCACATGCAGGTGATAATGGCGTATTGGGACATGAAGATATGATTATTAATGAATGTATAGAAATTATAAATAAAGAAATTGGTGCTGAAGTCTTTATCGGCTCTATTGCCCCAGATTCTGCATTTATCCCGCACAATAGAGAAAAATATAGTATATTTATCGCAATGTATCATGATAGCGGATTAGCCCCACTTAAAGCACTTTATTTTGATAGAAGTATTAATGTAAGCTTAAATCTCCCCATATTACGCACAAGCCCAGATCATGGCACATGCTTTGATAAAGCCTATCAATCAAATAATAACATAAGCATGGAAAGCTATCTTGAAAGTTTTAGATTCTTGTGTCAAGTGAATATGTAGATTTGATCTTAAAGTGGGGGTTTGCGTGGTAATTTTACCATGTATAAAATAGTGCTTTAGATATGATTAGACACAATATATTGTTTAGATTACAAAAATAAAGAGATAGGCTAAATTATCTCTTCAACAAAATATCGCGGTCGCCGCTTAGATTCTGCATAAATCTTGCCGACATACTCGCCAATAATCCCAAGACTTAAAAGCTGAATCCCGCTAAAAAAGCATAAGGGAATAATCGTAGAAGCCCAGCCATACACCACACCATCGGTAAAAAGCTTTACAAAAAGAGCGTAACAACCAAGTGTGATGGAAAGTATAAAGAACACAATGCCTAGCACACTCACAAGTCGCAAAGGCACGACACTAAAGCTTGTTATGCCATTCCACGCGAAAGATAGCATTTTGCCTAAAGGATACTTTGACTCCCCAGCAAAACGCTCTAGCCTATCATACTCTACTACCGCCGTTTGAAAGCCAAGTAAGGGCACAATACCACGCAAAAATAGATTCACTTCACTGAATCTTAGCAGAGCCTTAATAGCCCTATTTGAGAGCAATCTATAATCAGCGTGATTATAAGTGATTTTCACACCCATAATCTCCATAAGTCTATAAAAACCAAGTGCGGTATGCTTTTTAAAAAAGCTATCTTTCTGCCGCGATTTTCTAACGCCATAGATGACTTCAGCCCCCATCTTCGCCTTTGCTACAAACTCATCAAATACGCTAATATCATCTTGCAAATCACAATCTATACTGATAGCACAATCGCATTTATCCGCCACATATTCTAGCCCTGCTAAAAGGGCGTTTTGATGTCCGCAGTTGCGTGAGAGTTTTAAAGAGATGATTTTAACCTTATTGTTTGTTGTAGATTCTGTAAGATTAGATTCTGCTGTATTATCTAAAGAGATATTTAAAGTAACTTTATGTTTGTCTATATCAATCTTAGCTATATCAGTGGGGGGGGGGGGGGTAAATGTTGTATTTTTACTGCTTAAATCTTTCAAAATAGACCAAGTGTTATCCTTGCTACCATCATCTACAAACACACAAAAGCTGTCTTTAGAAATACTTCTAGAATCTATGAGTTGCTCTAACTTTTTAGATATAGTTTTATGAGTTTCTTGCAATACCGCTTCTTCATTATAGCAGGGAATAACTATTGCTAACACCATGTTTTAATCCTACTTGCTTGGTTTGTTTATTCATATCTTGGTTGTATCAACTAAAATTAACTTCTAAATTTCACTACATTTTCATATACATTAAGGCTATGAAGTTCAATAATTACGACAGATTTCGCAATCCTAAATAGCCCCTTGATATTGAAAGAAAAATTAGATTTACACCGCATTTAACACGAAAGATAGAAGTAAAAAGTGCTTATCTTGGAGACACCAATTTTACTCATTGTAATTTGAGCCACACAGATTTCTTAACTCGCTATTTTTCTCATTAAGCATATTATCGATTTCACGCACAACGCCTTTTGTGCCTTCTTCAAATATGCTAAGATTTTTATCTACAAAATCTTTGCTTACCATTTGTTTTTCTTTCATAGGCACAGCAATTGCATTTGCATAAGAATGCACGGTTGCGTGTTCTTTTTCTAAGTCTTTATAGCCTTGAGTATCTCTAAAGTTTTTATGTCCATCACCTTCATAATACCATTTACCAAGACGACAACCCTTATGGTCTGTAATACCAAACTCATCGGAAGTGCCAAGTATGAATGAATAGAGATTGTTTTTATAAATCACATGGTCTAATTTTGCAAGAGAACAGAATACAAGATTGTTTATAATGCTAAGCATGTATTTGGATCTAATAGAAGAAGATGATAAGTCTTGCATCATACCTACTATATCATCAACATTGCAACGCATAGATTCTGAAATCGTATTAATCTCTTCGGTATTTACATGTATATCGCCACTTTCTTGCTGCATTGCTTTTACAACGATTGCAATATCTTTTGTGGCTTTTTGCGTTTTCTCTGCAAGCTTTCTCACCTCATCGGCTACGACTGCAAAGCCTCTGCCATGCTCTCCCGCCCTTGCTGCTTCAATTGCTGCATTCAATGCAAGCAAGTTTGTTTGCTCTGCGATATCATCAATGAGTGAAATAACATTTGTAATGTCATTGCTTCTTCCGCTAAGAGATTGTGCTAAGGTCTGTGCATGTTGCATTTTATCGCATAACTCACCAATATCAGACAAAGACTTTCTTGTGATATCAAGCCCTTGTTGAGAAATGTCTGCTGCTGCTTCTGAGCTTTTTAGAATCTGTCCTAAGTCATTAAAGATTGCAACAAAAGATTCTTGTGCTGCTCCAAGCCCACCCTTTAGGGCAACATGATGTAAATGCGTAATATCAAGCCCACCTAAATCCTTATCTCTAAACGAACATTTTTTAAGACAATACAAATCTGTATCCTGCACTCTCTTATGTTTTGCTATGTAGGACACATCATCTAGCGTTATAACCGCACTTTTATTTGCCAATTGCGTCAATAAAGATTTTGTGTCCTTTATGGACTCTGCGTTTGTATTGCGAAAAACGATTTCACCCTGAGAGATACCAAAAATAATCTCTTCAAATGCAAATGCACTCACTTGACGATAAAATTCAACCTCTTGCGTCAAAGCTTTATTCTCTTGTTCCTTAGTTTGCAACTCTTGTCGCAATATTTTTGAAGATGAAAACATACAAAATTACCTTAAAGATTAAAATAGATTCCCGCATTTTATCACAATTTTATTGTTTTGTGTAATTTCAACACAAATATTTATTTTTTTACTTTAGCATTCATTATATTATCTTTGAGATTGTTTTATTTTGCAAGTTGGATTCCAAATAGACTTGTATTATAGATTCTATAAAATATGCTACAATAGCGACTTTTATCTTACATATTGAAATCAAAAGGGCTTTTTTATGGATTATTTAGAAATTGAAGGTGGGAATACATTGCATGGGAGTGTGAGAATCTCTGGTGCAAAAAATGCAGCATTGCCACTACTTGCTTTATCACTGCTTTCTAGGCAGCCTATGGAGTTTTATAACCTGCCTGAAGTTGCTGATATTAATACTTTTATTCGTTTGCTTACAATGCTTGGGGCAAATATCACAACAAAGGGTAAGGGACACAGAATCATAGATACTACAAGTGTGAATGACACAAAGGCAGTATATGATATTGTGCGTAAAATGCGTGCTTCGATCCTTGTTTTAGGACCGCTTTTAACGCGTTTTGGGCATTGCGAGGTGAGTTTGCCCGGAGGTTGTGCGATAGGGGCTAGACCCGTTGATTTACATATAAAAGCCATGCAAAAGCTTGGGGCAAATATAGAGGTGCAAGGGGGCTATATCATAGCTCACGCAAAAGATGGGCTAAAAGGTGCTGACATAGTCTTTGATAAGATAACCGTTACAGGCACAAGCAATGTAGTCATGGCAGCCGCCCTTGCAAAGGGGAAAACGCGTATTATTAATGCGGCAAAAGAGCCAGAAGTCGTGCAGTTATGTCAAATATTGCAAGAGAGTGGATTGCAGATACAAGGCATTGGCACTTCAGAGATTATTATTGAGGGAACAGGCGGGGAATTGCTTGATTTAAAGCCAACTAGAGTGATACCAGATAGGATTGAAGCGGGGACTTATCTGTGTATTGGAGCGATTACAAACTCACAGATTACGCTACATGATGTATGTGAAGACCATATTGAAAGCATTGTGTTAAAGCTACATGAAATAGGCTTTGAGACAGAGTTTTGCTCTAGTGATACAAACAAAGCGATAACGATATATCCATGCAAAACCCCGTTAAAAGCATTCCGCATTACAACAACAGAATATCCGGGCTTCCCAACTGATATGCAGGCACAATTTATGGCTTTAAGCACACAATGCAATGGCTCAAGTTTTATTAAAGAAACTTTATTTGAAAATCGCTTTATGCATGTAAATGAGTTACAAAGACTAGGTGCAAATATAGCTATCGATGGCAATGTAGCACAAATTAATGGGAAAAGCGAACTCATAGGTGCTGATGTGATGGCAACAGATTTGCGTGCTTCATCTGCCCTTGTGCTTGCCGCTCTTGTAGCAAAAGGTATCACTAGAGTGCATAGAATCTATCATTTAGACAGAGGATATGAGCAACTTGAAGTAAAGCTTAGCTCACTTGGTGCAAAAATACGCCGCTTGAGCGAGTAATTAATAAGGCAGTATATTTGATTTGGATGGAATCAAATAACCACTTCTATAGTGCTGAGATTTCGCGTAATTTTGGAATCTTAGCGTTGAATCCTTGTTATGCTTGAGTATATTCACTTAGCAACACATAATAAAACACCCTCTCTAACACTCAAAAACACACTAACACATAAAAGCCTTGTATAAAGGGTTTTTTGCATAAGTGTTTTATAATATGCTTATATGTTATAACCCTTTTTTTACTTCCACTTGATGTTTTTTTGTTTGTATCTTATGTGTATTTTTGAATGTATTCTAAAAAAGGATACATAAAAGGATACACAAAAACATTACTACATATTAAAGTATGTTTTATGTGCTAATAAAGCATATAAAACTACACAATAAAAGCTTATAAAATCCATTAAGTAGAGAATGCAAAAATTAAAGCATTATTTGCTTATGTAATTTTAATTTGTATCAAAGTATTA